>DASYRX010000173.1:0-14384 GCA_036003845.1 Gemmatimonadaceae bacterium | reverse complement strand
ATATTCTTGAAGAACTCCTGCGGGTCGGCCGTGTGAATGAACACAGGGAGACCGAGTCGCGCGCATGCGTCCCAGATCGGTTTGAGCTCGGGGTCGTCCAGTTTGAGTCGAGTGCCGTCCGACTTCATTGTCGAAAGGCCGAAGCCCTTTCCGATCTCGCCCACGCCGACAGCGCCGGCTGCTACGTCGGCTTCGAGTTGCGCGACAGCGCGCTCGGCCCAACCAGGACCTACGTCGCGGAGGCTGATGCCGGTGAGTACGCGCACGCGGTCCTTCATCTTCGCCGACGCGCGAATCGCGGCCATCGTGTTTTTGAGTTGCTCGCCGGAGGTATTGTTCGCGGCGATCATCGTCTGGACGCCGATGCTGTCCATCGCGGCGCCGAGTCGCTCGAGCGCTTCGGCTGACGCTATGTCGCCGGGGTGGCCGTGGAAATCGATCGACGGAAACTTCGACTTCGGCACCACGTGCACCGCCGTCACGAGGGTCGACTTGGGGCGATAATCAACAATGCTCGGCGGCGCCGTTTCGGGCGCCTGGCAGAGATTCGGACGCACTTCGGTTGTGCCCGGCGGGCATTCCTGGCCAGGCTGAACTCGGGTGCCGCCGCGCCCTGGCTGTGCAAACCCTTGGGCAGCAACGACAAAGACACTCACGGCGGCGATGACGAACTCGCGGCGCATCAAGACTCCAGATCGGGATGCCGGAATGTGCCATCGGTGCAGCCACTGCGCTAACGCCGCGCTCGTAACAGCGCTGGGGTGGGCGCTAAACTCACGCGTGTAATTCCCCGTATTCCAATTCGCAGTGTACGCGACCTGTCTCTTCTGCAACAAACCGCTCGGCAACAACGAGGCGCTCGAGACGTTTCCCGTTGGGCGCCGCCTCGCGTTCGACGCGGCGAAGGGTCGCCTGTGGGTCGTCTGCCGACAATGCGAGCGCTGGAACCTCACGCCGCTGGACGAACGCTGGGAAGCGATCGAGCAGGCTGAAAAACTCTACCGCGATACGCGCCGGCGCGTTGCGACGGACAACATCGGCCTTGCGCAGCTGCGCGACGGGACGACACTCGTTAGGATCGGCCAACCGCAGCGCCCCGAATTCGCCGCATGGCGTTACGGCGATCAGTTCGGGCGGCGTCGCCGCCGTCAGCTGCTCGTGGCGGGAGGAGGGATCGCTGCACTCGGCGTCGTTATCACCGGCGGCGCGATCGCCGGCATTGGCATGGGCGCCTTCGGCTGGATGCTCGCGCAAATGGGCCAACGCATCGTGCGCGGCGATCCGGAAAGCGTCGTGGCCAAGATTCGCACGGACAACGCCGGCGTCGTTCACGTTAGGCGGCGCCACCTCGGCGAGTCGAGGATCAGCCGTGCGGATGACGGCTCGATGTCACTCTATCTCCGCTTCAAGAACGGCAGCGCACAATTCGAGGGACGCGAAGCCGAGCGCATCGCCTCGATCGTGATACCGAAGGTCAATCGCTTTGGTGGCGCTCGACAAGCAGTCTCCGACGCGGTGAGCGAGATCGAGCAGTCAGGGAGTGCTGAGGAGTATCTCGCTCGGCTCACAGAAACTGCTCCAGCTTACGAACGCCCGTACCCGACGAAGCGGCGATCGCGCTGGAGCGGGCACAGCGACTTCAACAAGTACGGTTTGTACTCGCTACCTGCTCACCACCGACTCGCGCTCGAGATGGCATTGCACGAGGAAACGGAGCGGCGAGCCCTGGAAGGAGAGTTGCTCGAGCTCGAGATCGCGTGGAAGGAAGCCGAGGAGATCGCGGCGATCGCCGACAACCTACTGCTTCCGGAGTCTGTCGAATCAGCGTTCGAGGAGCTGAAGCGCAAGCGCGAGTGACACCGCTTGCCGCATCCCCGCGCACCTTCGATGTTGAAACGCATGTCAGAACGCAGATACAGCGAAGAAGAAGTTGCCAGGATCTTCGAGCGGGCCGCTGAGAATCAGCAGTCCACGAAGAGGCAGCTCGCGCCCGCCGAAGGTATGACATTAGCCGACCTCCAGGAGATCGGACGCGATGTGGGAATCTCGCCCGCGCTTGTCGCAGAAGCGGCGAAGTCGCTGGATGCTCCAAAAAGCCAGCATTCGCGCCACCTTCTTGGCCTGCCAATCGGCGTTGGCCGCACGATCGAGCTGGATCGACGGCTTTCCCCGGCAGAATGGGACAGACTCGTAGTCGACCTTCGAGAGACGTTCGACGCACGCGGCGTCGTCAAATCGGAAGGCAACTTCAAGCAGTGGACGAACGGAAACCTGCAGGCATTGGTCGAGCCAACCGCAACGGGCGATCGCGTTAGGCTGCAAACGATAAAGGGCAGCGCACGCAGCGCTATGGCTGGAGGTTTGGCTCTCCTAGGTACGGCGAGCCTGATGACGCTAATCAACGGCGTGACTGGCCCGTCGGAGTCTCTCGGCATGATCCTGGCTTTCGCGCTAGGCGGTCTCGCAATGCTCGCCATTCCGGTGCTGCAGCTTCCTTCGTGGGCTCGGCAGCGTCGGCTTCAGATGGAAGGAATCGCGTCGCGGTTAGCGGACAACACGGACGCCTCGCCGCCAGAACAGGCATAATCGTTACGCCTGGCTGCCTAACGCAGGCGCTGCAGAGCCGCGGACCCGATTGCGACCACGCTGCCGAGCACGATACCTACGACAGCGCCGACGATCGCGCCGACAGGAATCCAGAAGGCGTAGAACCAAAACTCGGTTGGTTTGTGTCCCGACTCGGCCAGCGGCGGAACGCGCTCGAACATCGCCCAGATACCGGCGGCGACACCGACAACGGCGACTGCGCCCATCCAGCGCAGGATCGTTTGCGTTGCACTCGGCGAGGATGCCATCGCCTACAAGACGATCACACTGCGGAAGGAATCACTATCATTGTTGAATGACGCTCGCCCGGATTCGAGCCATCGCAGCAGCGACGACGATTTCCATCGCCGCATTGCTGCTACTGCAGGGGTATTGGCTGTTGCGCGGCTATCGCGACGCGCGCGCCGCATTCGATCGTCAGGTCGACGTTGTTCTCAGCGCGGTTCGCGAACGCATCGATCCCGGCGACGAAATCGCCGAGCAAATCGCGACATTTACACAACGAGGCGATGTGGATACCGCCGCGGCTCGCGCTGTCTTTACCGCACTCCGCGGCAGGATCGATCCGGACCTAACGCGAACGCAGCTGCCACACCGCTATACGCTCGTGCTCGCGCGCGCCTCCGAGCCGCTGAAGCATTGGACCGATCCACCGTCGCGAGACACTGCCGCCGTAAGAACAATCCAGCTCAAACCCGTCTGCCCCTCGTGTAAGGTGCGGTTAGGCCTGCTGTTCGATGACGTCGGTCCGGCGACGTTCCTCGGCGCAATCGGCGGCTTCGTCGCGATCTCGGTGACCCTCGTCTGCGTGCTCGTTGCATGTGTCGCCGCCACCTTCATCGGCCTTGCGCGCTTGCGGCGACAGAACGAGCAGCAGATTGCCTTCGTCAACAACCTGGCGCACGAGTTTCGAACGCCGCTCTTTTCGATCTCGGTCGCCGGGAAAGTGCTCGGTCACTCTGATGTGGTTATGGACGACGCCGAGCTCGCACGTCAAGTGGCACTCATCGGCCGCGCCAAGGACCGTTTGTCCAGGCACGCTGAACGCCTCCTCGATCTCGCGGCGTTGCAATCGGGGAAGACGCAAGTCGCCCATGCTGTGATCGACCTCAATGACCTCGTTAGGCGTGCGGCCGCGGATCTCGATCCTGTCCGCGAATCTGTCGGCGCGAGACTCGCGTTAGAGCTGACCGAAGCGCCCGTCATCGTTCACGGCGACGCCGAGCATCTGGAACAAGCAGTCGCCAACTTGCTGGACAACGCGTTCAAGTATGGCGGCTCACCGGCGACCGTCGTCGTGCGCACAAAGCGCATCGCGGCGACGTGCATCATAGAAGTAGAGGACAGCGGCGCCGGCGTCGCGCAGCAACACAGAGCTGACATCTTCGCCCCGTTCTTCCGAGTCACGAACGGCGCGAACCGCGACGTGAAAGGCTTCGGACTGGGCCTCAGCCAGGTGCGAGCCGTCGTGGAGCTTCACGGTGGAACTGTCGAACTGCGCGACGCACAGCCTAACGGAGCTCTCTTCGTCCTCGCGCTGCCAGCGGAGCCTGCACGGTGATTCCTCGGCTGGCTGAGCGAGCCACCATTCTCCTAGTCGAGGATGATCTGGAGCTGGGAGAAGCACTGCGAGCGTTTCTCGACATTCGCGGGTTCGATCTCATCTGGTTCCGCAACGGCATCGGCGCCATGGAGTGGCTGAGCCGATCGCACGCCGATCTCTGCGTTCTCGATGTGATGCTGCCGCGCATGGATGGCTTTGAGATCGCCGTCGCCATCCGCCGAGCACGTGCGGACATGCCGCTCATCTTTCTCACCGCGCGCGGACTCAAGTCCGACAGACTCCGCGGCTTTGGGGTTGGCGCGGACGATTACGTCGTCAAACCAGTCGACGAGGACGAACTCGTCGCACGCATCGGCGCGGTGCTGCGGCGAACGCAGCCGTCGTTGGCACCGTCTGCTGCCCCGACGGCAATCGGTCGTTACGAGTTCGATCCTAACGCGCTCACGCTTTCGCTTGGCGCGCGACGCCAGCGCTTGACCGAACGAGAGGCGGCATTGCTGTCGCTGCTCTGTGCAAGCCGAGGCCGTCTCCTGCGACGGGACGCCGCGCTCGAGTCGATCTGGAAACGAGACGACGCGTACTCGCGGCGCAGCATGGACGTCTTCGTGCACAGGCTGCGGCGACACCTGCGACACGATCCAGCGGTGAGCCTAACGACCGTTCGCGGCGTCGGACTCGTGCTCGACGTCGAAACCGGGCAGCGTTAACGCTGAGTTAACGCCGCGCCACTTCGGCGCGGGCGTGGTCAGAATGAAGCATGCTTCGTCGGCCGGTCTTTCGCCTGGCGATCGTCGCGTGCTCGATCGCCTCGACAGGCGCAGCGCAGCGTACGGACGCGCGCATTGCGAAGCTCAAGGCGCTGATGGGTGCGTATGCATCGCTCGGTGATATCAGTGGCGTAGTACTTGTCGCCGAACGCGGGCGTGTGCTGATGCGGCGCGCAGTGGGGTACAGCGACAGGGAATTCGACATTACCGCGCGACCTGAGCATCGCTTCGTCATTGGATCGATCACAAAAGGCTTCACCGCGGTGCTGACGCTGCAGCAAGTCGCGCGCGGCCGCATCGCACTCGACACGCCCGTTGTGCGATACTGGCCGGAGTTTCCTGACCCGTCGAACGGCGACATAACGATCCGACACCTACTCACGCACCGATCAGGATTCAAGCATTGGGGAGCAGTCCAAGGGTTTTTCGACGGCGCGGCACGTATGCCGCAGTCGCAGGCAGATGTCATTCGGCTGTATGCGGCGAAGGGCCTAACGTTTCCGCCTGGAACACGCGAGGACTATTCCAGCATCGGCTACATGATCCTGGGTGTCGTGCTCGAGAAAGTGACTGGCACTCCGTTCGGGACACTGCTGCAGAAGGAGATCTTCGAGCCAGCGCGGATGACATCGAGCAGTCTTGACGATGCCGTCAGCATTCTGCCAGGACGCGCGCGGCCGTATCGCTACAACTTTCTGGAAGCCAGGTACGACAACGCCGAGCAGCGCGACCCGTCGACGACGTGGTCGACGGGCGGAGTCGTGACAACCGTCGATGACCTTCTACGGTGGAGCGAGGCGCTGAGCTCAAATACTCTGCTGCCCGACTCGCTGCGCGCTCTCATCTTCGATCGCCGTGAAGGAGACGCATGGTACGGCTGGCGCATCGACTCGCTTCCCGGCGGCGTTCGCTCGTTCTGGCACGTCGGGTTGGAAACTGGATTCCGAAGTCAAATCGTTAGGATACCGAGTCGAGGACAGACGATCGTGGTCCTCGGAAACGTGCGCGATCTGGACACCGACAGGATCAGTCAACGGATACTGAAAATCCTGGCGGGCGGATCGCCGGACTTGCCCAAGCGATCGATAGCCAAGGCGCTCTATCGCGCCGCGCGCGCGGCGGGCGGTGATTCGGCGGCGGCCCTCTTTCGCATGCTCGTTAGGCGCCCCCAGGAGTACGATACGACGCAGACGCAGGCACTGATCGCCGCGATCGAGCTGCGTAGCGATAAGGCATGTGATCGTGCTGCGCCTGTCTATGAAGCGTGGCTCGACGTGTATCCCGAGTCGCGAGGTCGCATCACCGCGCTCATCGGCGCCGCGGACTGCAGGCTCTTGCTCGGCAACGCTGAGAAGGCGCGCGCGCACGTCGAGCGATTGGCGCAGCTCGATCCAACGAACACGAACCTGGCGGAGCTGAGACGCCGTCTAGCCCGCTAGTTAGGCATCGCCGCCGGGGAATGACGCGCTCGGCGACCTGCGGCAGCACGCTGCATCAGCAGGGCCAGCGCCAGTGGTGCGGCGAAGCTTCCCGCACGTTCGACGAGCTCCCACACGGGTGCTCCCGCGGCGAGGAACAGCGACTCGGTCGCCAGCTTCCATGCGCATATGAAGAGCAGAACGGATGCGAACGGTCGGACGGCGATTACGGCGGCGAGTCCCAGTTCGAACCAGCCGATCGCTGCCGTCAATCCCGCGGGGAGACCGGCGGCCGCGTAGTGTGTCGCGAAGAGCGGCTTGCCGCTGATAGCGCCTAACGCACCGTGCCCGGCCAGTAGAAGCACAGTCGTCACTTGCAACATCAGCCCTAGCTGTCGGCCGTCAGGCGCAAGCTGACCGCTGACAGCAGCAGTGGGAACGGCGCTGAACCAACCACGCAGGTTACGCGGCCAGCCGCTCATCAACAGCAGTGCGAACGGGACGCCATAGTTACCCGCGCGCTCGATCGTCTCGAAGAACGGTTCGCCGCTCAGTGGTCTGAGCAGCGCGGTCCATAGCGCCCATAGCGACATGTAGCCTAACGCGAAGCGGCGAGGCGCGAAGAGCAGCATCATCCCCACCGTGACGTCCACGGCGCCGACGAGCGGCATCGAGCGCCAGGCCCACGCCTCGGGAATGCCAACGACTGCGAAGTACGGGATCCACGCTGCTTTCGTGATGAATCCAAAGGCGCCGTGCCCGATGAAGCAGAGCGCCGCGCCAATTCGCAGAATCCAATAGGGCAGCTCGGCGGGCACGCTCCACGCGCGTGCCGCGACGCTCGATTCTGCGACAGGGGTGATCGAGGACATGTGGCCACACGATGTCGGCGGGCGGCACACGTCTTCCACGACCCGCGTGACTACCGGTCGCCTTTGGTTGCGAGCGGCTCCTGAAGCTCATGCCGACGCGCGTCATCCTTGGGCCGCGGTCACGCCGCCTCCAGGGAACCTGGCGCGGACAAACGCGTTAGGCGTGACAGTCCAGTGACATGAATGACGGGTTAGACCGGCGACGCACGCAATGCAACCAGGGCCCGCGTCTTACGCGTGTGTTTAGGGGCCGTACATTGACCACGTCGAATACAATCGCAGCAGAAGAGAGGACAACGATGCGTCGCAACAACGGACTCCCACGCCTTGGGTTTGCGTTTTTCTGCCTGACCGTCTGGGCCCGACTCGCCGCCGGGCAACCGGCCACGATTGCTCATGCAGCTTGTACCGCGAACTTCGGGGGCACCACGTACTTCAGCGCCGCATTCAGCGCTCCGTTCGAGAAGGACCCTCGCGGTGCCGAGCCGTCCTACCACACGATGGTGACGTGGGGAGCCGCGTTCGGGGACTATGTCGCAGAGAAGTACGGAGGCCCCAAGGGTGGGACGGCCGGTCAATGCGCGCTGGCCGCCTCACTCGAGCAGGCGCAGGCTGGAGTGAAGGCGCGAATGCGAACTGCGGCGCGGCTAATGCAAAAAGTCGTCGAAACGGATTGGGTGTACAAATCGGCAGTGCCGCCCGGGGCCGCCGCGCCGTCCTCACAAGCACCGGCCGCTTCCAGCGTTCAAACGCCGCCTAACGCGAACGCTCAGGGAACGACGATGCGCGCGGTGTGCTGGTCCGACCTCGGCGCCCCCGGGGGTGTCATTTATTTCAGCCAGGTCTTCGACACACGGATGGAGCGACCGGACCAAAGCGAGGACACCTTCTCGCCGATGGCCAACGAGTTTCACCAATACCTCAAGGGGCGATACGACTACAAAGCCGACGCGAGCCGCGCGGCGCAATGCGCGGGCTCTCAAACGCAGGGACAGGTCAGCGCGCAAAGAAGCTAAGTCATGACGCGCTACGCAGCAGGGAAACGCGTAGTGGAATTGGAGTGGCAGTTCTCGCCGGGTACAGCCGAGGGGCTGCCGGGTGTCACAAGAGCGCTGGATGGCGGTTACTGCGCGTCAACAGGTTCCACAGGGACCGTCTACATGGCGGGGCCCTTCCAGCTCAAGGGGCGCAGCACGCTCGCGGCCTGCAAGCGTTAGGCGTGTGTGATCTGAGGGCTGAGGTCAGAGGGTCACGGTTACTCGATAGATCTTACCACCTTTGATGCCGTAGAACCTGAAGGTGTTGTTATCAACGAAGCGGGCCGCGTTGGGTTGGAGGGGCAGCAGGTTATCGTAGTTGGTCGCTCCTATCTTCCCGTCGATCATCACGGCCCAGCCCTGGCCGGCTGTTGTAAACACAGCGAGGTGTTTGCTGTCAGGGCTGAACGACGGGAACGTGAACGACTGTCCCGGACCCTCATAGCTCACGTCGTCCACGAAGACGCCGAATCGTGCGGTCGGGCTCTGTTTGCGGCCCACGTACGCGACGTGGTTCCCGTCTGGACTGAAAAACACCTCTGGAAAACTGAGTGCCGGCTGAACCAGTGTCTGCGATACGAAGTTGCCCAGGAACGTGGGCTTGGCTACGCCGTCGAGAAAGGCTTGAGAGTTCGCAGTGGTCTGCGCGCCGTACGCGAAGTGTTTGCTGTTTGAGCTGAATCGCAGCAATCCGTTGATGAGAGCAATCCCCTTCGACTGCTCCTTGCCGTCCACAACGACCGAGGATCCGGCTCGGAACGCGTAGCGCTTTCCGTCGGGGCTGAACTGGAATTCGCTGATAGTGCTGAATGGGAGCTCCTGGCCGTCGACAACGGCGAAAGTCCCGTTAGGGCTGGTCCCTACATACGCGAAATGGCTGCCGTCGGAGCTCCACTGGAGTTCGTCGGCGACGAGGTACGTGGGGCCCATCGGCTTCCCATTCACCATGACGGTGATGCCGGGATTGGGAGTGTTCGGCTGGATGACAGCGAAGCCCTTTCCGTCCGGACTCCAAGCGACGCGGCGAGACGGTGAACGGAACGAGGGTCTGATCGTGTTCGCGAACTGCGGGCCAAAGGGGGCTCCTGATGTCGCCCGCTGCGCGAGCACGCCATTTACGATCAGGACTGCCTCGCCGCCGCGCCGGTCCCCGTCGCCGCGGTTAGTGGTCGCGACGTACGCGACGCGACCGTCCGGCGCCTGTTCCAGATCGCCAACTCCAAAATAGAATTTGCCTTCGACGCCATCGACAACAACGGCAGTTGTTGGCCCGGTCGCGCTCTGCTGGCTGGCGACGTAGGCATAGTGAGTGCCATCCGGCGTAACCGTGAGGTATGTGATCGTGGGGTAAGCGGGGCCCGGCTTGCCATCCACCACCGCGTGCCACTGCTGGTCGGGAGTCTGCGCGACGTAGATGAACCGCTTGCCGTTCATCACGCTCTGTCTGAAATCGATTGCCCGATACACCGGGCTTTTCACACCGTCGACAACCATGACAAAGCCGCCGCCGGCAGGTGCGATGCCAGCATACGCGAGCCGCGATCCATCATTGTTGAACCAGAACTTCCAGCCCTGGTTGGTGGCGTACGATACGCTCTGCTGGGTCTGCGAAGTGAACAGCGTACCAGCTTCCTTGCCGTCGATCACCACAATGAAGTCGCCACCTCGGCGGCCGACATAAGCGCTTCGCCCACCGGTAGGGCTGAATTGGATCGACGACTGGATATTGAAGATGAACGGGGGGATTTCATCGAACACCGGTCCCTCGACGCCATCGATCAACACCACCTGGCGACTCCCTTTCGGCGCCATCATTCCCATGTGCTCGCCGTCAGCGCTCATATACATCAAACCGCCGTAGGCGCCCATCAACGTTTCCTGCACCTTGGCATTGAGCGGCGGTGCCGTGGGGGTCTGACCCCAGCTCGGCGGAGTGACCACGATCGTTGCAAACAGAGCAGCGAGGATCGAAGAACGGGGACGCATGCGTTGTCCTCCCAGCGGGGATGCAAACAGCCGTCGATTGTATTGTGAGCTAAGCCTTCCCTGTTTGTAGCATTGCGCAAGATGGGCGCGCTTACGCGCACCAAATGGCCCGGCTTAGCGTGCGCTTGGGAGATCGTCCGAGAGTCGCGAGATCAATTGCCGGGCGCGACGCCGGCTGACAGGGACGCGGGTTCCATCGGCGAGCTCGATCTCGAGTCCATCGCGAACTCGCCTCGTCGCACGCACGCGATCGAGGTTGACGACAGCCGAACGGTGAATGCGAGTGAAGCGGCTGCCTAACCGTTCGAGCATTTCAGTGAGCGACTCACGCAGCACGTGCCGCTTGCCTCCCGCGTGGACGACAACGTATGCGCCGTCAGCCTCGATCCAGCTGATGTCCGCGATCGGTAGCGCCACGCCACCTTGCTGCGTCCCGAGAAAGATCCGCGGCTTCGCGTCGGCACCGCCGGCACGACGCACACGATCGAGCGCGGCGTTGAAACGTTCAGTCGTGAGCGGCTTGACGAGGTAATCCAAGGCGGCGACGTCAAATGCGCGCGTCGCATGCTCTGGATGCGCGGTGACGAACACGACATGCCTGACGGCGTCGCGGATCGCTGCCTGTGCAGCGAAGCCGTCCGCATGGATCATCTTGATATCGAGGAAAACGATGTCGGGGCGCAGCGACCGCACGGCGTCTTCTACCGTCGAGCCGTCGGCACACTCACCGACAACGTCGAAGTCGGGCGCAGCGCTCAAAAGCTGGCGGATGCGCTGACGCGCGAGGGGCTCGTCATCGACGACGAGTACGGAGTAGCGTGCGCCGAGCTTCATACCACTTGCAGCTCTGCCGGCGTCGCCTCTCCCGATCGCGCGACCGCCGACAGCGGCGCCGGGATGTGCAGAATCGATTCGACGCCGCCACCAGCTCGGCGACGCACCATCAGCTCAGCGGCGCCACCGAACATGTTCGCGAGCCGAGCGCGCGTGTTACTGAGACCGACGCCGCTGCGCGAGGCCGCACTCCAGTCACGCGGCAACTCGACGCCGTCGTGCGCGATGACGATTGTCACATGCTCGCCTTCGCGCCGAGCATCAAGCGTTAGGCGCATCGCCCCGCTGCGTCGCGTCAGTCCGTGCACAACCGCGTTCTCCACGAGCGGTTGCAGGATGAGCGGCGGGACAAGACAAGCGGCCGCGTCGGGCGCCACGGCGACATCGCAACGCAGCCTGTCTCCAAAGCGCAGCTGCTGCAGCGCGAGATACCGCTGGGCAAGCACTATCTCCTCGGAGAGCGGAATGCGATCGCGTCCATCGTCGCGAAATGCTGCGTGCAGTAACTCGGCGAGCTGCTCCAGTGCGCCTGACGCGCGCTCGTGCTGCCTGTCAGCGACGAGCGCCGAGATGCCGTTGAGTGTGTTGTACAGGAAGTGCGGGTGCAGCTGCGCGCGCAGAGCGGCCAAGCGCGCGGACTGAAGCTGACTCTCCAGCTGCGACTCTCGCAGCGCTCGCGCGCGTCGCTCGCGCAGCTGTTGGATACTCCACGCGGTTAGAAGCGTGGCGCAGTAGAGCGGGATGAGCAGCGGCATCGAGCTTATCCAGACGCGGGACACGTGCATCTCGAACCCGAACAGAAAGCCGCCTAACGGCATCATGGGGCGTGATGCCCACGCATGCACGACCGCGTGCGCCGTCGCGAGCCCGGCAAAGAGCGCCGCGTGCAGGGTTAGCCTGCCTAACGTGAACGGCCAGGGCGGCCGGTGCAGCGTGATATGCAGTACGATCGGCAGAGCGACGGCGAAAAGGATCCAGCGCGGCAACGTGGTCGAGAGAACGGTGCTCCAGGGGACCGGACTCCCGTGCACCGTCGTCACGAGACGCACATCGGCTGCGCTCATGATCGCCATCAGCAGGCACGCGCCCGCGATAGCGAGGACGGCGCCGAGTGGGGCAGCGTGCGAGTGCGCGGAATGCGTTACCGCGTCCCGCGCACTCGATGCCTCAGGAGATGTTGCCATTCATTGTATAGGTCACATCCGCCTCGGGATCCGTTGTCCCTGAACTACTGGCCCCCAGCCATACGAATGGAAGAGGCTTTGTTGTGATCGTCAGGGCTCACCGTCACAATAATCGAAAACTCGCCACGCTTCGATCGTACCCGAATAGTGGCCTCGTTGTGCAGCGCGCTCTCGGTGCCGACGATCGCGATTGCGCCGTGATCGCTGAACATCGCGCGGTACGTTTCGACGCGCTTGTCGGTGCTGCGGTTTGGATCCGGCACGAGCGACTTTTCGATGAATGCGCGCATTTGCGCTGCGTCACCCGAATTGAACGTATGGAGATACAAGCCAGCCAAGCGCGTCGCGGGAGTCGCCGTCCACACGAATGGCTGCAGCGAGTCGCTCGATCCCGGCGAGGGATGTAGCCGTCCAGCGCCGCCATGTATCGCGGTGAACAGGCTACGGTCGTCCTGCTTCTGCTTGTCGCTGGCGTCGGCCGTTTTCCCGCCAGAGAGCCGTTCCCAGTCCGCCAGCGTGAAGCGGCCAACCATGACGATGTCACCGTTAGGCGTCGTCCGCACGACGGCGGCTTCGCTCTCGCCGATGTCGCCGAGTTTGATGCCTGGGACATAGCGCTCGATGATGAAGTGGTGCGTGACGATCGCGCGGTTCGTCCCAGGCTTCGGAGCCTTGAGGACGAGCGCGCGTTGTTCGGGCGTTGCCGTGAGCGACATCAGCTCCGCGGATAGCGCCGGCTCACCGAAGGCCATTTGCGCCGTCTCCTTCGAGCGGAACATCGGGCTCGACACGATCTCACCAATTGGGATGCCAGCATTGCGCATAACGAGGCCGATCGCTTTGGCGTCGGCTACCCCGGCGTCGCTCAGGTTGCGTTGCTTGGTGCGATCGTCGAGCGGCGCGGTGCGCGGATCATCCATGTAGCTGCGATCGGTGCGCGCGTGGCGCAGCATGATCGTGTAGCCGCCCTGTTTCAGGACCTGAAGCAGCGAATCGGCCTTCAGTTCGGTCGTGTCTGGCGCTGTCGTCGTAACGGTGACGGTCAGCGCCGCGATTGTCAGCAATGCAAACATGGCGCGATCTCCAATTGGGCCTTTGCCGAACCATTTCGGGGATCGCGGCACGCGACAACCGAGCCTAGCACCGACGGTCAGCTTTCGTTGCGAACGGCTCGCGGCGGGCGACGCAAGGCGTAGAATGTAGGCACTTCCTCCTGCGAGACTCCCTAGGTGACCGTTGCGGCCTTCGAACGCCTGAGTGCAGGCCGATGCGGCAGTTAGTGCGCGGATTTATCGCGCTTTCCTGTCTGTTTTTCAGTGCGGCCGGCTGGGCCCCGCTCTGTGCCCAGGAACGCGTCACGTTCCGCCATCTAACGATCGCTGACGGACTCTCACAGAACGCCGTATCAGCCGTCGTGCAGGATCGCCGCGGCTTCATGTGGTTCGGCACCAAAGACGGACTCAATCGCTACGACGGCTACCAGTTCGTCGTTTTCCGGCACGATCCATTCGATTCTACGTCGATCTCCGACAGCGAGATCAGCGCGCTCTTCGAAGACAGCCGTGGCAGACTCTGGGTCGGGACACGAAACGGCGGCGTAAATCTGTTCGACCGCAATCACGAAACCTTCCGGCGCATCAGCCCAGGCCCGGCTCGATACATCAACGCATTCGCCGAGGACAGCGCGGGCGGTGTCTGGGTGGCATCATCCAGCGACGGACTGTTCCGCCTAACGAGTAATGCCGGTGGTACGATATCAGGCGAACGCTTCGTGCATGCAGCCGCTGATTCGTCGACTCTGGGCGACGATCGCGTGCTCGCGCTCCTCGTCGACAGGCACGGAGTGTTATGGGTGGGAACGCAGACGGGACTCGACCGGCGCGGGCCCAGCGGGGAATTCGCGCACTTCACTGCGGGCGCGAACAGACCGTTAGGCCTCATCGACAGTCGCATCAGCGCGCTGCACGAGGATTCGCACGGTCGACTTTGGATCGGATCCGTGCCGGGCATCAGTGTCTTCGACTCGGCCAGGACGCGCATCGAGCATCACTACCATAGATACCGCACATACAGATACGGATGGGGCGCGGCCGTTAGCCTCGTCGAAGATCGATC
>DASYRX010000172.1:0-7972 GCA_036003845.1 Gemmatimonadaceae bacterium | reverse complement strand
TAATCATGAACAAACCATCCGTGAATCTCGTGACCTCTCGCATGCTCGCGCTCATGTTCCTGGCCGTCGTGCATGCGCCGCCGCTCCACGCTCAATCGGGTGGCGCGAGAGCAATAGCGAGCGACTCGGTCGATCGTTACGTCACGGCGCAAATGGCGCTGCAGCACATTCCCGGCCTGTCGCTCGCGATCGTACGCGCAGGCAAAGTGATCAAAGCACAAGGATACGGCGTGGCCGATCTAGAGAACGGAGTTCCTGTTACGACGGGCACAGTTTTCAAAATCGGATCGGTGAGCAAGCAGTTCCTTGCCACCGGTATCATGCTCCTCGCGCAAGATGGCCGGCTGACAGTCGATGATCCGATCACTAAGTACTACGCCGATGCGCCCGACTCCTGGCGCGGCATCACTCTGCGCCACTTCCTCACGCACACGTCGGGCGTGTTGCGCGAAGGACCGGCATTCGACGCGCTGAAGGTTCAGGCGGACAGCGTCGTGATCCGTTCTGCGTTCGCGCGACCGCTTGAGTTCCCAACGGGATCGAAATATCAGTACTGCAACGTCTGCTATTTCACGCTCGCTGATGTCATCGCGCGCGTATCAGGAAAGGCGTGGAGCGCCTTCCTCACCGAGCGCGTATTCCAGCCTCTGGAGATGAAGGAGACGCGGACGACGAGCACAACTGCGCTCGTTCCGCACCGGGCTCGAGGCTATGTCTGGCGCGACAGCGGGTACGTCAATGCGGCAGAGCTTCTCGCGCTGCGCCCGAGCGGCGCGTTTCTGTCGACGGTGATCGACTTGGCGAAGTGGGACGCCGCTCTCAATGAGGATCGGGTACTGACGAGAGCGAGTCGCGCGGCGATGTGGACGCGCATGCAGCTCACGGGCGGTGGCTCGTCGGGCTATGGATTCGGCTGGGCGCTCGACTCGCTCGACAGCCACCTGCTCGTGCATCATGGCGGCGCGCTTCCCGGGTTCCGAGCCGAGTTCGCGCGCTTCGTCGATGACAGCCTCAGCGTCATCGTTCTCGCGAACAGCGACAACGCACAGCCGGCGCTGATCGCGGACGGCGTTGCGCGCATCTACTTCGCAGCGGAGATGCGGCGGCCTCGTTAGGGCTGTGGCAGCGGCCTGGCTGGGGGCGTGATGCCCAGCTCGACGAGGACCTCGCTCGTGTGCTCACCTAACGCGGGGACAGCACCCATGCGCGGCGTGACGCCGCCAAGGTTATGCGGCGGCACCAGCGCGGGGATCTCCCCGCCGGGAGATGCCACCGTCTTCCAGCGTCCACGCGCGGCGAGCTGCGGATGCTCGGCCACTGCGGGAACGTCGTTGACATTCCCTGTGGCGATATCGGCTGCTGTCAGCCACTCGCTCACCTGAGCGCGAGTGTAGCTGCGGAAGCGATTCTCGATGAGTGTCTCGAGCGCCTCACGGTTCGTTAGGCGATTCGGATTCGTGTTGAAGCGCTCGTCGTCGGAGAGGCCTGGCTGTCGCATCACCACGTCACAAAACCGGCGCCACTCCGCGGCATTCTGGATCGCAAACATCACGGCGCCATCCGAGCACGCATACGCGCCATACGGAACGATCATGTTGTGCCGCACTCCGACGCGCGCAGGAACGGTGCCTGTCCCGTGCCACACATACAACGGCGGCGAAACCCATTCCGTGAGACACTCCAGCATTGAAATGTCGATGCGTTCGCCGACGCCGGTCTGGCTGCGCTGAATGAGCGCCGTGAGAATGGACGAATAGGCGTACAGCCCGGCCGAGATGTCGGCGATGGAGATCCCGACTTTGGCTGGGGCGTTAGGCCAGCCTGTAAGCGAGACCACGCCCGACTCCGCCTGCACAAGCATATCGTACGCTTTGGAGTCTCGGTGCGGACCATCAGGACCGTAGCCGGAGATGCCGCACCAGATGAGGCGCGGGTGCTTGTGCGCGAGCGCGTCGTATCCGAAGCCGAGCCGCTCAACGCCACCGGGCGCCAGATTGTGTACGAAGATGTCGGCGCGCGCGAGTAACTGCGCAAAAACGTGACGCGCTGGTTCGGTTGACAGGTCCAACGCGACGCTACGCTTCCCGCGATTGAGCCAGACGAAGTACGCGGACTGGCCGCGTATCGTGCTGTCGAACGATCTTGCCGAGTCGCCGCCATTAGGCCGCTCGACCTTGATCACGTCCGCGCCCATGTCGGCCAGCTGTCTCGAGCAGAACGGCGCCGCAACGGCTTGTTCCAGCGCGACAACTCGCAATCCACTCAGGGGCAGTTGGTCAGTCCCTCTCATGCAGTCCTCTGTGGTCTCTGTGTCCCCTGTGGCGAAAGCCGCTCGGCGAAGGGCTCAAAAGGATCTTGGCATCTCAAGGACGTGCTCGCCGATATACGAGAGGATCAAGTTCGTAGACACAGGCGCGACCTGATATAGTCGCGTTTCGCGAAATTTTCGCTCGACGTCGTACTCCGCGGCGAAACCAAAACCGCCGTGCGTCTGCAGGCACACATTCGCTGCCTCCCAGGAGGCATCAGCAGCCAGGAGCTTCGCCATATTCGCCTCGGCCCCGCACGGCCGGCCCGCGTCGTACAGTCGCGCCGCCTCGTATCGCATGAGGTCAGCCGAGCGGACGTTCGCGTACGCGCGCGCGATTGGAAACTGGACGCCCTGATTTTCGCCGATCGGCCTATCGAAGACGATGCGCTCCCGTGCATAACGCGCGGCACGATCGATGAACCAGAAGCCGTCCCCGATGCACTCGGCGGCGATCAGGATCCGCTCGGCGTTCATCCCACTGAGGATATAGCGGAACCCCATGCCTTCTTCACCGATGAGATTCTCGGCAGGGACTTCGAAGTCCTCGAGGAAGACCTCGTTGGTCTCGTGGTTCACCATGTTGCGAATTGGCCGGAGCGTTAGGCCGCGTTTCGCTCCGTCTCGCAAGTCGACGAGGAAGACAGACAGACCATCGGACTTCTTTTTGACGTCGGCGATCGGCGTCGTGCGCGCGAGGAGCAGCATGAGATCGGAGTGCTGCACGCGCGAGATGAATATCTTTTGCCCGTTGACGACATAACGATCGCCGCGTCGCTCGGCGAATGTCGTGATCTTCGTCGTGTCCGTGCCGGCAGTTGGCTCCGTCACGCCGAACGCTTGCAGTCGCAATTCGCCGTGGGCGATGGGCGGCAGGTAGCGCTGTTTCTGTTCAGCCGAGCCATGTCGAAGCAGCGTTCCCATGATGTACATCTGTGCGTGGCAAGCGCCCGAGTTTGCGCCTGAGCGATTGATTTCTTCGAGAATCACGGACGCTTCGGCCACGCCCATGCCACCGCCGCCGAACTCCGCAGGGATGAGCGCCGCGAGCCAACCCGCCTCTGTCAGCGCCTGAACGAATTTCTCCGGATACTCCGCGCGCGAGTCGACGTCTTGCCAGTAGTCGCTGCCGAATCGTGCGCAGAGGTCGCGTACGCCTTGCCGGTACTCCGCGTGGTCAGCCGCGCGCGGATTGATGTCCGTCATGACAGCGCGGCAACCTGCAATGCGGCGTTAGGCGCGAGGTCGCGAAATGGTAGACCAATGTCACTGCACGCTTCGATGCCGCGAACGAGCTCGACGCCACGTTGCGCGACGTCGTTGCCGAAGCGTGGAGCCACCAGCGCGACGAACTTCGCCTCCAATTCTTCGGTAGTTACTGGGTTCTCCGGATTCCCACGCGGGAAATCGGAAGCGCCGCGAAGAACGGTTCCTTCGGCGAGCTGGATCGCGATGCGTGTAGGCCACGCTGCCGGATACTTGGCCGTTAGGTCGTCGGCGACGATCACGCGAGTGCGCTGCAGTAGCGAAGAAATCACCGAGTGACGAACACCGTTGGGTCCAAATCGTTCTTGTGAGAACTGCTCAAGGCCGACGCGGCCGTCGACAAGTGCCGCACCCACGCAATACGCCAGGCTGAACTTGCCGGCGTACGGCGTGCGTGGATTCATCTCCTTCACAATCTCGTATCCAGGGCCATACGTCTCGATTTCGATGCCGGCGATCTCGCTACTGCGTGCTCGCGGCCGCAACTCGAGCGCGACATCGATTGCCGAATGTGTGTGCCCGCAACAGGAGTGCATCTTGTAGCAATTCTCACTGATCTTCCACGTCTCACCGAGGTTGGCAGTGACGCGCGCCGCGTCGAACGTGCGCGCCATGGCGCGGAAGAATCCGCGTTCACCTTCGAGAATGCGAGTGGCGCCGGTGAAGCCTGCGGCGGCAAGGTCGGCGGCGAGCACTCCGTTGAATGCCGCCTTGCCGGGATGCAGGTGTTTGCTCATCGCGCCGTCGGCGTTGAACTCCCAGAGGCCGGCGGCCTGCGTGCCGGCGGTGCCTAACGCATCGAGCATCTGTGCCGCATCCAGGCCGAGCAGCGATCCGGCAGCGACAGCGGCGCCGAAAGTTGCAGCCGTACCAGTCGGGTGCCAGAAGCGATAGTGATCTGGATTGACGGCCTCGCCGATTCTCAGAGCGGCTTCGTAGCCGAGCGTGACGGCGAGGAGGAAGGCCTGACCATTCGAGTGCTCGCGTTCGGCGACGGCGAGTGCGGCGGGGATAATCGGCGCGGCGCCGTGGATCGTGGAGCCTTTGTGTATGTCGTCCAGCTCGAGGATGTGCGATGCGACTCCATTCGCGAGCGCGGCGCCAGCGGCTGACGCGCGGCGTGCGCTGAAGACGGTCGCTTCGTTGGATGTGCCGAGGCGTGTGACGACGTGCTGGACGAACCGTGCCGGGGGTTCGAGCGATCCAGCGAGCGCTGAGCCGAGCCAGTCGAGAATGGCGCGGCGCGTATCGGCGACGACGTTAGGCGGCAGGTCCTCGTACTTCGCGGCTGCCATCGCCTCGGCGAGGTTTCGTGTTACGGCGGCGGAGTCTGGGAGCGAGTGTGCCATCGCGTGGAAAATCTCGCCAAGCTTTGTCGTCTCTACCGGTCGTGCCAATGGCCGTGCTCCGCTGACCAGACCTGTCCTGGGCGACCACCGGGCCTCTCGTGCTGCGCCAATAAGAACCCGAGCGCGACTACTGCCGCGGCTCCCAGTGCGAATATCAGGCGCGATCGGACGACCTGCCGTCGTCGCCGTCGTTTCTTGTTCTCTCGCTCCAGCGCTGAGCGCTGTCTGCGAGCTTCTCGCTTGGCGGACATTTGTTATCTCCTTCGCTCAACGGTCCGGCTCGGAGCAGCGGGTCGCGATCGTTGCAGCATTTGAGCGACGCGTAAGATCGTCTCGCGAGTGCTGTCCTGTGGGACGGCCAGTAATCCATCGTTCGGCGTAAACCAGCGCACCTCGGCGGATCCCGATTCAGGAATTACATCGGCGGGGCGGGTCGTGGCGAGTAGGTAGCGAAGGTCACCGTGTTCGTGCTCGGGCTCTCCGCGGCCCGCAGGTACCGGAACGATGGCGACGTGGATGAGCAGCGGTCGGGCAGGATCTGGCCATGAGGTAAGATCGGGGAGGCCGGTCTCCTCGCGCGCTTCACGCAGTGCGATGTCGAAGGGATGAGTCTCTCCGGCGTCTGCATGGCCGCCCACCTGCAGCCAGGCCTGCATGCGTTCATGCCAGCGAAGGAGGATGCGCGCCGAGTCTGGGTGCACAACGACCGCCGAACCCGTCGCGTGCAGCGGAGTGGAACGGTCCCAGGGATCACCCTCGACTGCCAGCGCGCGCAATCGCGCGACGTCACGCGCCTCCGCATCGGATCGCGGCGTGTATTCGTCGAGCGTTTCGGCCAAGCCGTTAGTGCTGTGTAAGGTCACTTCGCGACAATAACTCAGGCGCGGGCTAAGTGTGGTCCGCAAGACTGCCGCGCTCGGTACGACCGGTCAAGACATACTCCGGACGAATGCCGTTAGGCACCGCCGAGCGTCATGATCGCCGCACACCAACTTGCCAGGCGCCTTTGTTGACGGGCTGTGACGGGAGTCGCCCCTTGCTCCACTTCACATAGAAGCCTGTCACAGTCCAGAATTTCACGGCGTAACCCACTTCTGCGCCGAAATAGTTGCCGCTCTCGAACCCGAGTGAGGCAAGCCGAGCGTCCATGGCGTTCTGGCGAAAGCCACGCCACTCGGCAGCGATCGAGGTGCGAGCCATGGCGCCGGTAGAGAAGGCGCTGAAGTCCACGAGCCAGTACGCCTCTCCGTCCAGCCGCATGTTCGAGTCGGATGCGAGATTCAGGCTGTCACGCGCGTCTGAGCCGGCTGAAGTCGTGATCCCCACCGCAACTTGCGTTTGTGGAATGAGGAGCCATGCGCCGCTGTAGTGATTGTGCGTGTAGATGGCGCGTAGTTGCGCGGAGCCGAGACGCTCTGTGGAAGACTGATTCGACTCGTATCGAGCGTCGCCATAGAGCCCAATCATTCCGTAGTCGGTCGCGAGGCGGCTGGACGTGTCGATCACCACGGACTTCCCGCTGAGAGCCCGCTGATAGCCGAATGCGCCCTCGGCGAAGGAGTCGTCGGGATTGCGATCGGCGCGTGACGTGAGGTCGATCTTCACTCGCATCCGCGCGTCCCAACGCGATGTAAAAGATTCCGAGACTCCCCGCGACGCACTGCTGTAACCGAGTCGGACGTTCGGCATCTTCGGTCCACCATCAGGACTCTTCATCCCGACGTGGTACGAGAATGGAGAGTCGGTCTTGGTTTGGGCTCGCGCAGGCACAGTCGGCAGTGTGGTCGCGAGGATGCAGAAGACAAGGATGCGCATGGCGTCGCTCTCCTATTGCGGTTCTTCAGCGAACCGGAACAGCGAGTCGATTACGCCCCCCATCACCGCGATTGTCTCCTCGCCGCTCCCAACGAGGTCGCGCACAGAATCGAATGCAGAATCGGTTGTCACGCCGCTCTCGAGCTCCGTATTCGGCTGCTCTTTCGCGACCTTGCAGAGGCGTAAGGCAAGCGCATCGCACTTCTGTTTGAAGATCGCCTCGGGGAACTGATCTGGCTTGAAGTAGAGGAGCTCGCGCAGGTGGAAGTCACCAGCTTGGCGGAAACCAGCGTCTCGCTGCGCTTTTGTCATCTGTTCCTTTAGAACAGCAAAGGTGACGACGTGCGCTTTGTTGTTTGGCGTCCACTCCGGCGCGAACCGATTGATGGTGAATGGCTCAGCGATTGCGGCTTTCACCCATGCCGCGGGCTCGGCGCCGACCGACTTTCTATTACTCCGGATGAACTCGACGTGGCGCGTGATATTTGGACGCACGCCTCCGGCCGCCTGCGGGAGGCCGAGGAAGCGCTGCGGATTCGCGTCCGCGATCTGCGCGAAATGGGCGGCACTCAGGCGATCCTCGAAGAACTTCCAGTAATTGCGCTCGCCGAGGTGCTGCCTAACGAGCCATGAGTCCGTGCCGAAGAGAATACGGTCCCCAATGCTGGGTTGAGTCAGAAAGCCGTTGAGCTTCTCGAAATAGCGTGTCTCGATCGCGGCGTCGCGCATCATGTCGACGTGGAACGACAGATCGGCGAAGACGTTCGGGAAGCCGTGCATGAACGCAACGATCTTGTTGGTCCACTCCGTGTCCTCGTCCGACGTCCCGAACAATCCCTCGATGCCACCGAAGTGAGCGAAGCAGATCTTGAGGTTCTCGTGCAACCCGAGGTGCTCAGTCCAATGCTCGGGGTCGCAAAACTCGACCGATGCGGCGTCCTTGGCGAAGCCTCCATGGTTGCAGTGCATGGTGATCGGGAGGTCGTTGCCGGCGCAGAAATCGACGACCTCGGCCATGGCATCGGAGTCGATGCGAAATCCTAACGAGGGATACAGCTTGACGCCGACGAATCCCATGTTCGCCGTCGCATTCTTGAGGAGCTCGAGGTGATTCGCCCGTCGCGTGTTGACTGCCACGAAGGGGAAGATGCGCCCAGGGCGCTGAAGCACGGCTTCGCTCGTCTCGCGCAACTGCCGCAGGAAGTTTTTCCTGTCGCGCTCGGGCTCCGTCTCG
>DASYRX010000171.1:0-9674 GCA_036003845.1 Gemmatimonadaceae bacterium | reverse complement strand
GCGTCGCGCCCGGGCCACACCTTACTGACCTCGCGAACAGGCGCCGGCCCTTGGTCAAGCACACAGCAACATCCGTCGTCACGATCGAGCGGTACATCATCGAGCAGGAGCGCCTCTTCCCAGAGGCGACTGGCGAACTGTCAGGTATCCTCTACGACATAGCGCTCGCGGCAAAAATCATCGCCAACAAAGTCCGTATGGCGGGCCTGGTCGATATCCTCGGTCGCGCCGGCAGCGACAACGTGCAAGGCGAGGCACAGGAGAAGCTCGACGTCTTCGCGAACGAGACGATCATCAAAGCGATGGACCATGGTGGGCGGCTCGCTGCGATGGCGTCGGAGGAAGAGCCGGACATCATCCCGATCCCAGACGGCTTCAAGTGCGGCAAGTACGTGTTGCTGTTCGACCCGCTCGACGGTTCGTCCAATATCGATGTGAACGTTCCAGTCGGGACGATCTTCTCGGTGATGCGCAAGATCACGCGCGGCGTGCGTGGTGAGATGGAAGACATGTTGCAGCCAGGTCGGCGTCAGGTCGCCGCCGGTTACGTGATTTATGGCTCGAGCACGATGCTCGTGTACACGACGGGGCAGGGCGTGCACGGCTTCACGCTGGATCCACTGTTAGGCGAGTTCCTGCTGTCGCACCCCGATATCAAGGTCCCAACGAAGGGTCGCTACCTGTCCGTGAACGACTCGTACGAGGGCAATTGGCATGAGCAGGTGCGGGCGCTCATGCGGCGCTACCGCGGTCTCGACGGGCAGCAGAAGCCGCTCAATGTGCGATACGTCGGCTCGCTCGTCGCCGATTTCCACCGGAACTTGTTAGGCGGCGGCATCTTCTGTTATCCGGACAACTCGCTGTCGCCGAAAGGAAAGCTGCGTCTCCTGTACGAGTGCAATCCGCTGGCGTTCATCATTCAGCAGGCGGGCGGGGCAGCCATCGACGGGACGCGCGACATCCTCGAGATCCACCCGAGCGAGCTGCATCAGCGCTCGCCGCTGTACATCGGCAGCCAGGACGCTGTAGACACGGCTCGTGAGATGCTCGCTCCCCAGGCTGCCGCTGTTGGGACCTAACGTTTAAGGTCAAAAGCTTTTCACCGCGGACGAACGCGGACTAACACGGATTTTGAAAACTTGTGATCACTTGGCGTCCGTCGTCGCAAGGATCGAGTACGGGTTAGTTCCTATTAGTGTCCGCGTTGGTCCGCGTTTGTCCGCGGTGGAGTAGTTTTCACGATATGGCTGCCGGCGACGAGACCCGCGCGACTCCATCGGGAATACCGGTGAAAGCCGTTTACGGGCCCGATGGCCAGGTCGGTGAGCAACAGGCCGACATCAGTCTTCCGGGGGCATATCCGTTCACGCGTGGCGTGCAGCCCACGATGTACCGCGGGCGCCTGTGGACCATGCGGCAATACGCGGGCTTCGGCACCGCGGCCGAAACCAACACGCGCTTCAAGCACCTGCTCGACGCGGGGCAGACCGGCCTCTCCGTCGCCTTCGATCTCCCGACGCAGATGGGCATCGACTCGGATGATCCTCGCGCGTTAGGCGAGGTTGGTCGTGTGGGCGTGGCGATCGACTCCGTCGACGACATGCATACGCTGCTCGCCGATCTCCCGCTCGACCGAGTCAGCACGTCGATGACGATCAACGCGACGGCTGCGACGCTGCTGGCGATGTATCTCGTGGTCGCTGAAGAACGCGGGATCGCCGCGTCCAAGCTGAGCGGCACGATCCAGAACGACATCCTCAAGGAGTACATCGCGCGCGGCACGTACATCTATCCGCCGGGCCCGAGTCTCGGCCTCGTGACAGATGTCTTTCGTTTCTGCGCGCAGGATGTGCCTAACTGGAATCCGATTTCGATTTCGGGATACCACATCCGAGAGGCGGGCGCCACGGCCGTGCAGGAGATCGCGTTCACTCTCTCGAACGCGATGGAGTACCTGCGCCGTGCGGTAGACGCCGGACTCGCCATCGACACGATCGCGCCGCGGCTCTCGTTCTTCTTCGCTGCGCATAACGACTTGTTCGAGGAGGTCGCAAAGTTTCGCGCGGCGCGCCGGCTCTACGCTCGGCTCATGCGCGAGCGCTTCGCCGCCAACGACGCCAGCGGCCGGTTGCGATTCCACACCCAGACCGGCGGCGTCACGCTCACAGCGCAGCAGCCGCTCAACAACGTGGTGCGCGTCGCGATCCAGGCGCTCGCCGCCACGTTAGGTGGCACCCAGTCGTTGCACACGAATTCGTACGACGAAGCCCTTTCCTTGCCGACCGCGGCTGCCGCTACCCTGGCCCTCCGCACGCAGCAGATCCTGGCGCACGAATCGGGGATCGCGAACACCGTCGATCCGCTTGCCGGGAGCTATTACGTCGAATCGCTGACCGACGAGCTGGAAAAGCGCGCGCGCGAGCTGATCGAGCACGTCGATTCGTTAGGTGGCGCGGCGCGGGCCATCGCCGCCGGCTATTTCCAGAACGAGATTGCCAAGAGCGCATACGCACACCAGCTGCGCGTCGAAAGCGGCGATACGGTAATCGTAGGAGTGAACCGCTACGTCGAAGATGGCGAGCCGCCGCTCGTCCCGGGGCCCGATTACTCGCGTCTCGAAGCCGATCAGTCAGCGCGCGTCAAAGCGGTGCGCCAAGCGCGTGACGCCAAGAGCGCGCGTGAAGCCCTGGCAGGCCTGGCGAGCGAGGCGCTCCAGTACGCAAAGGATGGCGGCGAGAAGCCGGCTCTCATGCCGCGCATCGTGGAGGCGGTCCGCGCCCGCGTCACTGTCGGCGAAATCTCGAACTCACTCGAAGAAGTGTGGGGACGATTTAGACCTGGCGCCTAACGGCCCTGGTCCCCGTATCTAGGGCAATACAGCGGGGCAACCACGTAACTTTGCCACGGATTTGGCCGGTTTTCGCGGAAACAGCGCTATCGCAAGTCGCCTGCCTCGGTAAGCTTATTTCAACAGCAGTTTCAGCGCGCATCGGCGCAAATCCGCGGCCAAGAATTGCCGAGTCTCGGATCAACCAAGAGCTCCACTGTTGGCACCCAAGTCCTTGCCTTGATTGGAGTTCTGAACGCCAATAGCTTTCGACCTGCGATCCCCGCAGGCCCGATCCCGAAGACAGCAGCCCGGCTCTCAATCGCATGCCAACTTACGAGTACCGCTGCCCCGAAGGGCACGAGTTCGAGCACTTCTTTTCCACCATCGGCGGCTCCAAGGAAGTAATGCCTTGCCCGACGTGTGGGCGCGATGCACAGCGCCTGATCTCCGGTGGCACCGCTTTCCTGTTCAAGGGCTCCGGCTTCTACATCACGGACTACGGCAAGGACGGCAAGAAGAGCGAGCGCGACCGCGCCGCGAAGAAGGAAACCAAGTCGGAGGCAGGTTCGAGCGAGGGATCGGCGTCCTCCGCCGACTCGAAGCCGGCGGCCGAGAGCAAACCCGCCAAAAAGCCGGACAGCGGCGAGTGACGGCTCCCGACGAAATGATCCGCGCCGAGTTGGCACGCAGCGCGGAATCGTTAGGCGCCCCATCGCCGGTGACGGTGCTGCTCGAACGGCCGCGCGACCCGGCCTTTGGCGACTGGGCCACGAACCTGGCCATGACGCTCGCCAAAACGCTGCGCCGCAAGCCAGCGGACATCGCGCAGGATCTCATCTCGCGCATGGACCTCGCCCGCGCCGGCGTTCGCGAGGCGTACGTCGCCGGTGCTGGCTTCATCAACTTCCGACTCTCCGATGCAGCGGCCGCCTCCGGTCTCCCGGCGGTTCTTGCAGCGGGAGCCAGCTACGGCCGCGCCAACACGGGCCGCGGAGAACGGGTGAACGTTGAGTTTGTCTCGGCGAACCCCACGGGACCGCTGCACGTCGGCCACGGACGCCAGGCTGCGTTAGGCGATGCCATCGCCACGCTTCTCGAGTGGAACGGCTGGAACGTCTCGCGCGAGTTCTACTACAACGACGGCGGCGTGCAGATGCGCAACCTCGCGCTGAGCGTCCAGGCCCGCATCCGCGAGCTGCAAAACGCGCCGTTCGAGATTCCCGAAGGTGGCTATCACGGTGAATACATCCGCGACATCGCCGAGTCGTACATCACCGAGCATCCTGACGACGCGAAAGGCGATGACCTGGACGCGGTGAGGCGACACGCCGTTGTGGCGCTGCGTCGCGAACAGGATCTCGACATGCAGGCCTTCGGGGTGAAATTCGACACGTACTTTCTGGAGTCGTCGCTCTACAGCGACGGGCACGTGGACGACACCGTGCGCCTCCTGGTGAGCGCGGGACACACCTTCGAGGAAGACGGCGCACTCTGGCTGCGCACGACCGATTACGGTGACGACAAAGACCGCGTCATGCGGAAGTCAGACGGCACGTTCACTTACTTCGTCCCTGACGTGGCGTATCACGTAACCAAATGGCGCCGTGGCTTCCACCGCGCGATCAACGTGCAGGGCGCCGACCACCATGGCACGGTCACGCGCGTGCGCGCCGGGCTCCAGGCGTTAGGCATGGATATCCCGCAGGACTACCCGGAATACGAGCTGCACCAGATGGTCACCGTCATGCGCGCCGGCGAAGAGGTGAAGATCTCCAAGCGCGCCGGCAGCTACGTGACGGTCCGCGATCTCGTGGACGAAGTTGGACGCGACGCGGTGCGCTACTTCTTCCTCATGCGAAAAGCGGACTCGCAGCTCGTCTTTGACGTCGATCTGGCACGTGCGCAGTCAGAAGAGAATCCGGTCTACTACATCCAGATGGCGCACGCGCGCATGTCGGGAATCTTCCGCGTCGGAGAGATCGATCCCGCGTCACTCGACGGCGCCAAGGTCGACCTTTCGTTGCTGCGCGAAGAGGCGGAGCGCGAGCTAATCAAAGCGTTGCTCGACTTCCCCAAGCTCGTGGCGGGTGCCGCCGAGGCATTGGAACCGCACCGCATCGCGTCGTATCTGCTGGAGACAGCGCGCCTCACGCACCTGTGGTACCATAAGCATCATGTGTTAGGCGAGGCTCCTGGGCTGCGCGACGCGCGCCTCGTGCTGGCGGCGGCGGCTCGCGTCGTCCTGCAAAACGGGCTTGCCATCCTTGGCATCAACGCGCCGGAGCGCATGTAATGACCGTCCTCGTCGTCGGTTCTGTCGCGCTCGACTCGGTCGAGACCCCGTTCGGCAAAGCCGAAGAAGCGTTAGGCGGATCCGGCACGTTCTTCTCGGCCTCGGCGAGCCACTTTACCCCAGTGCGTCTCGTCGGCGTCGTCGGCGACGATTATCCGATAGACAAGCTGCAAGTGCTCGCTGCACGTGGCGTGGACCTAACGGGCGTCGAGCGCACCGAGGGCGAGTCGTTCCGTTGGCGCGGCCGCTATCGGCACGATCTCAATACCGCGGAGACGTTGGAGACGCGGCTCGGAGTCTTTTCACACTTCCGCCCGAAGATTCCGCAGCAATTCAAAAAGACGCCGTACGTCTTTCTCGCCAACATCGATCCGCGTTTGCAGCTGGACGTGCTACGCCAGGTTGAGCAGCCAAAGCTCGTCGCCTGCGACACGATGAATTTCTGGATCGAAAGCCGTCGCGGCGACCTGCTGCAACTGCTTCCACACGTGAACATCCTGCTGCTGAACGACGCGGAGGCGCGCCAGCTCACCGAATGCGCGAACCTCATTAAAGCGGCGCGCTGGATCATGGAGCGCGGGCCCGGTCACGTGGTCATCAAGAAGGGGGAGCACGGCGCGTACATGTTCACGCGCGACTCGATCTTCTTCGCGCCAGCTTACCCGCTGGAAGACGTCTTCGATCCCACGGGAGCGGGTGACGCCTTCGCGGGCGGCTTTATCGGCTACCTCGCGAAGATGGGCAAGTTGGATGACGCACATCTGCGCCGAGCAGTTGTCTACGGTTCGACGATGGGGTCGTTCGCGGTCGAACGGTTTTCGATCGAGCGGCTGCTCGAGATCTCGACGCGGGACATCGCCAATCGCCTAGGCGCCTTCGGTCGCCTCGTCGCGTTCGAAGCGGATTTGGCTGACAGCGAATGACGACGCCGCTGGACTATCGCACGGCCGGTGTCGACATCTCGGCGGGTGATGCCGCGAAAGCCCGGCTCAAGAAACTCGTCGATTCAACACGCACGGCCGGTACGTTAGGCGCCTTCGGCGCTTTTGGCGGATTATTCCGCGCGCCGAGCGGTGCGAACCAGGTGCTCGTGGCGAGCGCGGACGGCGTTGGGACCAAACTCAAGGTCGCGATCGCCGCGAACAAACACGACACGATCGGCCACGATCTCGTGAACCACTGCGTGAACGACATTCTCGCGCAGGGAGCGCTTCCGCTCTTCTTTCTCGACTACGTCGCGTTCGGTGTGCTCGACGAGGCGGTGCTGGAGGCTGTTGTCGCCGGCGTCGCGGCGGGATGCCGCGAGAATGGCTGCGCCCTGCTCGGCGGCGAAACGGCGCAGATGCCAGGTGTGTACACGCCGCCTGACTATGACCTCGCCGGATTCATCGTTGGCGTCGTCGACGAAGGTCAGATGCTAGGCAGCGACCGCGTTAGGCATGGCGATGTGTTGATTGCGCTGGCAAGCTCAGGGCTGCACACGAACGGCTATTCGCTGGCGCGCCGAATCGTCTCTGAGCGGCTGCGGCTGGATGTCATGGATGAGTTCCCCGGCGCGGGTGCACGCGTTGCGGACGTACTTCTGAGCGTGCATCGCTCCTACCTCGGCGCCTTACGACCCGTGCTCTCGAAGATCCATGCACTCGCTCATATCACAGGAGGAGGCATCCCCGGGAATCTCAACCGTGTGATGCCTTCGGACCTCGACGTGACGGTGGACACACGCAGCTGGGACGTTCCGCCACTATTTCGCGTCCTACAGGACGCGGGGCAGGTCCCGCTCGACGAGATGTTCCGCGCCTTCAACATGGGGGTAGGGATGATCGTCGTCGGTCCTGAAGCGGCTGCGGATGAGGTCCTTTCCAGCGCACGCGCGGCGGGTGTCAGGGCGTGGCGGGTGGGACAAACCTTGGCCGGATCGGGACGAGTCCACCTCGACCACAGGTAGCGTTATGCATCTCCGAGCACTGTTCGTCGGCACTGTTCTCTCGGCAGCGCCGCTCCCCCTCCTTGGACAATCCGGCAGTATCGATCCGCAATGCGGTGCCGCGACCGTCTCGCAGCGCGCGACGCAAGACGCCTGTCAAAAGGCGATCGACACGTTCCAGTACCTCGCGCCGCAGTTGGGCATTGCGATCACCGGTGGCAGCGCGACGCTCGGTCAAGGCATTGCCTTCGGTAAGCTCGGGCAGTTCTCCATTGGAATGCGCGCAAACGTGCTGCCAGGCCGCGTGCCCCGCGTCGATCTTGTTTCGCCGAGCCCGTTAGGCGCGACGCAGACGAATTACAGGGTCGACGACCGCGTGCTCGGTCTGCCGACGATCGATGCAGCGCTCGGAGTCTTTCCCGGCATACGCATGGGTCCTGGCGGGCTGAAGGTGCTCGCCGTGGATGCCCTAGCGAACCTGGCGTACATCCCGGACGTCGCCCAGTCGAACGTGACAATCACGGCGCCCGATGGCTCGCTCAAACTTGGCTTTGGCGGGCGTGTTGGAATCATCCAGGAGTCAGGGCTCACCCCTGGCCTCGGCGTGAGCTTCTTGAGGCGCGATTTGCCGCGTGTCGACGTGGTAGCGCAGGTCAACGACGATCAACTCGCCGTGCGTTCCATCGATGTGGAGTCGCAAGCTTGGCGCGTGATGCTGCAGAAGAGTCTCAAGCCGATTACGTTCGTGGTCGGCGCGGGACGCGACCGATACAACACGGCCGCAACCGCGGAAGTGGAGGTGAGTGTGGCCGGGAATGTCTTCCGTTCGAGCGATATCAGCGCTACCCAGCGGCTCGACCGCGACAACATCTTCGCGGACGTCGCCTGGAACCTCGCCATGTTCAGACTGGCGGGCGAGATCGGGTACGTCCGTGGCGGCGCGATCGATCCGTACAACCAGTTTGGTTCCTCACGCGCGGACCAGGCGCACTCCTACGGTTCGCTGGGGATCCGTCTATCGTTCTGAGTGACACCTAACGAGCGCGCGGCACACGACGAATCGGATCTTCCGTTCATGCGCCGCGCGCTCGAGCTGGCCGAGCGCGGCTGGGGCCAGACTGCCCCGAATCCAATGGTTGGCGCCGTCGTCGTGCGCGACGGCGAGATTGTCGGCGAGGGTTATCACGCCGAATTCGGCGGTCCCCACGCCGAGGTTGTCGCCCTCCGGAACGCGGGTGAGAAGGCGCGGGGTGCGACGATGTATGTCACTCTCGAGCCCTGCGCACATACAGGAAAAACGCCGCCGTGCACTGACGCCGTGCTGGCCGCGGGCGTGCGCCGTGTCGTCGCGGCGGTTGCCGATCCCAACCCGACGGCTCGAGGCGGCGCCAAGAAGCTGCGCAAGGCAGGGGTCGACGTCACGTTAGGCGTGCTCGAGACCGAGGCGCGCGAGCAGAACGTGATTTATTTCCACGGCGCCGAATTCTATCGGCCGTTCGTGACGCTCAAGCTCGCCGTGTCGCGTGAGGGAGCGATCGCAGACGAAGTGCGCACGCCGCGCTGGCTAACTGGCGAAGAGGCTCGGCGAGAGGTCCATCGTTTGCGCGCGGGGTACGACGCGATTGCCGTGGGACTCGGCACCGCGCTCGCCGATGATCCGCTGCTGACCGTGAGGGATGCGCCGCAGCCTCGGAAGCCTCCGGTCCGCGTGGTTTTTTCGCGCGGCGGAAAGCTCTCGCGGTCCAGTCGACTCGTAGCGACAGCGCGCGAGGTCCCAGTGATCCTCATGGTGATGCGCATCGATCCGGAGCAGCGAGCCATGCTGACCGCGGCGGGCGTTACCGTGCTGGAGGTGCGCGACCTCAACGACGCGCTCCTCGAGCTGGCTTCCAGGGGGATCAGATCGGTGCTGCTGGAAGGCGGAGCACGGATCGCTGGGGCCGCGCTCCGTGCCGGGGTCGTGGACCGAATCGTTATGTTTGAGACCAAGGTGGAGCTTGGACGCGACGGCGTTATGGCCTTCGCCTTCGCGCCGCCCGAGCTGGCCGCACCTGGCCCCAAGTGGAAGATTGTGCGGCAAGCACAGTTGGGTGATGATTCCATGACAGTGTACGCCCCGTCAGGTATGTGATGTTTACAGGACTCGTGGACAGCGTTGGTGTCGTCGAGGCAGCGCGGCCGTCTCCGGCCGGGCTGGAGCTTCGCATCGCCTGTGCGTATCCAGACCTGGCTCCTGGAGAGAGCATCGCGGTGAGTGGGGCCTGCCTGACGGTCCGCGAGGTCGTCAGCGGGGCCTTTCTGACGGCCGCAATGGAAACGACCCGCTCGCGCACGACGATGTCGCGCTGGCGCGCGGGAACGCGGGTGAACCTCGAACGCGCGCTCAGGGCTGGCGACCGCCTCGGCGGCCACATTGTGCAAGGGCACGTGGACGCCGTTGGTCGTGTGGTCTCTGTGCACGAGGGCGATGACGCGCTGCTCGTTGACGTTGACGTTAGTGCCGAGCTGGATGAACTGCTGATACCGCACGGATCTATTACAATCGACGGCGTCAGCCTAACGATCAACGCGACGCCGGCGCCGTCTGTCGCTCAAGTGGCGCTCATCGAATACACACGCACCAA
>DASYRX010000170.1:0-5440 GCA_036003845.1 Gemmatimonadaceae bacterium | reverse complement strand
GACGACCTCGTTAGGCGCCTCCGCGAAGCGCACGGAGATGAGCTCCACGGCGTCGCGCTTTACGGTTCGGCGGCGCGCGGGAGCACAGAGCACATCCCCGAGAAATCGGATTACAACGTGCTCGTGCTTGTCGCCGCTTTGTCGATAGACAGGCTGGCGCGCGAAGCACCGATCGCGCGCGATTGGCGCGCGGACGGAAATCCGCCGCCACTTACGCTCACGCTGAGTGAGTGGCAGCGCTGCGTAGATATCTATCCGATGGAGTACGCAGACATTCTGCAGCACCATCGCGTGTTGCACGGCAAGCTTCCGCTCGATGGAATCCGTGTCGACCGACAGCAGCTTCGCCTACAGTTGGAAAGCGAAGCGATGGGAAAGCTGCTCAGGTTGCGTCACCTCATTCTGCTCGCGGGCGACAACCACGCCGAGCAGCTCGCGCTGCTTGAAAGCAGCTTGAGCACGATGCTGACCTTGTTTCGCGCCTATGCACGTCTCCGAGGCGAGACACCGTCAACCAGTTCAGAAGAGCTCTGCCGCGCAGTCGCCGCTCAAGCCGGATTCGATGCAGCGCCGTTTATTCGCGTATGGCACCATCTAAAGAGCAGCGAAAAACTCAAGGATGCGGACGTGGCGCCGACGCTCGCCTCCTACCTCGAAGCAGTGCAGGCATTCGTTTCGCACGTGGATCAGTTCCCTCTGACCTCTGACCTCTGACCTGGGGTTTACATGTACCGCCGTCATTTCATTGCTTTGCTCGCCGTCGTCCCGCTCGCAGGATGCGGCTATAACACGATTCAGACGTATGACGAACGCGCGAACGCAGCCAAGCAGCAGATCGAAGTCATGCTGCAGCGGCGGTACGATCTGATCCCGAATCTCGTCGAGACTGTGCGCGGACAGGCCAAGCAAGAGCTGGAAGTCTTCACGCAGGTCGCACGAGCGCGCGCTGGGCTGGGCGCCGCCTTACAGCGCGGCGATCCGCGCGAACTTGCCAATGCGAACGAGCAAGTCACAACCGCTCTGCGCTCGCTGAACGTGGCTGTCGAGGCGTATCCGCAGATCAAGTCCGACCAAGGGTTCATCCGCTTGCAAGATGAGCTCGCGGGGACGGAGAATCGGATCGCCACGGCTCGCACCGACTACAACGAGGCGGTTCAGCAATACAACACTTACATCCGTCGCTTCCCGGTAGTGATCACGGCAAAAGTGATCGGTGCCAAGCCGCGGGAGTACTTCGAGACGTCGCCAGGCGCGCGAGACGCGCCGAAGGTGGATTTCTCGAAATAACACCGGGGTCAGACTCCACGACGTCATTTGCGGACACTCCTGCTCGCTCAGCGCGGATTCTCCAGCGACGGCCGTCGCATGCTTGCCGAGTGGAGTCTGACCCCGGTCCGGGCAGCTCTAGATCTTCGATACAGGTTGGAACGGTACTAGGTTGAGTTTCGTGGCTGGTACGGGTGCTCATCCATTTGGCGGAGGCTCCCCGCGATTCGATTCTCTGGGGGTTCTATGCGTCCTCTTTGCTGTCTCCCTTTGGCGTTCACCCTGGCTGGCGCGGCGTGCTATCGCTACGTGCCGATCGCGAGCAGCGCTCCGCCGGCAGGTTCCGAATTCCGTGCTCGCCTCACCGATGAGGGGAGCATCCGCCTAACGCCGATGCTCGGTGCTCAGATTGCCTTGGTCGAGGGTCGGGTGAGCAGCGCGAATGACAGTGCGTATGTGGTGTCAGTCAGCGCTACGACGAATAGGTCGCAGGTGCAGACGTTCTGGACCGGCGAGTCGGTGACGCTGCCGCGTACATCGATTCAGACGATCGAGGCGCGCACGCTCGACCGCAAAAAGACGTGGGTCATCGCAACGTTGGGTCTCGTCGGTGGGGTGCTCGCAGCGAAAATCTTCGATCTGTTCGGTGGCTCCGCGGGAGGAGATGTCGGTGGCGGTGGCGGTCCGCCCCCGCCGTAAAGACCATGAGAAACAAAGGCGCGCCAGGCGAGATGCCTGGCGCGCTTCGCGTTGGACTGTACCGAGGCTGCCTAACTAACCACTCGCTGGAAGATCCGAGTTGAAAATGTCACGTGTGATCTTCCAGGAGCCATCGGGCTGGCGCTCCCAAACGACGATATACTTGCCCTTGTCGTTGATTGCCTTCCCTCCCTTTTTCGGCGTCATCGTCATGGTGTACGCCCCCGTTTCGACCGCGAAATCGCCGCTGGTCTTTATGTCCTCCACACTAAAAGCTGCTCCGGAAATGGTGAGCTCCTTCAGCATGGCCTGAGCGCCGGCTCGCATGCCGTCGGTGCCGCGCCACGCCGGCTGATTCGGTGGGAGCACGACGGCGTCGCTCTTGTACAGCGTCAGCCATGTCTCGACATCGCCTTTGTTCAGGGCTTCGGTAGCAGTTGCGTTGGCTGCGTCGATCGCCGCTCGCACAGCCGCGGGATCGGCCGCCGCCGTGGCGGCGCTATCGGCGGTCGTTTTCTCGTTGCTTTGCGGCGCACATCCCAGGAGCGCGAGCAGAGCAAGGGACGTCATCATGGTGTGCTTATTGGCCATATTTGCCTCGTGTGTTGAGGCTTCGAACGTCGGGAATCCAGGTCAATCCGTCAAGCGCCAGCCTGGTCTGCCTTGTGTCAACTATACCGATGGCGTGACGATGTCCTTGGGGAAAAGAGGCTCGCCCTTCGTCACGCGCCAGCCTTTGGCGTCCAGCGCGTCGAGGGACGCGAAGCGCTGCGCGTGCACGTCGCCAGGTCCGCCGAGCTGCTGCCAGAGACGCGCGGCCTTGCCCGGCACATACGGCGCGAGCAGCACGCACTGCCGCGCCAGATGCCTAACGAGCGCGCCGAGCGTTGTCTCCAGCTCGCTGCGGAGCGCAGGATCCTTCGCCAGTTTCCACGGTGCCTGACGATCGACGTACTCGTTTCCCGCCGCGACGCTGTGCCACACGTGCTGCAGTCCTTCGTGCAGAAAGTAGCCACGCTTGCCGCTGACCGCGTCGTGATAGGCTTCGATGCGTGAACGGTCGCCTTCGTCCAGCGACGTCGCAGCCGCTGCAGGCACGACGCCGTCAAAGTAGCGTTCGACCATCGCGATCGTGCGGCTGGCCAAGTTCCCCCACGCGTTCGCAAGGTCCGCGTTATAACGCTCCTCGAACCGCTCCCAGGTGAAACTGCCATCTGCATCAAACGGCACTTCTCTCATCAGGAAGTAGCGCAGCGCGTCTGGCCCGAAGCGCGCGATCGCGTCGTCGAGCTCGACGCGCACACCGGCCGACTTGCTCAATCGCTCGCCACCGAAGGAGACGAATCCATGCGCCCACACCTGCTCCGGCAACGCGACGCCCGCCGACTCGAGCATTGCCGGCCACACGACGCAGTGCAGTCGCGTGATGTCCTTGCCGACGATGTGCAACTGTGCCGGCCAGCGCTTTTCGTAGCCGACTTCCGGATAGCCAGTCGCCGTCAAGTAGTTAGGCAGCGCGTCGAACCAGACCCACGTCCCCTGCTGGTCGCCGTCCGTGCCGCGAACGGGGAAGGGGATCGCCCACGTGAGCTTGGAGCGAGTGATGGAGATGTCCTCGAGTCCCTGAGCCAGCAGTCCAAGGATCTCATTGCGCCGGCTTGCTGGTCGCAGGAAATCCGGCCGTTCGGCGAAGAGACGTTGCAAGAACGATTGGTACTTCGTTAGGCGGAAGAACCAGTTGCGCTCGGTCGTCCACTCGAGCGTGCGCGTGGGATGCAGGATACACTTGCCGTCCACGATCTCGTTCTCGCGCTTGAAGAGCTCGCAGCCGACGCAGTACCAGCCCTCGTATGCCTTCTCGTAGAAGTCATCGGGGTTGCGTTCGTGAATGGTACGAATGAGCGCGTGCACACCCTTCTTATGTCCACTCTCGGTCGTTCGTATGAAGCGATCGTACGAGATGCCGAGCCGGCCCCATGCTGCTTCGAAGCGCGCGGCAATTTCGTCGACAAACCCTTGCGGCTCGATGCCGCGCGCGGCGGCAGCCTGCGCTACTTTCTGCCCGTGCTCGTCCATCCCCATGAGGAAGTGGACGTCGTGGCCGGCCAAGCGCTGATATCGTGCGATGACGTCGGCGCCGATCTTCTCGATCGCATGGCCGATGTGTGGATCGCCGTTCGCGTAGTCGATCGCTGTCGTTAGGTAAAACCGGCTCACGCAGTAGGCGCTCCGCCGCTGTTGCCACCACCGTTTGCCGGATCGCCATTCGTCTGGTGCCCGTTCGGCGACCCTCCACGATCCTCTCGCGGATGACGCCTGCCGCCTCGACGACCGCGCCGGCGTCGGTTGCGCCGCTGCTGCGCGCCCGCCTCTCCTCCCGCGTTAGGCGACTCCGGCGCGTCCATCTCGGCGCTGCCTTCCTCAGCGTCGCCCTCATTCTGCGACGCGATCGGCAGCGTGCGGCCCCGTTCGCTCGGCGACGGATCCGCCGCTTGCTCCCATGGAAAGCGAAATGCCGGCCGCTCCGACGTGTCCTGCAGCCGGATGAGCTCTTCGTCGATGACCTCACCGGCTACCGCAGCGCCAGGTGCATCTTCTTCAGCAGTGTCCAGCACCGCGGCCCCACCCGCCGTGCCGAGCTCTCGGCGAAGATCGCCTAACGCGAGCACGCGCGTTTCGCCTTCGCTATTACGCAGCGTCACGCGCTCACGGAAGATGTCGTTGGCGACCACCTTCTCTTCCCCCTTCGACGTAACGATGATGCGACTCTCCTTCGGGAAGCGCTTGCGTTGCTGCACGTAGAAGTCGTGCTCGTAACGCAGGCAGCACATCAGCCGCCCGCACGCGCCGGAGATCTGCGACGGATTGAGCGAGAGCCGCTGGTCCTTCGCCACGCCGAGATTGACCGGCCTGAGCTCAGGGAGCCATGAGGCGGAGCAGTATTCGCGGCCACAGCGACCCACCCCGCTCAGCCGCTTCGCTTCATCGCGGACACCGATTTGCTTGAGCTCGATGCGCGTCCTGAACATCGCGGCCAGCTCGCGCACCAAGTTCCTGAAGTCGACGCGCTTTTCTGCGGTGAAGTAGATCGTGAGCTTGCGACGGTCCCAACGCCATTCGGCGTCGGACAGCTTCATGACGAGGTTATTGGCACGCACGCGCTCCATCGCCTTGCGCCGGGCGTCTTCGTCCTGCCCGCGGACCTGCTGGAGCCGAATGACGTCGTCGTCGTTGGCGACGCGCTTGGCCCTTTGCGTGACCGGCTCCGTTCCTGGACCATGCGACGTGCCTTTCGCCCGGAGTTCCGCCATGTCCCCGATGGCGTGTACGTGCCCCAGGTCTTCACCGCGATCCGCGTCAACTATGACAGGCGTCTTGACCGGGGGAGCCTCCTCGGCCTCCCACAAAAAGAATTCCTTCCGGTTGCCTTTGAAGGCTACTTCGATGACCATGACCCAATAGTAGAAGGGGTTAG
>DASYRX010000169.1:0-51003 GCA_036003845.1 Gemmatimonadaceae bacterium | reverse complement strand
GCGTCCGAGCCGCTCTTCGGCTTCAGCCGGAGAGACATCTGAAATCGTTAGGCGCACGTCCACGCCGGAGGGGCTCGGCTGATACGAGACGCGCATGCCGTCGATCTTTTCGGCGTATTCGCGCAACAGCGATGGGAGCTGTGACTCCGCGATTCCTGTCGTGCGCACGCTGAGCGAGCGCAGTGTGGTCTGCGCATCGCCCATGCGAGCGCGGATGCGCGGGAGGACCTCATCGGTCGCCAGGCCGCGCATCTCGCGCGGGATTCCCGGGAGCATGGCGATCCAGCGACCGCGTTCGTCATCTAGCCAGATTCCGGGCGCAGTCCCGTGACGATTGCGGAGAATCGTCGCGCCGTCGGGGATCATGACCTGCTGCCTGTTGGATTCGGGCAGCTCGCCCGGACGACCACGTTCACGCCAGAGCCGCTTGAGTCCCTCCCAAAGGTCCTCATCGAAGTGCATGGAGCGGCCAAAGACTTCGGCGACTGCCGGCTTGGTGAGGTCGTCTGCAGTGGGACCGAGTCCGCCAGTAGTGATCGCAGCGCCTGTGCGATCGAGCGCGACGCGAACGGCCGCGGCGATGTTTTCGGCGGTGTCACCGACCGTGGTGCGCCACGCCACGCGCACACCGATCGTCCCAAGCTCGCGCGCGAGCCAGGCTGCGTTGGTATCGATCGTTAGGCCCAGTAATAGCTCGTCGCCTATCGTAATCAGTTCAACTTCCATGGGTGGGACAATTAGTCTGTTAGGCGGGGTTCCACGCGGAAGCTGTGGGTGGCGAGTCTCGAGCGCCGAGTCTTCAGGACGAGATGACCACCTTCATCCACGGTCGGATGCGGCTTCATCATAATTCCTCAGTCTGAACATCTCGCAGGCGAGCTTCTGGTCCTCGAGACACGGCTCTCGGGACTCGTAAGCCAAAGCTCACTCTTTTGATTCTTCGCTTTGCTCGCCTCTGAGTCGGTCAGGCCGTCGTTGGTCCCGGTGCGAGCAGCCGCCCGTACCGCCGCAAATAAATCCACAGCGAGTAAAGCGTCAGCGTCAGGGCCGTGATCATCGCAATCGCCCCGACGATCCCGTTAAAGTGCGCGAAGGCGACCCAGGCCTGGCTCGTCCACTTGTTTTGCGCGGCGGCGGAGGCAGCGAAGAACCAGAAGAATGCCGTCCCTACCCAGATGTTCTGGAACGTCGTCTTGAGCTTGGCGGGACCGATAGCGCTGATCAGGACGCCCTTTCGTGCCGCGTGCTGGCGCAAAACTGTCATGAATAGCTCGCGTCCGATGATTACGAAGACGACCCAGAGCGGGGTCGGGACCAGGCCGAGCGGCGTGACAAAGGGATAACGCACGTGCTGGCCTAACGAGACGGGACCGACGATTCCGGCAGCCCACTGTACGTTCTCGGGGACGTGCCAGAAGAGCCCGACGTCGCGCGTGAGCCAGTAGATCGGCACCAGCGTCGCGATGAGCAGCGCTTTGTCAGCGATCGGATCGAGCAGCTTCCCTGTCTTGGTGACCAGGTTGCGCGACCGCGCCAGCTTGCCGTCGTAGTAGTCCGTGACAGCCGCTACCACAAACAGCAGCCACGCCGAAAAGCGGTACTGCCACGGCGGGTTCATGATGAGCGCCGTAATCGCCGGGGTCGCCGCAATGCGACCGATCGTCAGGCTGTTCGGCAGGTTCACGACTGCGGCCTCTAGTACCGTTCCAACGCGCGCCGATCCGGCGAAACTTGGAGGGGAGCGACGTCGGGAAGTCCAGGCTGCATCGCCGGAGTCGGAAATAGTTGGAATGGCACTAGGACAACGCCTTCAGTACCAACTTCGAGACGGCCCGCAATGTATCGAAGACGCCGTCACCATTGATGGCCACGGCCTCGAAATATGTCGAGCGCTCGATCCATTCACCCGTCGGCGCCTGCTCGATGAGATTCTCGCCGGCGTGGTACGGATCGGGCGTCACGCGCTGGCGCGTCGTATCCGTCACTTCCCAGCCCGGGTTGAGCGCCGTCTGCAGCTCGGCGATCGGTGCCGCGTTAGGCAGATCTCGTTTGTTGTACTGCACGACGAACGGCATCTTGGTGAGATCGTAGCCATATTCTGCCATGTTGTCGTACAGGTTCTGCATCGATTCCTGATTCGCTTCCATGCGATCGACTTGCGAATCGGCGACAAACACGATGCCGTCGACTCCTTTGAGAATCAGCTTACGGCTCGCGTTGTAGTAGACCTGTCCCGGCACGGTATAGAGATGGAAACGCGTCTTGAATCCGCGAATCGTCCCGAGATCGACCGGAAGAAAATCGAAGAACAGCGTTCGCTCCGTCTCCGTTGCCAGCGAGATGAGCTTTCCCCGCGTGCTGGGCGCCACCTTCTTGTAAACGTGCTCCAGGTTCGTTGTCTTTCCTCCTAAACCCGGACCGTAGTACACAAGCTTACAGTTGATCTCGCGCGAGGCGTAGTTGATCATCGACATGATCAGCTTCTCCCCTCGTGCCGTTCCAACTTGCGCCTCACGCCGATAGACCGATCCATGACTCGCAAGAGTTGGAACGGCATAAACGCCCTATTGAAACAGCTTGTCGATCTCGTCATCCACATTCCCAAGTAGCGGACGCTGTTCAGGCTCCGGTCGTGCGGGTCGAGTACCAATCGTCGCGAAGTGCTGTGCAAGCTGCTCCACCGTTCCTTTGAGCTTGAGCTTTACGAGTCCTAACGTGGTCTTGTTGTCGAAAAGCACCACGAGTATCACGCGGCGTGCGACGTCGGCGAGGAGCATCGACTCGCGTTCGCCCTGATGAAAGAGCGTGTTGAAGTCGGTCTCGCCGATGAGGCGCGCGAGTTGATCGTTGGCGCTGAAATCCGCGGCAGTCAAACTCGCGAAGGCTTGCGCGTCGAAACGCGGCTGATCTCCGACGGTAGTCACGAGCTGACCGCTGCGGTCGACGACCATCGCGCACTTCGCCTGCGAGTCCGTCAGGAAGCGCTGCAAGACCTGATGGATGGCTGACTGGTCTTCTGACGTGAAGCTCCAGCTGGCTGCTCCGTAGGACATTGGTCTCTAGGTCTGAGGTCGGAGGTCTGAGCGCTTCTCGTTAGGTCATGTCTCGACGCGCAGCGAGGGCCTGCGCGATCGTACCGCCGTCTGCGTATTCCAGGTCACCGCCCATCGGGAGCCCGCGCGCGATGCGAGTGACGCGCACGCCCAGTGGTCGGAGCTGCTGCTGAACGTAGAGCGCCGTGGCCTCGCCTTCCACGCTCGGATTGGTCGCCACGATGACCTCGCTCACCCCTCCGCCCTGCACCCGTGACGCGAGTGCGTCGATCGTCAGATCTTCGGCCGCGACACCGTCCAGCGGAGCCAGTCGACCACCGAGTACGTGGTAGGTCCCACGAAACTCCCCAGCGCGCTCGATCGCCGCGATGTCGGCCGCCTCTTCGACTGCGCATATGACCGCTGAGTCACGTCGTGGATCGGCACAAATCGGACAGAGTGACCCCTCAGCCAAGTTGTAGCAGCGGCCGCACGGGCGCACGCGCTCTGTCAAATCGACCAGCGCCCGGGCCAGTCGCTGGCTACGGTCGGCTGGTTGCTTCAGCAGGTGATATGTCAGTCGGAGCGCCGTCTTTCGGCCGATGCCGGGGAGTCGTGCGAATTCCGTGACGAGGTCGTCGATAGCCGACACGTTAGGCAGCACTGCGCCTTAGAACGGCAGCTTGAACGGCAGGTTCAACCCGCCGGTTACCTTGCTCATCTCTTCCTGCGCGAGAGCCGCAGCTTTTTGCTGTGCGTCGCTCACCGCGACGGAGACGAGATCCTCCAGCATTTCGACGTCGCTCGCATTGACGACGCTCGGATCGATGCGCACACGCTTGATCTGCCCGCGGCCGTCTGCTTCAACCGTCACCATGCCGCCGCCGGCCGTACCGGTGACGACTTTTTGCTGCAGCTGCTCCTGAATTTGCTGCAGTCGACCCTGCACCTGCTGTGCCTGCTGCAGGATCTTGAGCAAGTCTGCCATTCAGCTGTCCAAGTTGAAGCGAGGCCGGAAGTTATCTGGCGGCGCGCGGTAGCCACAAGGCAATCCCGTTCCAACTGACCAAACACTTCTCTGGTTCGGCTGCCTTCACGAGTTGGAACGGGACTAATCCAACAGCTCCAGATCGAGTTCGTCGATAGCCGCGTTGAGGACGGGATCTCGTTTCCGGAGAGATGCCATTGTATCGCTGCGGATGGACGATGGCGTCATGCGCGCTGCCGGCGGCTCGCTCGCCGCCTGCACGGCAACATCGCGCAGCAGCACCTGGCTCACAGCACCCAAATGCGTGCGCGCGAGAGCGGCGAGATCGTTCGCACGTTCGCGTAGGCTGTCGCGCGCCTGTGCGTCGCTGACGTCGAGCATGAGCGCGCCGGACGCGGTGACCGCGTGCGGCGTGGCCTTGTCGACAAAGGTCGCGAGCACCGGTCGTTCGCGTCGCACGGCCGCGCGGAAATCGTCCCACTTGCTGGCGATCGCCTCGAGCGTGAGTGGACCGCTCGCCGCTGCGGCCGCCACGGAACGCTCGTTAGGCTGGGCCCCTGGCGCTTGGTCGGCACTCGGTGTCGCTGCGCGCGGAACCACGCTGTCCATCGCGACAGGCGGCGACGCGCGATGCTTGCTCGGCGGCGGCGACGACGGCGGGGCCGCCGCTCGGCGCGCAGTGTCTTGCTCCGCCGGGGTGGTCGGCGTCGTCGGCTCCGCTCCACCGAGCTGCGCCAGCAGCTCCTCGATCACCACGGTACGGTCCAGCAGCGCAAGACGAACGAGCAGCACCTCGAACAGCGTTTGCTGCTGGCCGCTGCGCTTGAAGCGCGGCTCCAGCTCTCCGACCAGGTGCAGCATGCGCAGCAGGTCGCCGGCGGCGAGACGCTCCTTCCGCTCTTGTAGCGCCTGCCGCGTGCGATCGGAGACGCCTTGCGGCTCCGCGCCTAACGTGACGGCGAGCTGCGCGCGCAGCATGTCCGCAAAGCCGTTGAGCAGCACGTTCAGGTCGACTCCCTCGTCCATCAGCCGTTCCATCGCCGGGAAGACGTCGCTCGCTCGTCGCTCTGCAATCAGATCTAGCAACGCCAACTGCTCGTCTTCAGCGACAAGCCCAAGCGCATGACGCACGCGCTCCGTCGTGATCGAGCCTTCGCCAAGCGCGAGAACCTGATCCGTCAGGCTGAGCGCGTCACGCATAGAACCGTCAGCGGCACGCGCCAGCATGACCAGCGCATCCTGTTCGGCTTCCAACCCTTCGGCTGACAGCACTGTGGACAGGCGCTCTCGGATTTCAACGGGGCCGATGCGCTTGAGATCGAAGCGCTGCAGCCTGCTCAGCACAGGTAGCGCCGACTGCGCGATTTTCTGCGGCTCAGTCGTGGCAAATACAAAGACGACGCGCGACGGCGGCTCCTCCAAAATCTTGAGCAGCGCGTTCCAGGCTTCGCGCGTGAGCATGTGCGCTTCGTCGACGATGTAGACCTTGTAGCGATGCTCTCCTGACGGCGCGTACATCGCGCGCTCACGAAGCTCACGCGCATCGTCGACGCCCCGATTCGATGCGGCATCTATCTCGACGACGTCGAGACTCGCACTGCCGGCCCAGATGCGCTGGCACGATTCACACTCACCGCACGGCTCACCGTCGACGCGTCGTTCGCAGTTGAGCGCCATCGCGAGAACGCGCGCGAGCGTCGTCTTCCCAACGCCGCGCGGGCCGCAGAGCAGATAGCCGTGCGCCACTCGCCCACGCGCGATCGCTCCTTTCAGCGTCGTCGCGACGTGCGTTTGCACGGCGACGGAGGCGAAGTTACGCGGTCTGTATTTGCGGGCGAGCGCGATCATTCAGTCATCTCCCCAAGCCTTGGCGCAAAGCCCCAAAAAGGAATCGCGCGAGCTAGCGGCAGAAGGTGCCTGCGATAGTCCCGCGCGATACTCCAGGCCGAACGAAGCGACGCAAGACACCACGTACCGCTGCTACCTGCGGGGTCCTGACGGAGTTGGTGGGCCCACGACCTTCGGGGCCTGGAGCGATGAGGAATCTAAGGGCATCGCGGGCCATTCCGAAGTGTCTGCGAGATCACGCCACGCTTCATCGAGCGCTTCGCGCACTCGCTCGCCGGCGGTGGCCGCATCAGCCGCTGTCGCGTCCAGGTGCCAAACCGTGCGAAGCCGCGACGGCGTCCAGACGCTCATCAGGACTCCCTTCTCGGCGGCACGCCGGGCGACGTCGATGGCGACCATGCCAGGCGCGAGGTCGATCATCACGATATTCGTCTCAGGGGGTACGACGCTCGCCGCCAGCGCGCGATCCACGATGCGCGCAAATGTTAGCGCCTTCTCGTGATCGTCGGCGAGGCGATTGTAGTGATGATCCAGGCCATGGAGACACGCGGCAGCGAGAACGCCGCTTTGCCGCATCCCACCGCCGAATCGTCGGCGCACTTCGATGGCTCGATCGTAAAGCCGAGCCTCAAGAGCCACGACGGCGCCCGCTGGTGCGCCCAGGCCCTTGGAAAAGGAGACCATGACCGTGTCGGCGCACTCGGAGAGCTCGGCGAGAGAATTCCCCGTCGCCACTGCGGCATTCCAGAGACGCGCGCCGTCGAGATGAACCGCGCAGCCGTGCTGACGTGCGACGTCAGCCATCGCTCGCAGTCCGGCAACTGGAGTTACAAAGCCGCCGGCGCTGTTGTGTGTGTTCTCGAGACAGACGAGCGTCGCGCGCACCGCGCCGTGCGCTGCGGGGCGCATGCTTCGGAGCAGCGCGGCAGCGTCCATCATGGGACCATCGCCCGTTACGGGGCGCAGCTGAGCGCCGCTCAGCGCAGCTGTCGCCGCATATTCGAGGTCGTGAATGTGCGAATTGACGTCTGCCAACACCTCGGTCCCTCGTTCGGCGAGCAACCAGATCGCGATCTGGTTGGCCATCGTCCCCGTTGGACAAAAGACAGCGCGCTCCTTGCCTAACAACTCGGCGCAGCGTGCTTCGAGCTTTCGAGTGGTGGGGTCGCCGTCGAGGACATCGTCGCCGACTTCGGCGTTGGCGATGGCCAGACGCATTTCCGGCGTCGGTCTGGTGACGGTGTCACTTCGAACGTCGATTGGCATGCGAAGAATCTAAAGCGGGAAGCGCCGCTGTTTAGGAGCGCTACTCTTTTGTCGCGGCCTGTTTCGCCATCTTGTGCTGATGCCGAAGGTCGTGCACCTGCGCGACTTCGCCGCCGATCAGGAACAGGAGCGCCGCGTAGTACGCCCAAAAAACGACTGAAATCACCGCGTACAGCGCGCCGGCATAGAGCGAGCCCGGATCCAGCGCGTGCGTGAACGCCGTGTAGATGTTGCGCGCGATCTCGAACAGCGCCGCCGACGTCAGCGCGCCGACGAGCGCGGTCTTGGTGCGCATCGGGCGATTGGGAAGGAACTTGTACAACGCGAAGAAGATGAGCCCGACGACCAGGAAAGCCACGCCGCGGCCGACGAAGTACTCGATCTGACCCATCACGCTATCGCGCAAGCCTAACGCGGCAGCACGCCAGGAGCGCGAAAGCGCGAGATAGGCGCTCAGCGTCGTGTACGCGACGAGGAGCAGCGAGGCCAACACGGTGACGCGTAGGTCAAACAGTTTCCCGGCGACTATTCCGCGTTCTTTTTCGACGTCGAACACTTCGGCGAGTGCACTGCGCAGCGTCCCCCACAACCTCGTAGAGAACCACAAGAAGCCAATGACGCCGAGTATTCCCACTTTCGTGCGCAAACGCAGCGCGTCTGTCACGAAGTCGTGCAGCGGCGAGGCAGCGGCCCCAGCACCCACGCTCGGCAAGAACCCTTCGACGAATGCGCGTACGGCGGCCGCCGACTCGTCAGGCGGAAGCCCTAGCAGATCCGCAAGAATCCAGATGACCAGGAGCGCGAAGGGCAGCGCCGCGAGCAGAATGTTGAACGCGATCGCCGCGGCGAGAAAAATGACGTTGTCCGAGTTACTGATATCCCAGACGTGCCTGATGTAAGCCCATAGCGTCTGGACGCCACTCTTCGCGCGTATCAGCGCACGCGTTCTACGCCGAGCCGCCGGTGGCAGCGCGCGGTCGATTTCGCCTACGCCTGCTGGCAGTTCCCCCGTTGCAGCCGGATCAGTCACTCAACGTTGCATCGTCTGGCGCGGCCGTCACGGTGACAAACCCAGGGGTTCCGGGGCGTGGCCGATGGATCGCCAGCGGTTTGACGGTGCGCGCGACGACCGGTTTTGTCCCCGCCACGCCGAGCTGCGTGAAGAGGAATTCGAACTTGGCGTCGTACAGTCGCGCGAGGTTCACGCACACGTCGTCCGGCAGTGACCACAAAGTTTTTTTGAATGGACCTAACGCTTTCTTGCGGGTCTTATAGAAAAATTGTTCGTCCGAGTCGGAGGTCTTACGCTCATCCTTGGCGTTCTCACGCAACCATGCGTAGATCTCCTCGCGCAGCGCCGACGGGACGGCGTCGAACAGCATGTTCTGGAAATTCGTCGCGAGATGGATCTCGCACGTTTCAGTCCGCGGGAAATGGTGGAAGGCGTCGTCAGGCAGCGTCGACGCGCCATGCTGCACAGCGCCGGCCAACCCGTACTCCTCGCGCGCGACGCGAGACAGCTCTTGCAGCGTGTTCAGGTCAAGCTTGACGTCAGCGATCGATCCGTCCGCGAGGACGACGCCGCCATGCGACGTCCCCGATTGCACAGAAATCTTGGAGAGGCCGGCGATCCCACTGCCCAGCGTGCGATTGTAGCCGTCCATGAAGGCGCGTAGCTCTTCGACAGTGCTGTTGTGGCTCCCTACTTCGCCGATTTCGCCGCCGACGGAGACCGTCACCGCGTTAGGCTGCTGCTGGCGGATGAATCGCGTGAGGCCGACACACACTTCGTAGTTGAGACGCTGTTGCTCGTCCAGCGTTGGTTTCGAGATGTCGACGAGCGTGGATGTATCGACGTCGATGTTATAGAAGCCAGCGTCGATCGCCTCGCGGGCCAGCGCTTCGACGGCGCCGACTTCGGTCACTGGATCAGCCGCGTACTTCTTGGCGTTCACCTGAAAGTGATCGCCCTGAATGAACACTGGTCCGCGGAAACCCTCGCGCAGCGCCGCGCCTAACATCACGCTCACGTATTCGGCCGGACGCTGATCGGTGTAGGCAATTTCGGATCGCGCAATTTCGAGGAGGATCGCGCCGGCGTCGAGTTTGTTGGCGGTGCGGAAGATCGATCGTGCCGTTGCGTACGCGGCGCCGCGCACGTTGATCGCCGGCACAGTGAAGCCGCCGCACTCACCGCGGCCTCGTGCCATGTACAGATCGTGAATCGACGACGGCCTAACGCCGACTTGCTGTCCAAGCTCCCAGATGAGCCAGCGCGCTTGCGCCTTCGTCTCGGCGTCACCGAAAACGGCGTCCTGCACGAGCGCGTCCATCTTGTCGCTGGCAAGAACATGTGGATCGTGCACCGAAACGGTGCCGTCGTGGATGCTTATTGCGTTGGCGAAGTAGTTCATGACGAACAGGTCTGAGGTCTGAGGCCGGAGAGATCGCTCTCGACTAAGAACTAACCACTGGCGGCGGAATCCGCCTCACACTATGCGCTTAGGGTCTGGCTTGGGGAGCGACTGCCACTCCTTGTACGCAGCATCGTAGCCAGGACGACCGACGATGGCGTAGGTGAATTGCTTGCCCAATTCCACGCCCGGTTGGTCGAACGCGTTCACACCGTACAGTGAACCCGCGTATGCCGTTGCGAGCTCGAGCATCATGATGAGCTCACCAACTGAGCGCGGGTCCGCGCGGTCCAGAGTCAGCGTCATGTTGGGCCGGGCTCGGCGCGCCAGCGCGCCCGCCGTCGCGCGTCGCTCGACGTCGAGAAGCTCACCGAGGGTGTGACCGCCGAGGTACTCGAGATCCTGTCCTTCACTCGGGTTCACGAGGATTTCCGGGCCCTGGGGCGATTCGTCCAAATTGACAAAGGTGATCGTTTTGTCTGCCGGACCTTCCATGAAGAGCTGCACCTGAGAGTGCTGATCCGTCGCCCCAAGCGCCGCGATCGGCGTGGGTCCGACGTGCTCCGTCGTTTTCGGATTGATCTTCCCGAGACTCTCCGCCCACAGTTGCACGAACCAGTCGGCGAAGTCTCGCAGCTGATCGCTGTACGGCATGAAGACGTGGTTCCGCTTGGCGAGTTTGGTGTCCGCCAGCCACTGCAAGCCTGCGTACGCCAGCGCGGGGTTCTTCCGCGGATCGTCGCTGGCACAGCGCTGCACCATCTCGCGAGCCCCTGCCAGCAGCGCGCGAATGTCGATCCCGACGAGCGCGGCTGGAAGCGTGCCCACGGCGCTCAACACGCTGAAGCGGCCGCCCACGTTAGGCGGAATCTCTGCAGAACGGAGACCGTCGCGCTGAGCGATGGGTCTCAATGCGCCCTTCGCTGGATCTGTGACGATGACGAGATGATCCGGCAGTGCAAGCCGCGCGAGCTTGAGCTGTTTCCGCACGATGAGGTACTGCGCCATCGTTTCGGCGGTCCCGCCCGACTTGGAGACGACGAGAAAGAGCGTGCGCGGCAGCTCCAGGCGGCCGAGCAGCGCTACGATCGTCACCGGGTCGATGTTGTCCAGCACGTGCAGCCGCGGGCGACCGCTTCGCTGGCGCTCGTCCAGCATGTTCCATCCCGGTGGGCGCAGCGCGGTCCGCAAGGCGATGGGGCCTAACGCGGACCCGCCGATGCCTAACACGACGACGTCGCTGACGCGTCGCTCCTCGTTGGCCCATGTGCTGATCGTGAGACTCTGATCCAGCAGGCGCTGGTCGCTCGGCAGATCGATGAAACCGAGCTCCTTCGCGCCGTGGAGGCGTGCGACGTCGGCGTGAGCCGCGGCGAGCGACGCGCGTGCCTCGTCCCATTGCGCGGCAGCGATCGCCCCCTGCACCGCATCGGCCATCATGTTCGTGTAGTCGAGTCGCAGCGACATCCGTGTCCTCAGTCGATCTTCACAACGAGGCCGTCGAACGCCGGCGATACTCCGCGCGGCAATTCGGCCTCGAGATCGGCGTGAAAGCTTTCGTGAGTGAGATGCGTTAGGTACGTGCGCTCCGCGCCAACGGCAGCCGCCACGCGCAGAGCTTCTGGAATGCTGAGGTGCGTCGGATGCTCCGTATGAAACAGCGCATTCACGACGAGAACGCGCACTCCGCGCAGCCGCTCGATCACAGACGCTGGAACCGACTTCGCGTCGGTGACGTACGCGAGCCCGCCCATACGATAGGCGAAGACAGTGACGGTACCGTGCGGTACCGCGATCGCTGTCACTTCGGTGTCGCCAATGGTGATCGTCTCGCCGTCCGTGATGGCGCGCGCCTTTCCCTCGGGCTTGGACGTCCCCGGCAGCGGGCGCATCGTATCGTCGAAGATATACGGGAAACGGCTGGCGAGACGCACCAGCACGTCAGCGGAGGCGTACATCGGCAGCGGGGCGTCACGCCTAACGGTGATCGCGCGGATGTCGTCGATGCCGTGAATGTGATCGGCGTGATCGTGCGTGAAGAGGACCGCGTCCACGCGATCGATCCCCGCCGTGATCAGCTGCAAGCGCAGCTCCGGCGGTGTGTCGATCAGGATCCGCGTCCCCCGGTCGGTCTCTACGACGGCGCCCACACGCGTCCGACGATCGCGCGGATCCGGCGAGCGACAGACGCGGCAATTGCACCCGATCTGCGGCACGCCAAAGCTCGTCCCCGTGCCCAAGAACGTCAGCTTCACACCACTTCGACCTTGAGCAGGTTGGTCGTGCCCGGCGTGTCGAACGGATGCCCTGCCGTGACGATGACGCGATCGCCGGCGCGGCAGATCTTGAGCCTAACGAGCGCTTCCCGGGCGTAGCGCATCATCTGATCGTACGTATCGCAGTGCGGCGTGAGCACGGGCATCACGCCCCAAACCAGGGCCAGCTGCGTGTACGTGCGTGGGCTGTCGCTCAGCGCGATGATCGGCACGCCTGGCCGCTGCGCCGACACGATGCGCGCGCTGAAGCCGCTCTTTGTGAAGACGACGACGCAGGGCGTGCCTAACATGCGCACAGCGGTCGCCGTCGCCGCGGCGATCGTCTCCTCCGTGCTCGCCGCGCCGCTCACGCGCCTGTCGGCCGGCGGCGCTCGTAGGATGGATGACGATTGGTGCTCGATCTCCGTGATGATGCGGCGCATCGCCTGCACCGCGAACCTCGGATACAACCCGACGGCAGTCTCCGCGGAAAGCATTACCGCGTCAGTCCCATCGATGATCGCGTTCGCCACGTCGCTTGCCTCGGCGCGCGTGGGTCGCGGATTCTCGACCATCGACTCCAGCATCTGCGTCGCGGTGATGACCGGCCGGCCGATCTGATTGCAAAGGCGGATGATCGTCTTCTGCGCGATCGGCACTTTTTCGAACGGCAGCTCCACGCCCAGATCGCCGCGCGCGACCATCACGGCATCGGATTCGCGCACGATGCTCTCGATATTCGTGAGCGCGCTGTCCTTTTCGATCTTGGCAACCACCAACAGCGACTTTCCGACGAGCGTGCGCAGCGTGGCGATATCGTCGGCCCGCCTAACGAAACTGAGCGCGAGGTAGTCCAGTCCGTGCGCGACCGCGAACTCGGCGTCGTGGCGATCCTTCTCCGTGACAGACGGCGCGCTGACCTCGACGCCCGGCAGATTGAGACCTTTGTGTTCCTTGATCACGCCGCCGTGCACGACGCGCGCCCGGACGCGGGGACCGTCGATCTCGAGCGTCATCAACTCGATCAGGCCGTCGTCGACGAGGATGCGATCGCCGACGTGTACGTCTGTCGCCAGTCCTTCGTACGTGACCGGAACGTCGCCTGGCGCAGCGTACGCCTCGTAGCAGAGCACGACATCGTCACCAGGCGCGACGGCGCGCGGCGACGTTAGGTCGCCAATTCGTATCCGCGGCCCCTGCAGATCGCCGAGTATCGCGACTGGCTGCTCGCGACTGCGCGCGAGCTGCCGCAGCGTTTCGATCGTCGCCGCGTGCTCCTCGTACGTGCCGTGCGAGAAGTTGACGCGCGCGACGTTCATCCCCGCGTCCATCAAACTCTCCATGGCTTCGCGTGTACGCGTGGCCGGGCCGAGCGTACAGACGATCTTGGTACGCGGAAACGGTATCGGCGGGTAGGACGCGCTCACGTGCGCATCGCGTGCGATCGCAACCTAACGACTCGGCAAGAGCTCGTATCCAAGCTTGTGGGTCTTCTCCTCGAGACCGGCGATGACTGCTTCGAAGGACTTCTGGAATGACGCAATACCGTCGACGAGCAACTTTTCTGTGACGTCCTTGAGGCGGATTCCGACAGATTCCAGCTCGGCGATGTGTCGCTCCGCGGCAGCGACGTCCGCGTCCACAGTGCGGGCGACTATTCCGTGGTCGCGAAACGCGTCGATCGTCGCAGGTGGCATCGTGTCGACCGTGTGCGGCCCGATGAGCGCTTCGACGTACATCACGTCTCGGTAGGCAGGGTTCTTCGTGCTCGTGCTGGCCCAGAGCGGTCGCTGGAGCTGAGCGCCACGCGCTGCGAGCGCGTCCCAGCGCGGGCCCGAGAAGCGCTGTTGGAAGAGGCGATACGCGAGCTTGGCGTTCGCGATCGCCGTCTTTCCTTTGAGGGCTTCGAGACGCTGCTTGTCGCCGCCGGCGGCGATGAGTGCATCGAGTCGCTTGTCGGCTTCAGTATCGACACGCGAGACGAAGAAACTCGCAACGGAGGCCAGCTGCTTGATCGACTTGCCTAACGCGATTCGATCCTCGAGGCCGGCGAGGTAGCTCTCGATCACGCGATCGTGCGCTTCGACGGCGAACAGCAGCGTGATATTGACGTTCACGCCGTCCGCGATCAGACGGCGCACGGCCTTGGCCCCCTCCACAGTCCCTGGCACTTTCACCAAGAGGTTCGGCCGGTCGACCTTGGCCCACAAGCGATGTGCTTCCTCGGCAGTATCACCCGCATCATTTGCGACACCTGGTGAGACTTCGATCGACACGAAGCCGTCGGTGCTACCGCTGCTCTCGTATGCGTCAGCAAACTTGTCGCACGCCGCGCGAACGTCGTCAGTCTCGAGCAGCTCGAATAGCTCGAACGCGGTGCGTTCAGCAGCGCTCTCGGCGATCTGTGCATCGTATTCGGTTGCGCTCGACAGAGCTTTCTCGAAGATCGTGGGATTGGATGTCATCCCCATCAGCGAGTCGTCGCGGATGAGACGGTCAAGCGATCCATCGTTTAGCAGCTTGCGATCGATGTAGTCGAGCCAGACAGACTGGCCGAGCGCGTGCAGCTGCCTCAGGCGATTCTCAGACATAAGCCACATCCCTCAAGAGGACACAGTCCTTACCCGCGAAAGCCATGCTATGCCATGTGGCGGACACGACAGTCGATACGGCTGTGGCCGCCTAACGTGGTTATGGCTTGATCGTCCAGCCGACTGAGTGTTCCAGCGTCCCCCACGCTATGCGCAGCTCGCCGTCCAGGGCCCCTTCTGCACCTGGAATGAGCCATATCGTTAGGCTTTCAATCGGAGTCGTCAGTGTGCGCGATTTGAGCGGTATACGCGCCAGGTCCGTGGACGCGTCCGGCGTCATCGCGGCGCCCTTCGTGTCCTTGTTCACGGCGAGCTTCCATTCGCCGGGAGCCGTGACCGCATACAAGACATAAGTGCCCTTAGGGATCGTCGCTCCGCCGAGCACGAGATCCACGTCAGTCGTGAGCGTCGTTGGAGCGTTGGCTCCCATGCGCCAATCCTTCCCTATATCGTCCGGCAACGCGCCGGCGACTTGTCGCCCGCGCGCGTGCGGCTGACCGTAGTCGATCTTGACGATCATGGGCGGCGGTGCGGGCTGCCCCTCGACCGTTGGCGGTCCGACATTCACCTGAGTCGTGGCGCGAGTACTCGGAGCGGTTCGCAGCGCGGCTTGACCGTTCGCCATCGCCGGCAGAACTACGGCCGCAGCGAGTCCAATGAGGGTGAGTTTCATGCGCTCAAGCTATCGTGCATTGGGGTGCTGCGGGAGCCGAGTTACTTTGGCGACCGCGCAGACAGTCGAGCAGCGCTTCCGTAATCGATTTCGGAGGACATCCAGATGATGTATCGGGCCTTCTTTTGCGCTGCAGCAATCGCAGTCGCCCCGCTTGCACCGGCATTCGCACAGGCGAATCGCGCACCAGCGGCGAAACCCGATCCCCGTCTCGAGAAGCTCAAGACCGAGGCGCTCGCGAAGGTCGAAGGGCGCGCGAAGCTCGTGCAGGAAATCGTCGACATGCTCTTTTCGTTCGGCGAACTCGGCATGCAGGAAGTGGAAACGTCCAAGTACCTGACGGGACTTCTCGAGAAAAACGGATTCACGGTCGAGCGCGGCGTCGCCGGCATTCCCACAGCCTGGGTCGCGAAATGGGGGTCAGGGAAACCTGTCATCGCGTTAGGTTCCGATATCGACGGCATTCCGCAGGCGAGTCAGAAGCCCGCCGTCGGTTATCGCGACGCAATGGTCGCCGGGGCACCTGGCCATGGTGAAGGACACAACTCCGGTCAGGCAGTCAACATCGCCGCCGCCATATCAGTGAAAGAACTGATGGAGCGCGACAAGATTCCGGGAACGCTCGTGCTCTGGCCTGGCGTCGCCGAAGAGCAGCTGGCAACCAAGGCGCATCTCGTCCGCGCGGGCGTGTTCAAGGACGTCGACGTCAACCTTTTCACGCACGTCTCGAGCGACCTTGGGGTTTCCTGGGGAGCCGGCGGCGGCAGCGCGATGGTTTCAGTCGAGTTTCGCTTCCGTGGGCAGACGGCACACTCGGCTGGCGCTCCCTGGCGCGGGAAATCGGCGCTGGACGCTGTGATGCTGATGGCGCAGGGGTGGGAGTTCCACCGCGAGCACATGGAACCTGGCCAGCGCTCGCATTACGTGATCAAGGATGGCGGCGATCAGCCTAACGTCGTTCCGCAGACGGCGTCAATCTGGTTCTATCTGCGCGAGCGTGACTACGATCACGTCGTGGCCATGTTCGATGCGGCGAAGCGTATTGCCCGTGGCGCCGCGATGATGACCGACACACAGCTCGATACTGTTATCACGTTAGGTACTGCCTGGGCGGGCCACATGAATAAGACGATCGCCGAGGTCACGCAGGCGAACATCAAGCGCGTGGGCCTTCCCAGCTGGGATGCGAACGACATCGCGCTCGCCAAAGGACTGCAAAAGGAATTGGGCGTTCGCGAGAGCGGCCTGCCGACCGAGGTCGGCGAGTTGAGAGCACCGAATCCGAACGCTGTGTTCATGGGTGGACCGTCGGATGACATCGGTGACGTCTCCTGGAACGTGCCCACGGTGACGCTGCGCTATCCGTCGAACATTCCGGGCGGTCCGGGACACAACTGGGCCAACGCGATCGCGATGGCGACGCCGATCGCGCACAAGGGCGCGCTGCAAGGCGCCAAAGTGCAAGCGCTCACGCTGCTCGACATTCTACTGACGCCGAAGGTGGTCGCCGATGCCTGGGACTACTTCAACAACGTGCAGACCAAGGAGACGAAGTACAAATCATTCCTCGCGCCTAACGAGCAGCCGGCGATCTGGCTCAACGCCGAGATCATGGCGCGCTATCGGCCGGAGATGCGCAAGTACTATTACGATCCGTCCAAGTACGCGACATATCTCGAGCAGCTCGGGATCAAGTACCCCACGATCAAAGCTGTCGCACAGTAAAGGTCAACCAAAGCTGTCGGCTGTCAGCCGTAAGCTGACGGCTGACAGCTGCTGACAGCTGGGCCCCGCGATTCGAGTCCAGCACCGCTTCGATCAGCGCTTGGACACGTACACCGTCACTTGCACCTGCGGCTTGAGCGCGGCCAGCAGCGAGTAACTATTCGTTAGGCCGCGTCCGCCGGCGGCGCGGCGTACGAACGGACCGCTCCGATCCGGGGGCGACCAACGGAGTGGCCAGTCGGAGCAATCCGCCTATCCGTGTAATCCGAACGGCTCTTTCTTTTAGAGCTCTTCTCGGAATTTCGGGATTTACGGTGACAGTGGGCGTTGGCCAGCTGGTGGCACTGCAAGGTCCGACGAACCGATCCGCTTCTACCCGACGTCGCCGCTAGCTCCACACAGATTTGTTTGCAGTTGAGGATTTGAAAGAGCAACTGGTCTTCGGATGAAACGAATCGAGCGCCTGAAGCAAAGCGGAGCTCAGCACATGCGCTGCGCAGCTACGTTTTTGCTTTTGTAAAAGACCATAGCGCTTCGGAAGTTGTGGGCCACAGGCGATGAACTGCGCTGGCTGTGACGAATCGAATCCGGTCCCATCCGACAAGTCCGCTTGATCCGAATAGGTCTTGCCGTTGACGCTTTTGCAAACAGACTCCTTCACGGAATTCCCCGGCGCCGGGGCAACCCTCCGATCATTCCTCCGTCAATTGACAATCCGCAATTCCCGGAATTCCGTGAGGATCCTCTTTTAGAAGTAGCCGTAAGAGGAATTGCTAGGCAGAAAGACTCTTGAGTCCGAGATTCGTGATCCGCTGCAGCAGATCCGGATACTCCATCCCCGCCTGCTTCGCCGCAGACGCGAACTCCTCGGCCTGCGCGATTTCCGGATTCGGGTTCGCTTCGAGGAACCAGAGCTGACCGTCGCTCGCCATGCGGTAGTCCAGACGCGCGTACCCCGTTAGGCCGAGGATGCGATAGATACGCTTGCTGAGATGGCCGATCGACGTAGCCACGTTAGGGGGCAGATCGTCCGCCGCCTGCTGGTCGATTCCGTGCTTCTTTTGATATTCGAGATTGTGCTTCGCCCGCTCCGTCGCGATCAGCGGCTCGTCGGGCGCGGCGTTTTTGAATACGAGCTCGCGCGCGGGGAGCGCGGTCAGCCGGTCGTTCCCCAGAACGCCGACATAGATCTCACGCCCCGCGATGAACTGCTCGGCCAGCGCGTGCGTCTCCACGCGGCGATGCACGAGCGCGACGCGTTCTGCTAGTTCTTCGTCACTGTTCACGAGCGACGCTTTGGAGATCCCTAACGAGGCGTGTTCGGTGAGGCTCTTCACGATCAACGGGAACGCCAGAGCGCGCGGCCGTTTCACGCGATGCCCCACGGGAAAGACATGGAACGCCGGCAAACGAATGCGGTGATACAGCAGCAGCTTCTTCGCGAGCGACTTCTCACGCGAGATCACCATGCCGCGCGGGTTGCAGCCTGTGTACGGCACCCGCAACAGCTCCAACAGACTCACGACGTTCTGATCGAAGAGCACGTTCCCGTGAAACTCCTCGAGCAGGTTGAATACGACGTCGGGTTTGAATGCGTCGACAGCGTCGCGGATCGGCTGGAACTCGGTCTGCACGCCTAACGGCTGAGTCTCGTGACCCAGCTTGCGCAACGTGCGCATGACGTCCCACTCGGTCTTGAAGGCGAAGCGCTCCTCTTCGGAGAGCTTCGCCGCATCCTCCGGCGGCACCAGATCCGGATGCATGAGCACGAGCACGCGCAGCTTCTTCATGCGAGGCTCATTTTATAGAGCGATCCAGTCCTTCCGTCCCTGACTATAGAGAAAGTGCATCGTTTTCACGGTCAGCAACACGCAGAAATCCGTCAGCAACTGTCGCTCCGGCCCCGCGGCGTGCAAACGGAGCACTCGGCAGCGCGCGATCATGTCGCCTAACACAAGATCCAGCGTGTACTGATACTCGCCGGTCCAGCGCGCGACCAGTCGTCGGATGTCCTGCCTGTTCCGCCGCAGAAACGTGGCCGCCATCTCCAGGCGGCGGTGACGCTTCTGATCCGAGAACAAACGACGCAGATCCGCATCGTAGATGTTAGGCAGCCGCACCGTGTACTTCTTGCGCCGAGCGGCGTAGTGCTCGGCGAGCGTCTTCGTCAAGCGATTGAGCGGCTCCAGCGTTCGGCGATTCGCCACGAGCGGCGCGCGCGGCCCGATCTCGCGCATCAATTCGTCCACGTACTGCAGCTTCTTGAGCGCCGGCCAACCCGCATAACGTCGCTTCCAATCCGAGCGAGGCTTGAGCCACACGGCGAACGTCTCAGCGAAGTCCTCGTCAGGATGACTCTGCGCGTACCAGAGTCTCAAATGCTGCACATAACGCTTGCTCGCGGGATTCGGCCGGTAGTACTCGGGGTAGCGCGTCGAAGATTTACCGAAGAGCTGCTGCCACTTTCGGCGGCGATGCAATTGATAGGCATGCTGAAACGCGTGCCCCGCTTCGTGCCGCATGATGCGAAGGCACTCGGCGCGCGAGGCCCCTTCGACATCCAAGAGCTGATTTGCTTCCAGACGCCGGAGCCGCGCGTTCGCGAGATAAAACGGCGCCGCGAAACCCGGAACGCCAGCAGGCGAGAACCATTCGTCCGACAACCAGACGTGCGGTTTGAGCCGCAGACCGCGTTGGTCCAGCTCGTCGTACAGCTTGCTGACGCACGTCTCGAGAACGGTGCCGCTGACCGAGACGCCCAGGTCCTTGAGCCGGATGCGCAGCAGACGCTCGTCCGAGATGCGGTCCCAGCGGATGCGGTTCGCCGCGCGCGGACGACGTCGAGGACGACGCGCGGATTTACGGACTGGACGGCGGCGGGACCGGGCTGGCACGGCGCGGAATATGATGCGCTCGTGGCCCGCTTGGGAGCCTAACGAATCTCGAACGGCTCGGAGTAATCCGAAAAGACCTTCGTGCCGCCCGGCGCTTCGTAAAAGTCCACACGGATGCGGTACATCCCAGTGCGGCGCGGCTCACGCAGCAGCGCCGTCAGCGAATAGCTCGCCCCCGGCCGCAACGTCACTCGCTTGATTCCTTCGACGAGCGTATTGAGCACCACGATGCGCCACCCGTCCGGCTCCTCACGCTCCAGCGCGCCGCTGGAACCCTTTACGACGAAGAGGTCAGCCTGCTCCATGGCGGCGTTGAACTTGTCGCCGAGGGCGCTCTCCAGCGTGCGGATGGTCGAGTTACGCAGCGTCGCTCGCACGCCCGTCGACGTCACCTCATCCCATGTCCAGACCGACTTGGCTGGCGTGATGACGAGCGCGGTTGTCCCGCCCGGCGTTAGGTCGTCGCGAACCTCGATGGGCGTGTCGCATGCAGACACTGCCGCGACTGCAAGCGCGGCTACCGAAGAGTATTGCCAAGCGAGGCGCATCTCGCTGCTCCATTCGGACGGTCTATCGAGGCTAACTCGTGCGCGGCCGTATCGTAACCCTACGGGTTATCGCAGCATCTGTCGCGCGGCGCCCAGAGCGGCGGTAGCGGCGAGCAGCCATACCGGTTTGACCCTGAACCAGAGGACGGCGGCCAGACTCGAAACAGCAATAGCAACGGCCCACCAGTCGATGCTGCTTGGGCGTGGGACGGTGCTGTAAAACGCTCCGCGGGCGACTTCCTGCACTTCGCCGAAGAGCGTATGCAGCGCGAACCAGAGCGCCAGGTTCAGCATCGCGCCGAAGACGGCCGCAGAGATGCCACGCAACGCGCCTAACAAGAATCGGTTGTGCGCGAGCCGCTCGACGAACGGCGCCAGACCGAGAATGAAAAAGAAGCTCGGGACGAACGTCACCCAGGTAATGAGCACCGAAGCGAGCACACCCGCGCTCAGCGGCGAGAGCGGAGCGGGTGCGCGAAACGCTCCCACGAAGGCCACGAATTGGACGACCTGGATGAGTGGTCCAGGCGTCGACTCCGCGAGGCCGAGCCCAGCGACCATCTCCGAGGGCGTGACCCAGTGGTACCGCTGCACCGCTTCTTGCGCGACGTAGGTGAGGACCGCGTACGCGCCGCCGAACGTCACCAGCGCCGATGTGGCGAAAAAGCGCCCTTCCTGCACGATGACATGCTCTCGGCCTAACGTGACCGCCGCCATGATGAGCGGTAGCAGCCAGATCACGAGCCAGAGCAACCCCGCCGTGACCGATGTTCTCCAAGTCGTAGGTGGCATCGGCGGCTGCGCCTCCTGGCCGTTGCGCGCGAAGCGCATGACGCCCAGTAGCGCCGCGATGCCGAGTACGACTGGAAACGGCAGGCGCAGGAAAAAGAGCGCCGCAAACGCACCTAACGCGATTGCGATGCGCGTGCTGTCGGTCAGCGCGCGACGAGCCATGCGCGTGAGTGCATGGGCCACAATCGCGATCACCGCTGGCTTGATGCCGGCAAGCACGCCGACGGCAACGGTCGTGTCGCCTGCGTAGACGTACAGTAAACTGAGGACGAGCAGCGCGATGAATCCCGGCAGAACGAAGAGCGAGCCAGCGACGATGGCTCCCTTCGTTCCGTGCAGCAGCCAGCCGAGGTACGTCGCGAGCTGTTGCGCTTCCGGACCTGGAAGCAGCATGCAGAAGCTGAGTGCGCGTTGAAAGCGCTCCTCACTGACCCAGCGGCGTTCCTCGACGATGATGCGATGCAACACGGCGATCTGCGCTACAGGTCCGCCAAAGCTCTCGACGGCGATCGCTGACCAGGCCGGAAGGCCCACGCGCAGCGGAAGCGTTGGGACTTGGGCGGCGCGTTCGCTCACGCGTGCGCGGTGCTGAACTGTGCGAACAGGCTCTCGAAAACCTGCGCGCCGGCTTTGAGCCGCTTTGCATCGTCACTCTCCGCGAGCACGAGTCCCTGCAACACGAACGCGATCCCGTCGGTCTCAGGACGCTGGTAGCGTTCGTCCTTGAGATCGATGTCGTGCACGACTTCGCTGATCGCCGCCAGCGCTGGGTGCGTTAGGCTGAACTCCTGAAGCAGGACCTCGAAGGTGCAGCGCTCGCCGCGGTGCGTGTATTCGCCCTGGAACATGTCGAAGCGTATTTCGTTCGCTTTCGGCACATAACGAGTGCCCGTCACGAACTTGAAACGCGCCTTCTTGTCGATGAAGCGGCGGATGAGCCACGCGCTGGCGATGCGATCGACGAACACGCCAGCGCGAGTGACCCAAGTGGCGCCTTTGGGATGCCGCGATACGGCCGCAGGCGCTGCGATGTCGGCGTCGCGTGCAACGCGTGTGACTGACGCCTCGAGCTGACTGACTGCACGTTCCGCTGGCTCGCGGCCGGTCGCACCGAAGTGATCGCGACGGCGCTCGTTTTCCAATTGGCGTCTGAGGCGCCTCGCTGCCGCCGGGCCTGCGGCGAGGCCTAACGCTTCGCGCGACTGCGCGGCGATCTGCCTGTAAGCGTTGGTCGTGCGCTCGCGAAAACGCTCCTTGAGCTCGGCGTCGCTCAGACCGTGCGCGAAGGCGCTCTCGCAGACGATGGCACTGCCGCCAGCTGACTCGACCTCCTTACCGACCCACTCCAGGTCCTCGCGCGACTCCACTGTGTTGGGAAGGACGTAGACGCCCCCCCGCAACGCCACGGCGCCCAGAGGCTGCAGGCGGCGCCAGAGTTTGACGCGGGCATAGTCCGGCTTGGCTGGGAGCTGCGGCAGGAAGAGCAGCCACGGCGATGATACGGTCTTGACCATTGCTGATACGAGTGTATCATTGCGCCCCCGATTTGATCAAGAGGCTTTTTATGCGTTGGATCACTCGCGCCCGTCCTAAGATCGACCGCGTGGCGTGTCCCTGGCTCATCGCGCGGTTCATCGACTCCGCGCCGGAGTTTCTCTTCGTACCGCCGGATGAGGTGCTGGCGCGCGCCAAGGAGACGGGTGCGACGCCGTTCGACGTCGAGGGGGTGGAGCTGTCGCACGAGGGGCCGCTCTGCAGCTTCGATGCGTTTCTCGCCAAGTACGAGCTGCGCGACGCTGCCCTCGCGGATTTGGCGACGATCGTGCGCGGCGCGGATACGGCGCGGCTCGATCTCGCGCCGCAGTGCGCCGGATTGCTCGCGATCTCGTTAGGTTTGTCGCAGCTGTACGACGACGACCACGACCAGCTGAAACATGGCTTTGTCGTCTACGACGCACTCTATGCCTGGCTCACTCGCGCGCGCGGCGAGACGCATGCCTGGAATCCGCAGCGAGTTGTGTGATTCGGCGCCTTGCCCAGCCCGCCGGGCGCCATACATTGTTCGTCGACGGCCTTCGGGGTGGTGTACTGTGAAAGGGAATGGGTGCATTCAGTCGACAGGTTGCCTGCCGACTGCCAGGAGCGGTCCTACGCTCCATCTGAAGCAGGAGGCGACGATGAAAACCAGCGCTGCCCTCGTTGCAGCCCTCGTGACCGGCGTACTTGGCGTCGGCTCGTGCGGCAGAGACGTGAGAGCTGAATTGACGAGTGACTCCGAATTCACCTTCATCGGCACTGTCGTTCTGCCGCGCTCAGCGACGATCGATGCAGAGGACGTATCTCGCCTCGCGATCGTGCGCGTCGATGACATCCTCTACTCTGTGCCGCTCTACCGCGACCTCAAGGGCGGCCAGATAACGGTTCAGCTGAGAGAGCCGGACCGAGTCAAAGAAGGCGAGCAACGCGTCTTCTATACGCGCGGATGGCATCTCGGAGACGGAATCGGCGTGGTCGAGCTGGATAGCAAGCCAGCGCCGCCCGCGAGCCAAGTGCAGACGCTGCGATCCGATGTCGAACGATCGCGTCAACAGCAAACGGAGGCTCAACTGGCCGAGCGCGTTCGCACAGCGGAATTGATCGTCAGCGGGCGCGTCACGGCTGTGCGCCCATCCACGATCCCGCGCGGCGCGAGTGAGCATGATCCTGACTGGCAGGAAGCTGACATTCAGGTCGCCAATGTGATTCGCGGAACCGCGAGTGGTGGTACGGTGACGATCCTCTTCCCAGGCACCGACGATGTCGCGTGGGTCGGTTGGCCGAAGTATCGCGAAGGAATGGAGGGGATCTGGTTGCTGCGCTCGTACTCGATGGGGCGCGAGCGGCTGCCACGTGTCGTCACGATGCAAGCGGCGGATTTCCGTGCGCGATCCGAGGAGGCGCTCGTCCGAAGACTCGCGCGGTAGCGCTCCGCACCTAACGAGAATGGGGCAAAGACTCTGACGAAGGGGGGATGGGCTATGATCGGAAACCGGATCGCTGTGCTCTTTGCAGCCACGTGCGTCGCCGTAAGCAGCGGAACGCCGAGCAGAGCGCTCTGTCAAGGCGACTCCATTCGCATCGATCGGCGTTTGTTGGATGCCGCGGTCCGACAGGGACTCACGCTGCGCTTCGACGCCTTTTTCAGCTGGATCGAGAAGATCACGGTGATCAACATGATCCCTCGCGAGCAGAGTACCGAGACCGTCCGCGATGCCGAGACGAATCTCGCCGTCATGCCCGGCAACACGTCTCGGATGGTCGGCACGGCGTTCACGCCGAATCCGACGGGAAGCCTAACGACGGCCCCGGTTTACGTATCCACTGACGGCGGCAACCGTTGGGCGCTGCGAAACATCGTGCCTAGTGCCAATGGAAGTACGGGAGACATCTCGGTCGACTTCGCCACCCGCGGCGGGACGCTGTACACGGGAATACTGAAAGGCGGGCTTGGACTGCGGATGTCTCTCCTACGCACGAGCGATCCGTTCACCGGCGGCACAATGACAACGCTCACAGACGACTCGCTTCGCGCGCTCGATCAGCCGTTCGCGTCGGCCATAACCACCACGGTGGGTGGGAGCGACGTCGATCGCGTGTACTTCGGCTTCAACGCCTTCGATCAACGGTCGACGGCTGGAGGCAATGGGCGCACGGCGTCTTCGGAGTTCTCGCTGGACGCGCGCACGGCCGCCGCACCCGCCGGATTCGCGGCACAAGTCATTGAAGCGCGCAACACGGCGCAGCAGGACATGCCACCGATCCGTCACGCCGTGCACAGCAGCGGCGTGCTGTACGGCATCTTTTACCGCTGGGCCTCGGGCAATACGCCGAGCGCAGTGTGCGACGTAATTGTCGTGCGTGACAACAACTTCGCGTCCGGCGCTACGCCGTTTACGAGCGTGAACGACCCGAGTGACGCTGTCGCCGGTCGCATCGTGGTCAGCGGGCGCACGGTGCCGGCCTTTCCGGCCTCGTTAGGCTTGAATCGCCTCGTCGCGTCGAATGTCGCGATTGCCGTACATCCAACCAATGCCGGCCATGTCTGGATCGCGTGGGCCGACAGCGATGCCACAAGTTTCTATACGCTTCACGTGCGCCGTTCAACCGATAGCGCGGCGACATGGAGCGCGAACGACCTGCTGACGATACCGAATGCAACGAATCCTGCCCTGGCGGTCAACTCCAATGGAGTCGTCGCGTTCTTGTATCAACGGCTCACGGGAACTGCGCCAAACCGTCGCTGGGCGACCCATGTGCAGCGCACGACGTCGGGCACATCGTGGAGCGACCTCATTCTCGCCAACACACCCGACAGCTTCCTCGGCGACTATCTCGACCTCATCTCGGTCGGGAGAAACTTCTACGGAACGTTTCCGGCCTGGAATCGACCGGACATGGCCAACTTCCCGCAGGGAGTGAAATACCAGCGCACGGCAAACTTCACGACGAACGTGCTACGCGATACGCTCAACACCGTGAACGTCAACGAGTCGGTCGACCCCTTCTTCTTCAAAATCGAGTCGCTTCGCGTTTTTGATATCTGCCTGCTGACCCGGCTTTGCACTGAGCCGGTATTGGAACCCGGACGCCTGATCATTCCTGTGGACACGCTCACCCCTGTGCGCGTGTCGGATCCGATTCCGAAGAACTGCCTCGTAAAGTGGAACTGCCCAGGATGCGAAGGCGGCCTATGTCCGGGGTTCTATCACATCTTCCTCGATGACATCGACCCGGCTGTCTGGAACGTCGAGATCGTCGGACGAACTGGAGAGACGCTTCCGCAGCAGCAACAACGAGTCGGCAACGGCATCGTCGTCAGTTTTCGCCCGCGACGAGACAATTACCGGCCACGCGACATTGGTGACTACTACCTAACGCTTGAAAGCACGCGGCCGATGCCGAAGGGTCGCTACACGTTTGGCACGCGCGTCGAGCGCAGCCCGTATCCGCAGTCCGAGCACTTGCGGCGACGAGGAGCAGGCGGCAACGCCAAGAAATAGCTGCCGGCTGCAAGCATTGCCATCGAGGAGGGAGGAGCGCACCTTCGCCATTCATCCACTCCCTCCTTCTTATGCGCGTGTGCGGCGTTTGGGCTCTCGTTGTTCTGCTCGACAGTTGCTCGCCTAACGCAGAGCGTGCGGACCTGGTTTTCGTCAACGGTAACGTCATCACCGTCGATTCCGCGGATCGTGTTGCTCAAGCAGTCGCTGTACGCGGCAATCGCATTCTCGCGGTTGGCACGACGGCAGCCATCGACTCGCTCGCCGGCCCGTCCACGCAGCGCATCGACCTCGCCGGCCTAACGATGACGCCTGGTTTGCTCGACGCGCACGCGCATTTCGCGAGTGGCGGCGTCGACAGGCTCTATGTCCTCGACCTGAGTTACCCACGCGTCAAAAGCATACGCGATGTGCAGGACAGCGTCCGCGCGCGGGTCGCGAAGCTGCCGAAGGGCTCCTGGCTCCTTGGCCAGGGATGGGACGAGGGCAAGTTCGCCGAACGGCGTCTCCTGCAAGCCGCCGATCTCGACAAGGTCGCGCCCGATAATCCGGTGTGGCTCACGCAGACCATGGGGCACTACGGCGTGGCCAATAGTGCCGCGCTCAAACTCGCCGAGCTGTCGCGCGACACCAAGGATCCTCCGGGCGGCACGATCGACCGCACCAGCGACGGCACGCCGACGGGCGTGCTCAAGGAATCTGCGCAGGGGCTCGTTAGGCGACTCCTCCCCGATGAAACCGCCGAGCAGCTCGACGCCGGCATCCGTGATCTCGCCAAGGCCTTCAACGCCGAGGGGATGACGGGTCTCAAGGATCCCGGCATCTCATCGGCGACGTGGGAAGCGTACAAACGCGTGCAGGCATCGGGTGATCTTACGGTGCGCGTGTTTGCGTTATGGCAAGGCGGGCGCTCGATCGAAGGAGCGCGCAAGCTCATCGCTGAACGCGGCGCGCAAACCAAGCCGTACGAAACAACAGGCGACGATCACGTCATCGCGGGCGGCGTCAAGCTGTACATCGACGGCAGCGGCGGCGCGCGCACGGCGTGGGTCTACGACGACTGGAACAAGAACTTCACGGGTATCGACAGCGGAAACCACGGCTATCCGGCGTCGGACCCTGACACCGTTAGGCAGCTCATCCGCTTGTACCATGACGCCGGCATGCACGTGAGCACGCACTCCATCGGCGATCGCGCGATCGATTGGACAGTGGACAGCTATGCGCAGGCGATGCGTGAGAATCCGAAGCATGGCCTGCGTCACGGGATCATTCACGCGAACATTCCCAGCGATCGCGCCATCGACAGTATGGCGAAGCTCCAGCGTGAATTCGACGCTGGTTATCCCGAGCCGTCGGCCACGTTCATGTGGTGGATCGGCGATACGTATGCCGGAAACTTTGGCCCTGCCCGCGCTCGGCGCCTGGATCCGTTCAGAACGTTTCTCGGAAAGGGAGTCCGCTGGGCCAACGGATCCGACTACAATGTGACGCCCTTCCCTGCTCGTTATGGCATTTGGGCCGCGGTCGCGCGTCAGCCGTTGTTAGGCGTGTGGCCAAACGATCCGTATGGCCGCGACGAGTCCGTCGACGTCCGCACGGCGCTCAAAGCCGTCACGATCTGGGCGGCTCGGCAGATGTTCCTGGAGAAGAAGATCGGCTCGATCGAGCCCGGGAAGTACGCCGATCTGGCCGTGTGGGACCGGGATCTCTACAGCGTTCCGGCCGATTCGCTGAAGGACATGCAATGTCTGCTTACGGTATTCAACGGGCGGATTGTCCACCGAGGCGGAAAACTCGCCGCGAAAGATTGATACAGCGTCGACAGCGGCATGCGTTAGGCGATGACATGTACTGAACCGGTGCCGCCGTCGACGCTCTCGGGATGGGTGATCAAGAAAAACGCCGCCCTTGGGCGGCGTTTTTTCGTCTCCGGGCAAACCCCTCATCCACACTCACTGAACCCACAAACGTGGCACTTCACGCATCCTTCGGCGTACTCGAGCTGCGAGCCGCAGTCCGGGCACGTGCCGATGAACGCTTGCGAGCCGTCATCGAACTTCATCGCCATCTGTTCCGCGCCTAACGACTGCGTCACCGCGATCTGCTCGGCCTTTGGGGTCTGTCCTGCCTCACGCGGATCGCGAATTAGTTCCTGCTGCACGCCCTGCTTGTCCTGATGCCACTCGTATAGCGCCATACCGATCGCGTCAGGCACTGAAAGCACTTTGTGCGGCCCCAAACCGACAGCTTTATCGGAGGAGATGCCCCGCAGCTGGCGGTGAATTTCCATGAGCGGGATGCCGGATCGCAGAGCGAGGGAGATCAAGCGACCCATCGCTTCGGCGTCTGCCATCGCCGAGCCGCCCGCCTTGCCGAGGCTGATGAAGACCTCGAAGGGTTGGCCGCGCTCGTCTTCGCTGATGTGCACGTACATCGTGCCTAACGGCGTATCCTTGCGGATCGACGTGCTGCGCAGCCGATCCGGGCGCGCGCGCTTGGCGCGGCGATTCAGATTCTCGCTCTCCGAATCGAACAGCGCTCGTTTGAGCTTCTCGATCTCGGCGTCCTTTTCCGCGAGCTCGCCATGCATCGCAGCGATCGCGCGCTTGGCTTCATCGCCAACGCCCTTGCGCTCCGCCGTCGCCTTCGCGGTGGCGCCAGTCGACAGCACCTGATTGTCACGCGAGCCGTCGCGATAGACCGTAACGCCTTTGCACTTGAGCTGATACGCCAGCTCATAAATCGCTCGCACGTCTTCCTGCGTCGCGACGTTCGGGAAGTTCGTCGTCTTGGAGATCGCCGAATCCGTGCAGTCCTGGAAGGCGGCCTGCATGCGCACGTGCCACTCGGGCGTGATGTCGTGCGACGTGACGAAAACGCGCTGCCAACGCTCCGGGACTTCCGGGAAGTGGATGTGCCCCTGCGACGCAATCTTCTCCATCAGCTCTTCGGAATACCACTCTTCGCGTTTCGCCACTGCGACGAAGTCCTCGTTCACGTCAGGCATCATGACGCCCGCCTGATTGCGCATGAACGCGACGGCAAAGATCGGCTCGATGCCTGACGAGCAGCCGGCTATGATGGAGATCGTTCCCGTGGGAGCGACGGTCGTGACGTTGCAGTTGCGTAGCGTTTGTGCCGGGCGTATGCGCTGCCCCCGTGCATCCCGCGCCGCCGTTGCGTCGGGTCCCCAGATCGAGCGCGCCCACTCCGGGAATGGGCCGCGCGCATTCGCCAGACGCTCGCTTTCGCTCTTGGCTTCGCTGTCGACGAACAGCATGAGCTTGCGCCCGAATTCTACGCCCTGCTCCGAGTCGTATGGAATGCCGAGCCTAACGAGAGCGTCGGCGAAGCCCATGACGCCCAGGCCGATACGGCGGATTCGCTTCGAGAGGTGATCGATCTCCGGCAGCGGGTACTTGTTGACGTCGATGATGTTGTCCAGGAAGTGCGTCGTTAGGTGCACGTCGCGACGCAGCCCTTCCCAATCCATCTTGCCGTCTTTCGCATAGAACCCGACGTTGATCGAGCCCAGGTTGCACACGTCATACGAGAGCAGCGGCTGCTCGCCGCACGGATTCGTCGCCTCGTAGTTCCCGAGGTGCGGCACCGGGTTGAAGCGGTTCGCCTCGTCGATGAAGAAGCAGCCCGGCTCACCGGTGCGCCACGCGCCTTCGATCATCTTGTCCCACACGGCGCGGGCATCCAGCTGACCCACGATGGCGCCAGACGACGGGTCTATTAGATCGTATTGCGTCCCTGCATGCACCGATCGCATGAACGAGTCGGTGACCGCTACCGAGATATTGAAATTCGTCACCTGCGTTAGGTCTTCCTTGCAGGTGATGAAATCCATGATGTCCGGATGATCGACGCGCAGGATGCCCATATTCGCACCGCGACGCGTGCCGCCTTGCTTCACCGCATCCGTCGAGGCGTCATAAAGCTTCATGAAGGAGACCGGGCCCGACGCAACGCCTGTCGTCGAGCGAACCATCGATCCCTTTGGACGCAGTCGCGAGAACGAAAAGCCCGTTCCGCCACCCGACTGATGGATCAGCGCCATCGCGCGCAGCGTGTCGTAGATCCCGTTCTGGCCATTCGACAGGGCGTCGTCGACCGGCAGAACGAAGCACGCCGAGAGTTGGCCCAACGGGCGCCCCGCGTTCATCAGCGTGGGCGAGTTGGGGACGAAGCGCTGCTGCGTCATCAGCCGATAGAACTCTTCGGCGACGCCAGCGACCATGGCCTCGGAGGCGCCGTAACGCCTATCCGCCTCGGCGACGACGGTTGCCACCCGCCAGAAGAGCTGCTCCGCGCTTTCCACCGGCTTCCCCTTCTCGTCGCGGACGAGATAGCGCTTTTCCAGAACCGTGCGAGCATTCTGAGAGAGCGGAGCGGGACCGGGAGGAGGCGTGGTCGGAAGTGGCATTTCAGAGTCCGTTGGGGATCGACACGAAAAAGAAAGCGAACCGGGTCGGTTCAGGTGGGCGCGCATTTTATGCCCACTAGTGATTCCGCGCCAGTGTCTTCGTAACCTATTACATACACAACAGTTACAATACAGAGATCACGAATTTCGTTCCAGGCAACGATATCCACGCCAATGCAACGTTAGGGCCCCCTAACAGACGCTCCAAACTGCCAACGAAAGCTGTCAGCTAACGGCAGGCAGCGGACAGCTGACAGCTGCTTTCAGCCTCTTAGCGGTGCCTACCAAGCGCTCTGAAATACCCTTCCAGGCCGTCAGCCACACCTCGTGCATACGCTTGCTGGAACTCGGGGGTCCGGAGCCATGCCTCCTGCTCCGGAATCATCAGGAAGGCCCCCTCGCAGAGCACTGAGGGCATCCAGGTCTGCCGTACGACGGCGAGGTTGTCATAGAAGCTGCCGAGGTCGCGCAGGCCCATTTGCTGGACCATGCCGGCCTGGACCTCGCGGGCAAGCGGGGCCGACTGCGGTTGGAAGAAGTAGGTCCCCGTCCCGTGCGCGGTGAAGGGGTTCACGCCGTCCGGGAGCGCGTTCAGGTGAATGGACACGAAGGCGTGGGCGTTGGCGCGCCGCGCGATCACTGGCCGATCAGCGAGCGCCACCGGGTCAAGCGTCGTTCTCGTTAGGACCACGCGCGCGCCGCGCCGCTGCAGCTCGTCCCGCAAACGCTCGGCGATCGGGAGCACCGCATCCCCCTCGTACAGCCCCGTCGGCCCCGTTGCTCCCACAGGCGGATGCCCGGGATCGACAGCAATCGTTAGGCCCTCCAGCGCTCGGCTACCGGAAATTCTCGGCGGCCGACGCACACGGACGACCATTGCTCCTGGTTGCCAGCGCACATGGTAGCCGTACGGGTCGTCTGCGAGATGCAGGACGACCTGGCCGCGATCGCTCGCGAGTTGGGACCACGTCACGTTCCTAACGACTGACGTATCGCTGCGCAGAGCCGCGATGTCGATGTCCAGCGTTGTGCTGTACAGCGTGATCGCCAGCGCGCCTGGAAGCTGGTCGATCAGGAACGGAGCAGTTGCAGCCATCGGTAGAAACACGTCGGCCCATTCCCCGTCGCCCGCTGTCGCAACCCGTGGGTTCCCGACGATCCGGCGCGGCGCGACGCTGCCGTCGCTCAACTCGGCAACCGACGAGGTATCGGTCCAGACCTCGAGCTGAGAATCCAGTCGGATGCGCGCCTGATTGCCGACGCGTGCCGTCACCTGGACGATCGTCCCTGGCAGCAGCATCCACTTGTACGTGCCGTTGAGGACAGGCCGCGCGATGACGACTTGATCGGTGTCCGGGACTGAACTTGCCGACACTAAACGCGCGAGACGTGGCGGGGCACCTAACGAGTCGATCAGATGCTGCGCCGGGACCGAAAGCGCGATCGTGTCGGCGCCGCGCGTCACGAGCAGCCGCGCTGGCGCGCCTAACTCCTCGACCGATGCCGTGCGCTGCCAGAGCGTGGAGTCGCGCACTGTTTCGCGCGCCGACACGAGCGGCGCGCGACGCCCGTCGGCCAGTTCAAGCACCACTGTCGCATTCGCGTTCGCCCGCACGGCGACTGTGAGACGCTCGCCGGTGGCCCAGCGCGCGCTCGAGCCCGGCCGCACGCTCTGCTGTTCAGCGACGAGTGGACCATCATTCGTGATTGGCGCTGGTCTTGGCGGAATCCGAACCGGATGGTCGACTCGCTCCGTCGCGCCCGCGAGCGACGCGCCAATGAGATAGCGCTGCGAGTCGCGCGGCACGGGCAAGTAGGCGAGGAAGCTCCCATTGGGATGCACCCGCACCGACTGCCCATTGATAGTCAGCGTCGCGTTGCCGTTCCCCACTGAGCCAAAGATGAACGTGGAGTCGCCGGCTACCGTGAGAACTGCATCCCGCGGCGGGTAGGTCACGCGGATCGCCAACGGCCCGTTGGCGATTGTCATTGCGGGAAAGCGTGAAGTGGGTCCCGTAGCGCCGGTGCGCGGCCCCGCCGCGCAAGCTGCGAGTGTGCCGAGGCCGCTCAGCACGCATGGCAGCGTCAGTGTGCGAAAGTGCGACGCGAGCAGATCGAATCTGCGCCTGAAGTTGCTACGTACCCGTATTGGTGGCATTTTCGCGCTCGCCGGGCGTTCCCGGCTCGACATGCTGCCAAACGGGCCGAGATCCAGCTACCATGGACAATGGCTGCGGCTGCTTGGGTTTTTGGGGGGTAGGTATAGCTGGGGTCAGTAGTGTTGCGGGTGGTGTGGCTGTGGTAGTAGGTCGCAATTTGCTCGGACGGTAGTCCATGCCGATAGGCACTGTGACGTCAGGCTCTCATTCGAATCCAACTCCGACGGATCCGATCGTGCCGCCTGGTGCGGTAACGATTCAGACGTACGCTCAAACCGACGTTGGTCAGACGCGCGAGCATAACGAGGACGCGTTCGTTGTAGCGGACCTCGCCACAGCACGTCCGCTCACGTTCGATCGTTTGCGGCGTCAGCGCTCTGGCCCCATGGGGACGCTCTTCATGGTGGCAGACGGCATGGGCGGCGCGGCCGCGGGCGAATACGCCAGCGCGGCAGCCGTCGAAGTCGTGCTGCGCTACCTGCGCGAGCACTGGTCCGCGCGAGACAGACCCACTGCCGAAACATTCGTCGTTGCGATGTACCGGGCGGCCATCCGCGCCAACGACGAGCTGCACATGATCCAGAAGGAGCGGCGCGACCTCGAGGGGATGGGCACCACCGCGACGATCGCGGGACTCCTCGGCGACACGCTCTACCTCGCGCAGGTCGGCGACAGCCGCGCATACCTCGTGCGCGACGGCAAGGCCGTGCAGATCACGCGCGATCAGTCGCTCATGCAGCGTCTGATCGATGCGGGCGAGATCTCCGAAGAAGCCGCGGCGCAGAGCGATCGACGCAACATCATCCTCCAGGCGTTAGGCCCCGAGGCGCACGTCAAAATCGATCTCACCTATCAGCGGCTGCGACGCGGCGACGTCCTTGTCGTGTGCAGCGATGGACTGACGGGTCAGGTGAAGCAGGAAGACATCGCCAGCTGTATCGGCGATGGCTCCGATCTCAAACGCGCGTGCGGCGAGTTGATCGCGCTAGCCAATAGTGCCGGTGGACCGGACAACATCACAGTTGTCACCGCGCGCTTCGACGGAGACGGATTGGCCGCCGCTTCTGACGATGACGAAGCCGGCTATCACGAGTTTTCGTTACCGACGCAGGTCACACTCGATCTCAGCGCGGCCGGCCCGCCGCCGGAAGCGCCGCCCACACCGTTACAGATCGAGGTCGACGACGAGCGAAGGCGTCGCGGGCAGCGCTGGATGCGGATACTCGGTGCGATCGGAATTGTGCTCGCGCTGTATGTGCTTTGGCGCTACCTCCGTGCGCCCTAAAAAAGCTGTCAGCCGTCAACTAGCAGCAGACAGCAGCTCACAGCTAGCTCGGCGTTAGGCTACCAAGAATTCGCGGACCGCGCGCGCCCGTTGCAGATGGGACATTCCCGGCGCGGCCCTTGAGGTGCAAGTAGCCCATCAGCGCGAACGCGACTGCCTCCTTCGCTTCTCCATCGAAGAACAGATCGTCAAAGCGTTGCACGCGAATCGGCGCGACCGCCTGCGTGATCGCGGCGGCCAGGGTCGGATTCTTGGCGCCGCCGCCGGAGAGCACGAGCTCCGCAACCGGTTCGGGGATGAAGCGCTCGAAGGCAAGCCCGAGGGATCGCGCCGTCAGCGCCACCGCCGTCGCGACGATGTCCTCCGTCGTGGCGTTAGGCACGCGCCGGCGGCAGTCCGCGATGAACGCGTCGATATAAGCCGGACTAAACAGTTCGCGCCCAGTCGACTTGGGCGGCTCGGCGCTGAAGAACGGATCGGCCAGCGCGGCGTCGATCGCAGCGTCGATCGCCGTGCCCGCGGCGCCGAGGACTCCGTCGCGATCGTAGCGCTCGCGACCGTTCGTTAGGCGCTGCGTCACGCCGTCGATCACGACCACACCCGGCCCGGTGTCGAACGCGCGCACGACGGTGTGCGCGCCGACTGTCACGCCGCGCGGTGGAACGATTGTGAGGTTGCCGATGCCGCCCAGGTTCTGAAGCACCCGCCACGCATCGTTCGAGCTGAAGAGCAGTGTGTCCGCAATCGGCACGAGCGGGGCTCCCTGCCCGCCTGCCGCGATGTCGCGCGCGCGAAAGTCGCTGATCACCGGCAATCCTGTGCGCTCCGCGATCACCGCCGGCTGGCCGATCTGCCACGTCGAGTGCGCCGGCACGTGCCACACCGTCTGACCGTGCGAGGCGATGGCGGCGATTTCGTTGCGCGGCACGCCGGCTTGCGCCATGACGGCAGTGGCGGCGCGCGCGAGCCAGGCGCCGAGCTCGTAATGCGCGCGGCAATAAACCTCCGGCGTCGTTCCCGTTAGGCATTGCCCGAGGAGCGTGCGCTCCTCATCGCTGTACGGCGTGACGTCGTAGGCCAGGACCTCCCACGCGATACCCGTGGTCTCGTCGTCGCGGAATCTGACGACTGCCGCGGAGACGCCGTCGAGTGACGTCCCCGACATCAGCCCGACGACGACGCTCGGCTGCGCTGCCGTCATCGTACCGGTGGTGGCGGGCCAGGAACGACTCGACGGATCACTCCTCCCGACCGCTCGAGCGCGTCGATCGCATCGGCCTTCGTCAGCGCAAGCTGCTGCATAACGATTGCGACTTTGACGCTCTGGTCCGCCGTCTCGAGCAGGAGCCGCGCTTCGTTGCGCGAGACGTCACAAACTTCCATGAGGATTCGTTCGCTGCGGTCACGCAACTTGTCGTTCGTCGCGCGTAAATCGACCATCAGATTGCCATACGTCTTGCCGATGCGGATCATGGCGCCAGTCGTAAGCATGTTCAGCACCATCTTGGTCGCCGTACCGGCTTTGAGGCGCGTCGATCCGGTGACGATTTCCGGGCCGACGATTGGAAGGATCGCGATATCGAGTTGCGCTTCGAGCGCTCGCGAAATCGGCGTGCATGCGATGATCATCGTCTTCGCGCCACGTTCTTTCGCTCGAGTAAGCGCGCCTTGCACGAACGGCGTTGTGCCTGACGCTGCGATGCCAACAAGCACGTCCTTTGGCCCGACGTTGAACGCGTCCATTTCGTGCGCGCCATCCTCAGGTCGGTCCTCGGCACCTTCGCGGGCTTTGAACACCGCTGTGGGTCCGCCGGCGATGATCCCTTGCACCATCTCCGGATCGGATCCGAACGTGGGTGGGCACTCGCTCGCGTCGAGTATTCCCAGACGCCCCGAAGTGCCCGCGCCGACATAGAGCAGACGTCCGCTACTTCGGAACGCCGCTTCGACGAGGTCGATCGCCTGAGCGATGCGCTCGCGCTCGGTGGCGACGGCATCGGGAACGCGGCGATCCTCCACGTTCATGAGATCGACGATCTGGAGCGCCGAAGCGAGATCGATGTCAGCGGAGCTTGGGTTGCGCTGCTCCGTGACTCTGGATTCGGCTGAGTGGCCAGCGGGGAGGTCGGCGGGAGCCACGGTGGTGGGCGAGGGGGAAACCGCGGGGCTAACTTACCCGGTGCGAAAAAGAGGCCGCAAGCCGTGAGGCGCTCGCCCCTGTGCGCCCGTACGGTAGCGCCTAACGCCGGAGAATCGATGGCCGCTCGTTCCTCGTTCCTTGCCGCATGTCTCGTTTCCTTCGCCGCGGCGGTCGCCTGCCAGTCTACGGGCGGCGGTGGTGCGACCGCATCCGCGCAGGCGATCCCGCAGCGAAGCAGCGTTCAGTTCCCCGCGACGTGGCGCTTCAAGGCCGGTGATTCGGCGCATTTCGCCGAGCATGCTATGATCGCAAGCAACTCGCGCCTAGCCAGTGAAGCAGGAATCGAGATCGTGAAGGCTGGAGGGAATGCGGTCGATGCAGCCGTTGCCGTCGGCTTCGCGCTGGCCGTTACGTACCCGGTCGCCGGTAACCTCGGCGGCGGCGGCTACATGGTGATCCGCATGGCCGACGGCCGAAGCGCTGCATTGGACTACCGCGAGATGGCGCCGCTCGCCGCGTCGCGCGACATGTACCTCGACGACAAAGGCAACCTCACCGAAGCGAGCGTGGTCGGTTATCGCGCGTCTGGTGTTCCCGGTGCAGTCGCCGGAATGCTCGAGGCGCTCGCAAAGTACGGGAGCAAGTCCCGCGCAGAGGCGATCGCGCCGGCGCTGCGCATGGCACGCGATGGGTTCATCGTCGACAGCGCACTCTCCGGATCCCTTCGCGGAAGCAAGAGCTTGATCGCGCGTTTTTCGGGTCGCGCCGTGTTCTATCCGAACGATTCGGCGCTCAAGCCTGGAACGCGCTTCAAGCAGCCGGCGCTCGCCGCAACCTTACAACGCATCATCGACAACGGCGCGAAGGGATTCTACGAGGGACCGACAGCCGACTCGCTTGTCGCCGAGCTTGGCCGCGGCGGTGGACTGATCACCGGCGAGGACCTCAAGCGCTACAAGGCGATCTGGCGCACACCGATCAACGCGACGTACCGCGGCTACCGCCTCATCACGATGCCGCCGTCCTCGTCAGGCGGGACGACGATCGCCGAATCGCTCAACTTACTCGAGACGTTTCCCGCGGCAACGTGGGGGACGGCGGACTACGTCCACTTGTTAGGCTCCTCTTACCAGCGCGCCTTCATCGATCGCAATTCCAAGCTCGGCGATCCTGACTTCATCAACGTCCCGCTGGCACAACTCACGAGCAAGGACTACGCGCGCACTCTGGCCAAGACAATCGATCCCCAGAAAGCCACGCCGACTCCGCGCGACGGCAAGCAGATCGTCGACGGGATGCACACGACGCATTACTCGGTGGTGGACGACAAGGGGAACGCTGTGGCCACGACGACCACGATCAACAACGGCTACGGTTCCGGCGTGTACCTAACGAGCGTCGGCTTCTTCATGAATGACGAGATGGACGATTTCGCGGCTGCGCCAGGGAAGCCGAACATGTTCGGCTTGGTTCAGGGTGAGCAGAATGCGATCGCCCCCGGGAAGCGCATGCTGAGCGCGATGTCGCCGACAATCGTGCTGGATCCGCAGGGGAATCTGCTGCTCGTGGCGGGGGCCGCCGGCGGCCCACGCATCATCACGAGCACGTCGCAGGTCATACTCAACGTCATTCAGCACAACATGACGCTAGCCGATGCCATGCGCGCGCCGAAGATCCATCATCAGGCGCTGCCTGACGAGCTACTCGTCGAGAATGGCGGCCTAACTCCGGAGGTCGAGTCGGCGCTCAAGGCGATGGGCCACACGATTCGCTATGTCGGGGGGCTGGCGAACTCGAATGCCGTTATGCGCGTGAAAGGCGGCTGGCACGGGGTGTCCGAGCCACGCGATGGCCGCGTCAGAGGAACAGCCGGATTCTGAACGGCAAAACCAAAGCTGTCAGACGCCAGCTCTCAGATCTCTAGCTGTCAGTTGCTCGCTGATAGCTAAACCTCTGTCAGCTGGCAGCCGACAGCTTTAGTTAGTTAACTCGTTAGGCGACGCGTTGGATCTCGAGCCCGTCCGTTAGTCTGATCGTGATATGACTGCCGACGTTGACGCAGCCTTCGTAGTTCCCCGTCGCAGCGGCAGCCGCGGCACCCGCTGCCGCACCGGCGGCGGCACCGGTGACCGTCCCCTTGGTGCTCTTACCGATCACCTGGCCGATGACGGCGCCCACCACGGCGCCACCGATCACTTTCTTCGCATCGTCCTTACGCGTCGAGCTGCGGACCTTGTCCACTTCCGCCGACGCTAGCTCGGACGACACAGCGTAAGTCTTGCCGTCAAACGACAGCGAGATCACGCGGAAACCCATCACGACTTTGTCGTTGACGTTGTCGCTGCGATCAAGCGCAGTGACTTCGACAACGGCCGTCGCGCCTTGTGGAATACGCACGCCGTTTGAGCCCGTGATCGTCTGCGTTACGGTCGCGTTAAAACGATCCCCGACCTTGTTGGTATTCGTGCAGATCTTGTCGCCAGATGCGAGCACGATCGACGTGCCTGACGCGATCACGCCCGTCGACGCTTCTGCCGAAGCCGATCCCTTTGGATTCGTTGTCACCGTGTTTCCAGTCGACGTTGTAGTTGTCGTCGGTGTGGAAGGCGGCGGATTCGTGTTCTTCGGCTGAGTCGGTGTTGTTGAACGCGGACGCGACGTCGACGTTTTCGGCGCACTTGTCGTCGGCGTTTGCGTTGTCGGCGCCGGTACGTCCTCGAGCTTCGGCTGCGCCGTCGAGTCTACGCCAACGCGGCCGAGGTCGCGCGCGAGCAACGTGTCATTTACGAGCGCCGTGTCGTCGCTGCGCCCGCACGCCGCAATTGCGAAAGCGGCGAGCGTCGCGAACGCCAAACGGCGAGTCGAGGAGCGAGTCATCTCAAATCTCCCTGAATTCGGGGCATGCAGTGGATACCGCTGCGAGACTGAAAAGTGCCTGTTTTGGCTCTCGCATGGCAGCGGTAAGTGCTGACGTACCAATAAGACGCACGGGGCGAGCCAAAGATTTCGGCCTAACTATGTGAGACAGATCACCTCGCCAACCACTGGTCTTACCAAACGGGAGCTTCGAGTGGTCAGTCTCCAGTCATCACGGCTGAGTTTTCAAATCAGCAGCTGCACTGAGACGAAAACTCTCCTTCGGCAACCTCATCATTCTGGAGACTCCGCACTCGCGACGGGTCACTCGAAGCTTCCCGTTTTGATGTTCTGTCACAGCCTATTTCGCAGCGCGTCGGGCGTCAGCGACTGCAGATAGCTCGCGAGGATCGTGAAGCGGTCGGTGACCATCAGCAGACCGACAGCGATCAACAGAACTCCAGACGCGCGCGACACCCACACGAGATGCCGCCGCATCGCCTTCACGACGTCGATAAAGCGATCGATGGCGAGCGCCGCGGCGAGAAACGGCACGGCGAGCCCCAGCGAGTACGCGCTCAGGAGACCCATCCCGCGCGCGAGATCGGCTTCCGACGATGTGTAAACGAGAATGGCCGAGAGAATCGGTCCGATGCACGGGGTCCATCCAGCACCAAACGTCATCCCCACCAGCAGTGTGCCGAAGTAGCCGAGCGGTTTGTCGGCGAGATGCACGCGGCGCTCACGCATGAAGGCGCTGATCTTGAGCACGCCTAACAAGTACAGCCCGAACACGATAATGAGCACGCCGCCAACTCGGCTCAGCCAGCGGCGCTCGAAGCGCAGCGTCGCACCCAGCGCCGTGGCCCCGGCGCCTAACGCAAGAAAGATGATCGAGAAGCCGAGGATGAAGAGCAGCGCATGCGCCAGCGTCCGACGCCGAGCTTGCACGACGTCATCCAGCGACATCCCGGTGATGAACGTGACGTAGCTCGGGATGAGCGGGAGCACACACGGCGAAAGAAAACTCAGTAGACCCGCGGTGAACGCGACGACAAACCCGACCGAGCTAGCTGGTTCCATGCTCCGTGCTGAAATCGCCGTCGCTCATGAACGGGGCGTCGCTCAGCGCCTCACGAAACTTGGCGATTTCGATGCATTCAGGTTCGCCGTCTTCGCCAGATCGCATTGCCACACCGCGCACGACGCGATCGATCGTGTCGAGGGGGGCATCGGCCTCATGGCGCACCTCGGCTTCCCACGCGCCGCGCTCCGTGCCCTTGATGACCAACTTGTAGCGCGCCGACAGGATTTCATAACGCGGCACGTCGTGATCTGCTGGCACCGTGGGACGCGGCGCCGTGTCGCCGTCCACTACGACTGGAATGACGGTCTCGATGTCCAAGCCGACATCCAGCTCGTCGCTGAAATCGTCAGACGGCGGAATCGACATGTCGGGCGGGATCGGCTGCGGCGGCCGAGCGGCGACAATCGCGACGCCAGACTCGATTCCACCCTGCCTGATCGCCGGGAACAGTCGCACCTCGTGCACGCGACTTTCGCCGATGCGCGCCGCGATCTCGCGCAGAAATCGTCGTTGCGTCTCTGTCATCGGCCGGCTCCGGTTGTGACGGCCGCCGGCGCTGCCGTTCGCGTTAGGCCGCGCGCATCCAATTCACGCTCCACGTAGAGCCTCAAGATGTGCATGAAGTCCTGTGCGTTGGTGACGACGCCGAACGCCTGGTGCGTTCCGCGATCCTTCAGTTTGCTCACGACGAACTCCGATGAGTCTACGCAGATGGTAGCCAGTTCGCGAAGGGTCCCGTCAGGCTCTGTGACGAACGCCGGTAGCATGTTGCCTGTTGCGATGGCATGCAGCGCGGTAGCGATGAGAATGGCCATCGTCGCTTTGACGGCGTGCCCGCGCATTGCGTCCTGCGCTTCCGCGATGTCTGTGTAAACGTCGGGCAACGGGCCATCGTCACGGATCGAACCGCACAGCACGAACGGCACGTCGCGGGTCACGCACGCGTGCATGATGCCGCTCGTAATCGCTCCCTGTTGCACCGCCTGCGCGATCGACCCGGCCGCGCGCACGCGGTTGATCGCGCGCATGTGCAGGCCATGGCCGCCGACTGTCGTCTCCCCGCTGCCAGTCATGCCTAACGTCGTACCGTACATCGACGCTTCGATGTCGTGTACGGCGACTGCGTTTCCTGCGAGCAACGCGCCGACGAACCCGTTTTCGATGAACCAGGTCATGTCCGCGCGGGCGCGTGAATGTACGAGCGCCGGTCCGCAGACCCAGATGGGATAGCCGCGTTCCCGTTCAGCGATGAGAATTCGCGCCATCACGCCGTAATCGATCGGCTTTTCGCGCGAGACGTCGCTCGCCATGAAGCGAAACTCGCCGCCGCCGAGCGCCGTCGGGTCGTGCGCGAGGAACGCCTCGGCGAAGACATAGATCCCCTCGGATCCGTCTTCGGCGATGCCGACCGCCACCTTTTCGCCGCGTTTTACACGCCGACCCTCACGCGCCCAAAGCTCGCCGTTGGCGTCGAGCACGAGCGCCGCGTCCATGCGCGACTCCTGCGGCATCTTCCAACTCCCGTTAATGCGGACGTAGGTCGGGAGATTCGTAGTCGAGAAGAAGCCTTCTGGCAGAACGCCGTCGGAGGGGGCCGGCTCGAAACGCGCGTCGCGGCCGTTGGCAAATCGCGCTGACGTGAAGTCAGGGTGGGAGAACTTTGGCACGCCCAAATCTACGCAACCGACACCGGGGTCAGACTCCACTCGGCGTTTTGCAGACGCCGACGTCTTCACTTTGCAGTCCGGCCCTCGTTGGATGGCCTACGTGAGCGTCAGCCCCCACGGTGGAGTCTGACCCCGCAGTGGAGTCTGACCCCGGGGTCGCCCAACATCGGCTCACCCATCATCCCGGTTAACGGCTCACCTATCATCGGTTTGTTCACATCCGACAGCTTTGGTGCAATTACAGCAGCGTGACTGGGTCTCGATCGATCGCTACTCGCGATTGAGCCTTCGCCGGCACCGGGAACCGCTGAGCGAAGTAGCTCAGCAACCTCGATAACTCGCTCGCATCAGTCGCCTTGATCACGACATGCCAGCGCCAGCGCCGCTTGATCCGCTCGACCGGACACGGTGCCGGTCCCACGGGCGTGATCGTGCGCAGCTCCTTGGCCTCAGTTAGACGTCGCAACCAGTCGACTGCCGCAATTGCGAGATCGGCGGCCGCCGCCTCGGTGGTGGCGCTGAGCACGATCCTCGTTAGGCGAACGCTCGGCGGATACGCCGGCGACTCACGCGCCGGCAACTCCTCGCGCGCGAAGGCCACCGAGTCGTGCTTGACAGCGCAGCGCACGGCGTGGTGCATCGGATTGCGCGTCTGAATGATGACTTCTCCGCCCTTCGGCCCGCGCCCCGCGCGCCCCGCCACCTGGCTCAACAGCTGAAACGTGCGCTCCGACGCACGGAAATCAGGCAGGTTGATCCCCACGTCAGCGTCCACGACCCCCACGAGCGTCACGTTAGGGAAATCGAGCCCCTTGGCGATCATCTGCGTGCCGAGCAAAAGGTCTGCGTCGCCGCGACCAACGCGATCCAGAATTGTCGCATGCGCCAGCCGGCCCCCGGTCGTATCCACGTCCATTCTCGCGATACGGCACGTCGGGAATCGCTCGGCGATCAGCTCCTCGAGTTGCTGCGTCCCGAGGCCTCGGCGCCGCAGCGTCGGACTTCCGCAGCGCTCGCACTTCTCGCGACGAGCCGTGCGGAAGGCGCAGTAGTGACAGACCATCGCGTCGGGCGTGCGGTGATACGTAAGCGCGATGCTGCACCGCGGGCACGTGACGACGTCGCCGCACGCGCTGCACTGCACGAATGCGCTGTAGCCGCGCCTGTTGAGCAAGAGGAGGCTTTGCTCTTTCCGCGTTAGGCGATCCTTGAGCGCCGACTCCAGTTCCTCCGAGATGGCGAAGCGAAACGGATCGAAGCGAGTCGCTGTGCTCGGTTGCTTCTTGCTGTCGCGTCTCAGGTCGACGACGCGGACCGCCGGGAGCGCCCCGCCGCCCACACGCTCCGGAAGCGAGATCAGTGTGTAGCGCCCAGCGGTGGCATTCGCCCAACTCTCCAGGCTCGGCGTCGCGCTCCCGAGGACGACATGCGCGCCCTCTACGCGAGCGCGCACGATCGCGACGTCGCGCGCGTGATAGCGTGGCGTTTCCTCCTGCTTGTAGGTCGCCTCGTGCTCCTCGTCCACCACGATCGCGCCGACGCGCTCGAGCGGAGCGAAAATCGCCGAGCGCGCTCCAACGGCGATACTCTTCTGGCCCGATCGCAGTGCGCGCCACGCCTCGACGCGTTCGCGCTCCCCTAACGCGGAATGGAGAACGGCGACTTGATCGCCGAAGACAGCACGAAAGCGGCCGACAGTCTGTGGCGTGAGCGCGATCTCAGGCACGAGCACGATGGCCGTGCGACCGCGTTCTCGGACGGCCTTGAGTACTTCGAGATACACTAGCGTCTTTCCGCTGCCTGTCACCCCGTGCAGAAGGGTGACGTCGCCCGGAGCCCCTGCCAAAATGCGCTGGATGGCGTCACGCTGGGCTTGTGTGGGCTGTAAGGCAGGCGAGATAGCGGCAACGCCTGCGAACGGATCCGACGCCGCTGCCTGAGCCGTCACACGCACGATGCCGCGTTTGACGAGACCAGACATGGCCGACGGCGAGGTGTGACCGCGCTCGCGAAGCAGCGGAAGCGGCGCGGACCCACCTAACGACTCGAGCAGCTCGTACAAGGCGCGCTGCTTGGGGGCGCGCGCGAACAGCTGCTCCCGCTCGGCGAGCGAGGGAAGCTCTCGCGCGATGGCCAGCACTTTGGTCGTGCGCTGGGCCCGCTCGTGATCGCGCGGGGCCGCCAGCAGCGAGGGCAATGCACTGCGCAGGACGATCCCGATCGGCGCCGCGTAGTACTTGGCGATCCATTCGCAGGTGCGCAGCAACGCCGGTGGTAGCGCCGCCGGCTCGTTAGGCACGTCCAGCACGCTGCGGATCTTCCCGCTCCCGTTGCCCTGCACGTCCAGCGCCGTAACGACACCGACGGCCTTGCCCGTCCGCAGCGGGACGACGACGCGGGCGCCCGGTAGGACGCTCTCCGCCCACTCCCCCTCAATGGCGTACGTGAGAGGGCGATACAGCCGGACCGGCAGCGCGACATGGATGAGCCGAGACACGATCCAAAACTAGCGGCCGCCCAACCCGTGCACTTGCCGCTGGCAAAAACAAATAGCTGTCAGTACTCGGTCCTCGGTGTCGCGTCTTCAGAGTGAGATGTTGCAGCCGTCGATCACAGAATTCGGAGGACCCCGAACTCGAACCTGGCCACTCCAGGCTATTTGTTCTGGCTTAGCTATTGGTGTCGAGTGGTGAGCCGTTGCACTGCTACCTGCTACATTCGACCCGTGATCGTTTACTACGACGGCGTCTGCGCGCTGTGCAACGCATTCGTGCGTTGGGCGCTCAAGCACGACGCGAAGCGCCGGCTCCTCTTCGCGCCGCTCGAGAGCCCGCACGGCACTCGGCTGCGCCGCGCCTTTCCAGCCACGCGCGACGTCGATTCGATCATCGTGCGCGACGGCGATCGGGTGTTCGTCAAATCCGACGCCATACTCGTGATCGCGCGGAAGTTCGGGGGCGTTTGGCGACTCAGCACAGCGCTGCGTGTCGTCCCTCGGTTCCTGCGGGACTGGGCTTATGACGTGATCGCGAAGCGGCGCTACGGGTGGTTCGGTCAGCTCGACGCCTGCCCCCTACCGCCGGCGAGCGAGCGGGATCGCTTCCTCGACGCCTAACGAATAACGCGTTAGAGAGTCGTGACGACCGAGCTCGGGCTGCGGCGCGCGACCCACGCCAGACGGTGGTCCTCACTCGCGCCACGTCCTTCGGTAGCGAGGTACGAGATGAGCGCGTCGGCGAGGCGATAACCGGTCTGATAGCGCTCGTCGACGGACTTGGCGAGGCAGCGCATCACGATCGCGGACAATTCCGCGGGGATGCGCGAGTCGACGACGTCGGGGGCGACGGCCGTTTCATGCACCTGCTTATAGCCAACCGAGTACGAATCGGCTCCGTCGAAGGGCGGGAATCCAAGCAGCATTTCGTACAGCATCACGCCGATCGCGTAGAGATCGCTGCGGCCGTCGACCATGCGCCCCATCGCCTGCTCGGGCGACATGTAGTGCGGCGTCCCCATCGCGCGCCCGGTCTTCGTTAGGCGGCCATGAAATCGCGCCGTGGCGATACCGAAGTCGGTGATGATCGAATGCCCGTCCTCGTCGAACATCACGTTGTCCGGCTTGATGTCGCGGTGCACGATGCCGCGGCGATGCGCGTAATCGAGTGCGCAGGCTACCTGCGCCCCCACCGACGCCGCCGTGCGTGGCGCGACCGTCTTGTCGCGCACGAGCACATCCGCGAGCGAGCCGCCGGCGAGATACGGCATAACGAGAAAGACGATGCCGTCGTGATCGCCGTAGTCGAGGATCGCGCAAACGTGTGGGTGCGACAGCTGGCTCGCCGCTTCGGCTTCGCGGCGGAAGCGCTCACGCATTTCCGGGTCGCGGGCCAGGTGCTGATGCAGCACCTTGATGACGAGCGGGCGCTCGAGCGCGCCGTGCGTCGAGTAGTACACGTGCGCCATCCCACCGCTGCCGAGGCGACGCAGGACGCGGTAGCGTCCACCCATGATGCGGCGCAGCCCGCTGATTTCTTCGTCCGGCTTCTCCATGGGCACGCTGGATAGCTCGGGCAGCTCCTTGCTACAGCGAGCGCAGGAGACAGCGCGTGTGCGATTCCAGGTGCCGCAATCCGGACAGAACACTAGGGCGTCAACCTCCGAAATCCATCTGAACGAAGTCGTACGCCGGGAACGGTCCGCTCAGCTCCACGCGCAAGAGCGGCTCGGCACTCGTTAGGCTCTTCACGCGCTGCTCGAAGCCGCTGATGGAGTCGCGCTCGATGAGGTAGGCGCACTGGGCGTCTCGATCCGTTCGCGCGTCGGCGCTGGCAACGACGGGGATCGCGGCGATCGCGTCGCCCTTGAGTCCGCGCAGCAGCGTCCACAAGCGTCCGTCCACTGAGGCTGCGGCCGCTTCGTTCGCCGGCGGCGCGGCGGCGCCGACACGCACCCGCATCATGGCGCGCTCGGCGACGAACTCGAGCGCTTCCTGGAGGGGAGAGTAGTGCAGCTCGAGCCAGCGTGCCACGCTCGCTCGTGAGCGGAAGGTGGTGCCCCACGGGACTGGAACAATGCTGCGTTCGACGAAGGCCTGTTCCACCACCGCTCGATAGCGCGCCACTTGCCGGGCGCGGCCTAGGAAAGCACCTAACGAACTCTCTTCGAGCAACGCCGCCAGTTGCCGGACGACGAGCGCTTCAGCACCTGCGACACTCGCGCCACTTTCGAGACCGCTTCCTGGAATGACGCCGAAAACTGTGACCGGCTCGCCTTGTGACGTTAGGCGTGATCGTAAGGGAGCTCGCGATGAGGGGGTCACGTGACGGGCGACGAGACGGGACGAGTGGGCGGTTTCCGCGGATCCATGATGCGTTGAAATAACAGGCTCGGTACCGCGATGCATCAGATCTCGCGAAAGCCGGCTGACCGCGCTAGCTAGTCGCGCTCAGCGGTTCATAGACGAGTAAACGCCGCGAGCGTAAGAAGCGCACAGCGCTCTTGTGCGGCTTTCCCTCACACGTGGTGCACTGAACGTCACAGCATCCCACGAAGGTGAGCCACGACACCTTTTCCGAGCCGCTCCGGAGCATATCCGCCCTCGAGAGCGCTGACAATTCGACCGCCACACCACGACTTCGCGCGATCGACGAGCTCGCGGGTGAGAATGCTCACATCTTCAATCTCGAGAGTGAATCCGCCCAGTGGATCTCCAGCGAGAGAATCGAAGCCTGACGAGATGAGAACCAGCTCAGGAGTCCATTCTCGCGTCGCTTCGTCGACGGCGCGGAGCAGTGCAGCGAGATATTGCGCGGCAGGAAGTGCCGCTGGCATTGGAACGTTCCATGCACTGCCGTGCGGACCGCGATCCGATGCCGGCCCAGTGCCGGGATACCAGGGCCACTGATGCATGGAGACGAATCGAATCTCTGGCTCCTCCTGCACCAGCGCCTGGGTGCCGTTGCCGTGATGCACGTCCCAGTCGACGATGAGCACGCGACTGATTTTGTGCCGCGAGCGCGCGTAGTGTGCGCCAATCGCCACTGAGCCGAAGAGACAGAATCCCATCCCGCGCGCTCGTAAGGCATGATGGCCGGGCGGCCTAACGGCGGCGAAGCCGCGCGTCGCCCGGCCGTCCAGCACCATGTCCACGCCATCGAGCACCGCTCCGACGCCCGCGCGCCCGGCATCCCACGAACCTTCGCTCACAACGGTATCGGCATCGAGCGCTCCGCCGCCGGCTGCGCTCATCGCGTGCACGCGCTCGGCGTACGCCGGATCGTGCGCCAAGACCAACTCGTTAGGCATCGCGTGCCGCGCCTCGACGTGCAGCAGCTCGGCGAAGAGCTCCGGATCGTCGCGCAAGGCGCGCGGGATCGCGCGCAGACGACCAACGTGCTCCGGGTGTCCCCAACCCGTATCGTGCCGCCCGCAGTCCGGGTGCGAGATGAACGCGACTGTCACCGCTCGAGCGAGATTCCTCCGGCGCCTAACGCACCGGACGGCGTCGGCGGCCGGTGATCAGAAGCGTCGAGCCGTCGCGCACGCCAGCCTCGTCCAGCGACAGCGTTTCGTCCAGCACTTCGAACCCGCGCAATTTGACGACGTACTCCTCGGAGTCCGATGCCTCGTCAGGCACCAGCTCCGCGAGCGCGCGACGCTTCACTTCCAGCACGGTCGCGCCGCGCGGTGCCTGGATGCGCACGGCGTCCCAGACTTCGGGGACCTGCGCACGCACGACGATCGCGTCGGCCGCATGACCGTCGGTGCCGAGCCTAACGAGGTTCGGTCGCGCCCTCAGCGTCGAGACGACGTCGCTCATGCTCCCTCCGCCGGAGGCAGCGTCGCGAAGAAACGCGCGATCTGCGCGTCGAACATGTAACTGGACCCGGTGACGGCCGTACCGCTCGCCGTCCCGGCCGCGTGCACGATCAGTTCTTCCCCACCCTGGCCGCGCAGCGTCACGTACTGCGGCCCTTCGCGCTCGACGAAAGCGGCGTAGATGCTGTTGCGGTCGGCGAAGAATCGCTTGGCGCGCGCCAGCACGTCGGCCGGCGGCACGGTTGTCCTGGTTTCCAGCAATGTACGACGCGTCTCAGCCATCGATGAAACTCGTTAGGTTGAAGAAATGGCGCGCTCGCCGTACGGCGGTAGATACTCGAGCGGAAGCTCCACCGAAAACGTGGAGCCATTGTTTTCGACGGACTCGAGCGCGATGTCCCCCCCCAGCACCTGGGCCAATTTGCGTGCAAGCGTGAGGCCCAGACCGGAACCTGCATAACGCCGCGTGGCGGTTCCATCCAGCTGCCGAAACTCATCGAACACAGCGTCGCGCGCGGCTGGCGGAATGCCGATCCCCGTGTCCTGCACGCGATAAGTCACTCGGCCTTCGCCGATCTGTACGCTCGCCGTCACGCTTCCGTTTGGCGTGAATTTGAACGCGTTGCCGAGCAGCGCAACGAGGATCTTGGTGATCCTGCGACGATCGCTCCGCATGCTCGGCACCGGTGAGGCCGGCGCCTTCACGCGCAGTTCCACGCCGTTCGGCGCCGCGCCCACAGTCTCGAGCGCCACACGCAGCGCGTCTCGCGGATCGAATGACTCCACGAGGATCTCGGCAGCACCATGTCTGAGCGACGTGAGCTCGAGGAGATCCTCGATCAATTCGAGCAGCCGCTCGCCTGAGCGCTTGGCGTGCGCCAGCTCGCCGCGCTGTCGCTCCGTGAGCGGCCCCGACATCTCTTCCTGCATGATGGCGATGTAGCCGAGCACCGACGTGAGTGGTGTGCGCAGTTCGTGCGAGATGTTGGAGAGGAACTCGTCTTTCAAGCGACGCGCTTCGATCAACGCGAGATACTGCCGCTCTTGCTCTTCATTGGCGTCGACGAGCGCGGCATTTGTGCGACGCAGCTCGTCGATGAGCACCGCTTTCTCGGCAGCGGCCGCAAGTTGATCGGCAACGATCCGCAGAAGGTTGCGCGTCTCGCGACTGCGCGCTCCAGGAGTGTTGAAGTAGAACGCCGCGGTGCCTAACACGCGAGATCCGGATTGCAGCGGCAGCGCGACCATCGATCTGAATCCCAGCTCGGTCGCGATTTCCTGCCAATCTTCCAGCGTCGCGTCCGCGAAGACGTCAGGCACTTCGATGACTCGTCGCTCGCTCGCCGCTTCCCCGCTCGGCCCCCACCCGACTCGCACGCGCATCTCGCTGATCCAATCGCGATAGCGCGCTGGCCAGTTGTATGCGGCCGCGAGATGCATCAGCTCGGACGCCCCGTCGATCACGTAGATCGACGCGAACGTCGCCTCCGCGATCGGACTCACTCGCTCGAGCGCGAACTGATAGACTTCTTCCGGGCGATCGGCTGTGAGGAACGCGTGCGCGATCTCGCGCACAGCCATCAACTCGCGCACCGCCGGATCCGTTGTCGGACCGGCAATCACCCGTTGCGGGAACGCAGCTTTCGGTCGTGGCACGAGGCGGCAATCTATCCCGGCCCCCCTGGGAGCGCGAACCAGCGGGCTATGAGATCGTGACCGTCAGCGTGTTGCTGATGCGGCTCGCGGTGAATTGCCGCAGGGCGGCGGGCGCTGGACCGACGACGACGCGACCGCTCGTGTCGTATTGCGATCCGTGACACGGACAGCGGATGCGACCACCCGAGAAGGAATTGACGTCGCAGCGCTCGTGCGTGCACACGCTCGTGAACGCACGAAAGTCGTCGGCGCCGAGGTTGAAGACAAAAGTCCTAGCCTCAGCGATGAGGAGGAAGCCGTTCGCTTGCGTTAGGCCAGACTGCACGGTGAGATCTACCGCGACGAGGTTGCCAGTGACGCTAACCCCAGGCGTGGGAACGACGACTCCCTGCGAATCGCTAGGACCAGTCGATCCACCGCCGCAGGCGGCGAGTGCAGCAGTCGCAAGCATCGTGACTGTTTCGCTGACAAAATCTCGACTCCATGAGCTCGGTTGACAGAGACGAGGGTTGGCGGGTGAGGCCCGCTCATCTGCAACACGCGACGACGACCGTACCCTCGTTACGAAATGCGATCAGCGATGTATTGCTGGACCTGATCGAGTGACACGCGGACTTGCGTCAGCGTGTCGCGGTCGCGAACCGTCACGTCCTGGTGCGTGAAAGTGTCTCCGTCGATCGTCAGGCAAAACGGGGTGCCGACTTCATCTTGCCGGCGATAGCGGCGACCGATCGCGCCAGACTCATCGTAGAAGACTGGAAAGTGCGGGCGCAGATCGTTCGCGAGCTTCTGCGCGACCTCCGGCATCCCGTCTTTCTTCACGAGCGGAAAGATGCCGGCCTTCACCGGCGCGAGGGACGGATGCAGTCGCAACACGACGCGACCCTCTTGCTCGCCAGGCACTTCTTCTTCTCGATAGGCATTCACGAGTAACGCGAGCGCCGTGCGATCGCAGCCGACGGACGTCTCGATCACATACGGCACGAAGCGGCGGTTGTTAGGCTGATCGAAATACTCGAGCTTCTTGCTGGAATACTCCTGGTGCCGGCTCAGATCGTAATCGCCACGATGATGCACGCCCTCGATTTCCTGGAAGCCTAGCGTGCCGCCGAAATCGAAGTGCACGTCGAAGCCGGCGCGCGAGTAATGCGCCAGTTCCTGCGGCGTATGCTGATGAAAACGCAGACGTTCGGACTCGAGCCCCAGACTCTTGTGCCAGTCCATGCGCTGCTGTTTCCAGTACTCGAACCACTTCATGTGGTCGTCCTGCGGATCGACGAAGAACTGCATCTCCATCTGCTCGAACTCACGCGTTCGGAAGATGAAGTTCCCCGG
>DASYRX010000168.1:0-10133 GCA_036003845.1 Gemmatimonadaceae bacterium | reverse complement strand
GACCGGCTCGCCGCCTCGCGCCGCCAGCGTCGCCCGAACGTCGCCCCCACAGAGGTCGGCTGCAGACGGTCGTGCGGACTCGTCGACGGCTGTGTCTTGTGGCCGAGCCGATACTTGCCCCATCGTTCGACACCATGCAAGCTGGCCGTTTATCCTCGGATCATGCAACGCACTCGCTCCAACCATAGCTCCGCGCTCCGCCCCCTCCTCGCGCGTGCCTCGGCGCTCACGTTAGGCACCATCCTCGCCGCCGCGGCGCTCCCGCTGTACTCCCAGGCGCCGGAGCCGTCCACGACGTTCGCGAAGGCGCCACCACTCCCCGACATGAACGGGAAGGTGGCCCTCGTCACCGGCTCCACCGATGGTCTCGGCCGCGACGTCGCGCGCCGCCTCGCCGCCGCCGGCGCGCACGTCCTCGTCACCGGACGAAGTGTCGAGCGCGGGGAGGCGCTCGTCGACGAAATCGCGAAGAGCGGCAAGGGAAGCGCCAAGTTCTACCGCGCCGACCTTGCCTCGCTCGATGAGGTGCGGCGCCTAGCCGACACCGTGCTGCGCGATAACAAACGCCTCGACATCCTCATCAACAACGCGGGCGTCGGATTCGTCTTCGACACCACGCGGAAGTTCAGCGTCGAGGGGTACGAGATGCACTTCGCGGTGAACTATCTCGCGCACTATCTCCTGACGAAGCGGCTGCTGCCGCGCATCGTCGCCAGCGCCCCGGCGCGCATCATCAATGTTTCATCGGGATCGCAGACAGCCATCGACTTCGACGACGTGATGATGACGAAACGGTTCAGCGGAGGACGCGGCTACGCGCAGAGCAAGCTTGCGCAGGTGATGATGACAATGGACATGGCCCCCGCGCTGGAGAAGCAGGGAGTCCTGACGTACTCGCTTCACCCGGCGACAACGATGGCCACCACGATGGCGCGCGCGCTCAACGTCCAGCCGCGTTCGACAATCGCGGAGGGCGTCGAGTCCGTCGTCAATGCAATCATCACCACCGAGCCGACGGGGACCTACTTCAACCAGCTGAGGCCCGCCAGGGCGCACACGCAGGCGTACGACGGCGAGGCGCGGGCAAAGCTGCGGGAGCTCAGCGAGCGGCTGGCGGGGGAGAAATAAGGCGCGGTCTGCCGCCGTCTGTGTCGCCTGGCATCGGCGATGCCTAACTACGCGTGGATGCCAGTCGTGCGCACATCCTTTAACGTTATGCCGCCGTCCATCCTATTCGCTCCACAGATGCTTACTCGCACTGCAATTCTTTCCTTCTGCTGCGGACTGCTCTCCGCATGCGCACCCGCGACTCGCGCCCGGACACCTGCGCCCATGCGGCCGCGCGGCGCGCAGTCGCCACGCGTCGTTCCCGAGCCGGTGTCTCTCACCGCAAGTACGGGTGAGGCTTTCGTGCTCACGGATTCCACTAGCATCATCGTGGACGCTGGCAACGCCGATGCCACCCGTGTCGCCGAACAACTCGCGGCGATCCTGCGACCATCGACAGGCTTTGCGATTCCGATCTCGAGCGCGGGAACATCCACTCGTCGAGTCATCGTGCTGCGCCTTTCGGGCGACACAGATGCAGAAGGGTACCAGCTTATTGTGTCACGCGACTCGGTGCGCATAACGGCTGGCACACCGGCTGGCTTGTTCTACGGCACGCAGACACTGCGTCAGTTGTTTCCGCCGCAGATCGAATCGCATATGGGGCTGTCGCAGATCGTGTGGAGCGCGCCGGCGGTCAGCATCAGCGATCGGCCGCGTTATGCATGGCGCGGCGCCATGCTCGACATCGCTCGTCATTTCCTGACGATGAAAGAGATCAAGCAGTACGTGGATCTGCTCGCGCTGTACAAGATGAACGTGCTGCACCTGCATCTGTCCGATGACCAAGGCTGGCGGCTGGAGATCAAGTCGCGCCCCAAGCTAGCGGCGTTAGGCGGCAGCACACAGGTCGGCGGCGGGCCGGGCGGCTTCTTCACGCAGGACGAGTACACGGAGATCGTGCGCTACGCCCAGGCTCGCTTCGTGACGATCGTCCCCGAGATCGACATGCCGGGCCACACAAACGCGGCGCTGGTTGCGCATCCGGAGCTGAGCTGCAGCCGGCGCGGACCGCTGCTCTACACAGGCACGGAAGTCGGCTGGAGCACGCTCTGCGCGAACAAGGAAGAGACCTACGCGCTCGTTGACGACATCGTGCGTGAGATCGCCGCCCTAACGCCCGGTCGGTATTTCCACATGGGCGGCGACGAGAATCCGATCCTCAGCCGCGAAGACTACACAAAATTCGTCGAGCGGACGCAGGACATCGTCGCGAAGTACGGGAAGCAAATGGTTGGCTGGGAAGAAATCTCGCATGCGCGCCTAAGCCCGACGACGATCTCACAGGCTTGGGCGACCGATTCGGTCGCGGCTGCGGCGATCAAGTACGGCGCAAAGGTGATTCTCTCACCGGGCCCAAGAACCTATCTCGACATGAAGTACACCGACGCGACGGAGCTGGGACTCAAGTGGGCAGGGCTCATTGAGGTGCGCGATGCGTACGATTGGGATCCAGCGACGTACATGAAGGGCGTGACTGAAACGAACATCATGGGCGTTGAAGCGCCGATGTGGACGGAGACTTTGCGAAACATGACGGCGCTGCAATACCTCGCGATGCCGCGCCTTCCTGCGCTCGCCGAGGTCGCGTGGACTCCGCAAGGCACGCGAAACTGGGAATCCTTCAGAGTGCGAATCGCGACACACGCGCCGAGGTGGAACATCCTCGGCGTGAATTACAACCGCTCGCCTCAGATTCCCTGGTGAACGATGCAGCCCTGCTTCACACGAGTCGTGATTGTGGAGAGGGCTGTGGAGTCGTTGAGCGGATTGGCACGCAGGACCAGGAAGCTCGCCTCGTAGCCATCCGTTAGGCGTCCGATGCGTCGACGTGGAAACATGCTCTGTGGCGTCGTCTCGGTCCACAGATCCAGTAGCTGACGGCTATCCCAGAGCCCCAGTCGCTTGAGGGCAGCAAATTCACGCGCGGCGGTTTGGCCGTACCAGTCGGATCCGACGGCGATCCGCACGCCGTGCCGCAACAGCGTGCGCAGATTCTGCCTAACGAGGTCGACTCGGCGCGCCGCGACTTGCGCGGAATCCGCTCGCCCTGTCACAAGGGATGTCAACGACGCTGTCGGGATGACCACGACGCCACGAGCCCCCGCTTTCCTGGCGACCGCGTCGCTGATCAAGACGGAGCCCGGCGCCGCGTCAGGATCCATCTCGTATCCCGGCACGTGCGCGAAAAGGTCGACGCCTGCATCGGCAGCGACCTCGAAATCGCGCGCTGTCTCGACATGTGCTGCGACGCGCAGCCCAGCTGCGTGCGCGCGCCTGACGATTGCGGGCACGACGGATGGCTTGAGTCCGTGCCCCGACTGAAGCGTCGCATCGGCAGGCGGCGGGACGCTCGTTTCGCTGGCGTCGAGGAGAAAGATCTTGAGAAGGTCAGGGCCACCGGCCAGAATCTTCGGCCACTTGACCTCCAGGTCCGACTGACTGTCGACAAACCAGTAGACGTCGCCTTCGCCGATGCGGCTCTTCCAGATGTCGGCGGCACGTGCACGCCATTGGTCGAATTGGTAGATGCCTAACGCGCGTGGCTCGTACGCCAGAAACGGGTGGCTTCGTGTGCCCGTGATGCCGCCATTCGCGTACAGAACGTCCAGCGTGCAGGGGCGGTTGAAGCGACCACGAACCTGGTCCGCCCCCGAGCGATAATTCGTTAGGACCTGAACGTAGAAGGTCCCCTCGCGCATGTAGGCATTGATGACCTGATCGATGTTGCGTGCGCCATCGAGGTTGTGCGTGTGCGCGTCGCCAAAGGGCGGAATGACGAATCCGCCGCTGAGGTCGATCGTGCTGTCGAAATGCGCCGGAGCGCTGGATCGAAGTACGCCATTGACGCTATAAAACGTCCGTTGCGTGAAGGCGCCGTCGGCGAGCCAGTTGCCGTTGACGAACGCGCACGCCGGGCCGGCCACATAACGCGGTGATTCGCGCTCTGAGCTCTGCGACGCGGATTGCACCTGCGAGTTGCGCGCACACGCGACGAGCGCAAGCGCCAGAGCGACGCATGGCCGACCGCCCAAGGTGCGACGCAGAGAGGGGTCACGGCTGGGCGTCATCTGGGCTCGTCTGACACGGAATGGCATGACTAGGTTGCGTCGGGCACCAACGAAGGTGTTCCAGGATTAGCTGGATCACGAGCCATTGATCGTTTTCGGCCGCAACTTACGTGTTGTGCTGGAGACGACATTTACGTGGACCACAATCAACGAGCATCGCGATGCAAAAGCAGGATACAGTAGCCGAGGGTGCTGGCCACAATGGTCGGGCGTCGATAGCGCCGGTGCGGGATCTCGCCTGGGATGCGGATCGGGCGCGAGCCTTTGGCGGCCAGATCGTCGAGTTATGGGGAGAGTTGCTCGAGCGGTTGTCGTCGATGCCGGTCGGCGGCCGAGCGACGACTGAACAGGTTCGCGCCGCTGTCACACGACCGATACCTAACGAGCCCCTCTCGACAGACGAGGTCATCTCGGCGCTGCGGACGATCGCGCTGGAGCATGCCACGTACACCGGACATCCGGGGTTCATGGCGTACATCACCGGTGCCGGCACGGTGCCGGGCACTGCGGCCGATCTGATCGCAGCCGCGCTCAATCAGAATGTCGGCGGCTGGCGGCTCTCGCCCGCGGCAACGGAAATCGAGCTGCACCTTGGTCGTTGGTTCGCTAGCCGGTTAGGGCTACCGCCGACGGCCGGTGGCTACGTGACGTCAGGCGGCGCCATGGCCGGCTTCATCGCGCTCAAGGCAGCGCGCGACGCAAAGGCTGGCTGGTCAATCCGCGAGTCGGGGACTCGCACAGGTCCGCCGCTCACGCTGTATGCCTCGTCGCAGGTTCACGATATCAACACGCGCGGCACAGACATGATGGGGTTGGGTCGCAACGCTGTGCGCATCATACCGACGGACGAGAACCTCAGGATGCGCGTGGACTCTCTGCGCGATGCCGTTAGGCGCGACATCCAGGACGGTCACAAACCGATCGCGGTGATCGCGACGGCCGGCACCGTCTCGACAGGTGCGATCGATCCAATCAATGAGATCGCGGACGTCTGTGCCGAGCACGGGCTCTGGTTGCACGTGGATGGCGCGTACGGTGGAGTGGCCGCGCTCACCGATGCACTGCGGCCCCTCTTCGCCGGAATCGAGCGTGCGGACTCCGTCGCGCTCGATCCGCACAAGTGGCTGTACACGCCGCACTCCGGCGGTGTTGTCATCGTGCGCGACATGCAGTCGCTGGCAGATGCGTTCTCTATCGATCCCAGCTACGTCTACGAGGACAAAGCCCTGACCGGGCGCGGCGTCGATCTCTTCGCGTTAGGTCCGCAATTCTCGCGCGGATTTCAGGCGCTCAAGATTTGGGTGTCACTCCTCGCTCATGGTTGGGACGCGTATCAGCGTCGCATCGCGCATGACGTCGAGCTGGCGCAGTATCTATATAGTTGTGCCGAATCACACGGCGAGCTCGAGCCGGTGGGGCCGCGGCCAGCTCTATCGATCGCGTGTTTCCGCTACGTCCCGCCGGAGCTTCGCGGCGATCCATCCGCCGAGGCGTATCTCAATCGTCTGAACGAACGGCTAATGGCGGAGCTGCAGTTCTCAGGACGCGTATTTCCATCGAACGCCGTGATCAATGGACGCTTCGCGATACGCGCGTGCATCGTGAACTTTCGCACTGAAGCCGTGGACATCGACGCACTGGTGCAGCAGGCTGTGGAGAAAGGCGCGTGGCTTCACCAGAAAGGGGCGGCCACCGTCGCGTCCACCTCGAGCTCTCACTGAGTCTCTCATGGCCGCGACAAATCCGCTCACAAATAGAGAGGTGGGGACCGTCCCACTGAGTGAAGTACTTGGCCAGGCTGGTGTCGATTTCCTAACGGGGATCTTGAACGGGCGCTATCCCCAGCCGCCGATATCCGCAGTAATGCCAATCGCGCCGGTGGAAGTCGAAGTCGGACGCGTCGTCTTCCGGGCGGAGCCTAACGAGACGTTCTACAACCCGATCGGCTCCGTTCACGGCGGCTATGCGTCGATGCTGCTCGACACGGCGATGGGGTGTGCCGTGCATTCGACGCTCAAGGCGGGCGAGGGCTACACCACGCTCGAGATCAAGGTCGCCTTCCACAAACCGATCACACACAAGACTGGTGCGCTCAAGATCGAGGGGAAGATCATGTCTCGCGGAGCGCGTGTCGGGACGGCAGAAGCACGCGTGACAGACCAGACGGGCGAGCTGATCGCCTCGGGCACCACGACGTGCTTGATCTTTCAGGCAAATTCGACAGGCGGATCGACAGCGCGCTGACACGTTTCTGACGACGTAGCGTCGCACATGACCTTTTCTTTAGGGTCATGCCTTCCGTCATGAATCGCTGCGCCGTACTCGTCGTGCTGCTCTGCACCGCTGGTGCGAGTGTGCGCGCCCAGACTGCTCGCGCCGAATCGACATGGATGGACCACGATCGCGCGGCCCGCGACGCGCGCAATCGAGGGGATTGGCGTAGCTCACGAGAGCACTTGTTGCGGATGGACGAATTGCTGCACGGGCATCCGCAGGTTGCGCTCGCCGTCGCCCGCGCGAGCACTCGGTTAGGCGACACTGCCACAGCGATTGCGACGTTAGGACGCCTCGCTCGGATGGGGCTCAGCCTCGACCTGGCGGCGGATACGATGCTCACTCCCTTGCAGCAACGCGAAGACTTCAAATCGCTCGCGGCCGCATTTCGCCGAAACATTGAGCCTATCGGCACTGCGACGGTCGTCGCGACGATGCCGCTCAAAGATTTCGTCGCCGAAGGCGTAGCCTACGATGCAGCGCGCGGGAGGCTGCTTGTCTCGAGCATCAGACACAGCAAAGTGGTTGCGGTCAAGCCTAACGCTGAGGTGCAGGACTTCATCGACCTGACGCGAGACGGAGGGTGGTCCGCTCTTGGCCTGGCCGTCGATTCGGCGCGGAACCGGCTCTGGGTATCGACGGAGTGGATGCCGCATGCCGTGCGCCGGAGCGCGAGCGATTCCGGGCGAGCGGCGATTCACCGCTACGATCTTCGCGACGGGCGCCTAACTGGGCGCTGGGAACTGCCGGCCGGCAGGCCGCACGAGCCTGGCGACATCGCCGTCTCGACGAACGGCGATCTTTTCGTCTCGGACGGCCGCGCGGGAATGCTGTTCGTGATACGCGAAGGGCGCGATTCGCTGGCGACTCTGGTAGCGCCGGGCATTCTGTTTTCGCCGCAGGGCATTGCGCCGGACCGGGACGGACGGCGGCTGTTCGTGGCGGACTATGCGCGCGGTATTGCCATCGTCGACGCGGCGTTAGGCACGGTCTCCTGGCTCGCACATCCACCCGATGTGGCTGTCAATGGCATCGACGGGATGGTTCTTCACGGCGGCCGGCTGATCGGCGTGCAGAACGGCGTCGCACCTGATCGCGTCGTCGCACTAGTGCTTGACGCCGACAGATCAGCAATCGTCGCTGCGGAGATCCTTGCCCGCGATACGCTGAGCATCCGCGAGCCGACGCATCTCACAGCCATGGGTCCTGACGTCGTATTCATCGCGAACGGCGGCTTCGATGCCTACGAAGAGAACGGCCGCCTTCGGGCCGACGGTAAACTCGAGGCTCCGAGGATCGCGCTGCTTCGTCTCGTTAAGTCCAGGCCTTGAGCTGTTGTCCTGGCGTGTCCGCGAGGCGGCGATAGCGTCACCCGCATCGGCACTGCCAGAACACGCGCTGAAAAACGTCTAAGGCCGTACGGCTCCGTTACCGCGCTGACGCGGAACGATGAACGACTATTTTCCTCGTGCGCGCCGCATTGCTGACGAGGAGCCAGCGATTCCACGCACTTACGAGCGATTCGGGCCCGCGCAGCAGCTTATAGCGCGCACCGGTGCGCCCCTTTTCAGCGGTCTCCTCTTTGAGGAATTCGGCGTGCAGCAATCCCTCGGCTTCGCGGAGCTGCTCGGTGCCTAACGAGGCGATCCAGCGTGAGTTCACTGTCCCGGGTAGATCCATGATGACCTCTTCACCGCGTGTCGCGGTGTGTGAATGGTAGGCGAGCGCAGTCGCCCGCTGTAAACGTCAAGCGATGAGTCGTGTCACGTTCCCCGCCGCGGGACCTTCCTGGCCCTGCACGACGTCGAACTCCACGCGTTCACCTTCGGCGAGGGCCTTATAGCCGTTGCTTTGGATGGCAGAATGATGGACAAAGCAGTCCTTGTCGCCGTTCTGTCGGGCGATGAAACCAAACCCTCTGGTATCATCGAACCATTTGACTGTCCCGGTGATGCGCATCGTAACTCCTGGGGTGATGAGAGCGGCACGGAAGAGAGAGTGCGCGTACTGAGCGATTCAACTGTATTCGTGCACGCGGCTCTCGAGGGTCTTGCCGCGTTAGGGTCCTCTGCACGGCCGTAAAGGCGTACTGCAGCGCGCACGGCTCCAAGAAGACCCTGGGACTTTCGTCGGGCCCTCTCGCGGATGGCGCCTACTCGAAACGTAGTGGTGGCGGTCTGCTGCCGCAAGCAAGCGCTAGCGGATTCTGTCACGCTCCGCGTCAGTTGACCACGTGGATAATAACAACTATCATCAATTGACCACGTGGTTAACGTAAACGTACGGCATAGGTACCCTGCGAGTCGAAAATGCCTGGACGCAAGTTGTCGGAGGAGACGCGACACGAAGAAATTCTTCGTGCCGCATACGATGTCGCGGCAAGGAAGGGTTTGGACGCGCTCACGCTCCGGGCAGTGGCCGTACGCGCTCACGTCAGTCATGGCACCGTGCTCTTTCATTTCAAGAGCAGGAACGACTTAGTCCGCGGCCTGCTCGACCGCGTGCTGTACGCGACGGTCGTGTTACGAGTACCGTACGGCGTCGAGCGCATTATCCGTCCCTCCGAGCGGCTGCACGCATTGCTGCGCGCCGAAATGGACCGCCTCTCGACCGAAGCCCGACACTTCCGATTGTTTCTGGAGTACTGGGCCCTCGGCGTACGCAGCGCTCCAATCCGGAATAGGATCGGTGGCGCGCTCGATGCTTACAGGGCGGCTTGGAAAGCGCTGACGCTACCCATGTTGGATCCTCAACAGGAATCACGGAGCGCGCGCAACGGGCAAGGCGAAACGAAGCGTTTGACAGCCGACGGCATCGCCGCGGTAGCGGTGAGCTTGGTACAAGGATGCGCGCTACAGGCAGTGATAGACCCCAAAGGACTCGACATCGAGCATCACTTCGATGTCGCTGCACAAATGCTCGACAATGTCACCGGCCGATCCAATGCGATACCAAGATCAATCCCGGCGGCGCGCAACTCCAAGCGTCGGCTCCGGGCGCGTTGAGCAGAGGCGGGTCAGCCAGTGGCCGACCGGCTGCTGCGCCGGTAGACCCATCGTCACGCCACATGCAGCAATCGGTCATAACGACTGTCAGCACACAAACCGTCCTGTCTTTGACCACTTGTACAAGGGGCAGTGTTCCGTATTATCCATTTGGTCAATACAAAGACGCCCGCGTTCTTTGCCGCCAGACGCATTATCAACGACGAACATTGTCGATGCCAAACGAGCCCCACCGACAACTCGATAGACTGAGCGACTTCGAACTGCTCGAGCGAGAGTCGAACGACCGGTCGGAGTTCATGCAACTCGAGCGCGATGAGCCACAGTCAAGCGGGACAACATTCCGCGAAATTCGCGCGTCGCGTGCGCTGCTCAACGCGTGGCAGCGCTGGACGCAATCCGGTATGGCTGCGCGCTTGCGTGGCCTCCTCCCGCGGCGGCCCCAGCGCGGCTAGCCTGCCGCCACGGCTGGTGCAACACAGTTCCTGATGCAAAACACCTGACGCCGCTTTTTTGCCATCGTCATGACGGTAGCGCGAGCACGGGGGGAATAGGCGATATGGCGACCTGCCTCGTTAGGTCGAAACACTCGGCGCATACGCACGCATTCCTTACCAGTTGCTGACATCGGCCCTCGGCGGGCGGCGTACTTTAGGTCCGAAGCGACGGGACGCTC
>DASYRX010000167.1:0-3536 GCA_036003845.1 Gemmatimonadaceae bacterium | reverse complement strand
GAATAGTCAGGCTTGCCTAACGCAAGCCTCGAAGCGGCCTCGCCCTCGACACGCTGCATGACGAGACGCTTCGCCGGCGTATGTACGCGCAGAATCGCCGTCCCGCGCGCCACGATGTAACTCTGCTGCGGCCCTAGCCGCACGTCGATCGAATCTCCCGTTATGCGTCGGAAGGTCGCTGGCAGTGTTTGGCCGCCCGCGACCAACAACACGGGCAGGGTGACGCTGTCCCGGCTTGCCCCTGTCATTCGTTCGAGCGCGGGCTCGAACATCGCGACCGAGTTGTTGATGATCATCAGCGCGTCGGTCCTGGTGCCAAACTTCTGAGTATGCGTCGCGCCGCCAGCCGTCATGTCGGCGATGGCCGAGTCGCCGACGATGCGTAAGCGGGCACGCTGGAGCGGCTCAGCATCAGGACCGCTATTGGGCGGATACGCCACGAGGTCGAGCGTCGCGAAGCGACCGGCCGCGGCTTTCGCCGCCACATACGTTAGGCGCGGCTGGCCACGTTGCAGGATCTCACCGGTTACGAGGTCCGCAGTCGATGTAAAACGCTCGATTCCTACAGTGTCAGCTCCGACGAGGAAGACGAACGCCGTTTGCCCGGCGCTCTGCGCGGATACCGAAAGCGGCGCGATGGCCGCCGCGCCGAGCAGCACGACGGCCATCACGTGGGTTGCTCTAGCCACCGATGTTCGGATTGTTGATCCGTTCGGCGTCGGGAAACGGGAAGCAGTTTTGCGTGCCATATATACCGCCGCCGGTTGTGTAAGCTGCGCCAAGTTGTGCGCTGTGCCGGCACGATCCAAGGCGCGCACCGCCAGCGCCAACGTATGGGTGGGGCAATTGTCGATCAAGGGTATACCGAATTGTATACTATTAAGCCGGCTAGCATTCCGCCCGTATCTGGCGAAATCGCCGACTTAATGACTGGCGCTTATGTGCGACGGGCTGCGCACGTCGCTGCGAGATGGGACTCGACGATGCTGCCGCGGCTCACGAGATGGTCACCGGAGCGCCTAACGGGCGCAACGATCGCGCTACGACCGTGGCACCTCGTGGTCGGTCAGTACTGGCATGAACGGCACCCAGGGGCCAACGGCGTCGCGATATTGCTTCGCCATCACTCTCGCGGTCTGCGCGATGTGGCCGAGATCGTGCACGACCCACGCCGCGAGCAGCTCGCGCAGCGTCACTCGGCCGAATGTCGGATGCACGCCGGTTAGGTCGAATTGGTCACGAGATAGGCGCCACGATCTCATCTCTTCGAGATTCGCGGCGCGGAGCGCGTCGAATTCGTCCAGCAGCGACGCCAGCGTGCGACCGACGTTGCGACGCCACATCCGGAAACGATCGTACGGCTCGAAGCGCGGGTCATCGCCGCCCGCGAGGATAATTCGCGCTCGCGTCATCCAATCTGTCTCTTCGCCGTCGATCAGATGACCGACGACATCGAAAGGACTGAACGTCTCGGGACCTTCGGTGCCGCGAATCCAGTCATCGGAAAGTCCCCCCAGGAGCGCGCGCATCGTGGCGGGTGTTCGCTGCAGCACTTGCATCGCGGGCTCGAGCTCGAATTTCATCTGTTCCTCGCTGCGCCTAACGAACTTACTCACCGAGGTGCTTGTGCAGGAACTGTGTCGTTCGTGTCCAGGACAGCTTGGCGGCGTCCGGCTTGTAGAACGGCCGAGTGTACGCGAGGAAGCCGTGGTCGGCGCCTTCGTACAGGTGCACTTCGACCGGTGTCCGTTGCGCTTTCAACATCTTCTCCAAGTCCAGGATCGACGCGACTGACACATTGCGATCGGCTGTCCCGCAATGCACCAACACAGGGGAGCGGAGGCGCGCGATCTCCTCGCTCGTGACCTGACCCGGGTGATACGGGACGACAGCGTCGACGTCCCGTGAGTGGGCTCCATATAGCATGGCGATGCGTCCGCCAAAACAGAATCCGACGACGCCAAACGCGCCTGGTTTGACGTAGGGCTGGCCGCGAAGATAGTCCGCGCCGGCCTGCACATCGGCCAGGACATCGAAATCGGTATGGTTCGCCAGCGCCTGGCGCATTTCTTTCGGCGTACGCGCAGCATCAGGGAGCAGGTGAAAGACGTTAGGCGCCAATCCGACGAAACCGGCCACGGCAAGGGCGGCGCACGTGTTGGGGATGTACTCCTCCGTGATGCGATTGCCGGCGATCACGAGGACTGGCGGATAACGGCCTTCTGCTTTGGGCCGCGCGAGGAAGCCATCGATCGTCTCGATGCCGCCATGTTTGAAAACGACCGTGCCGTGCTGGATATTGGGATCGTCGAGGACGCGAGTTGGCGGCTGGACGCCCTGGGCGGAAGGCTGGCCCGCTCCGAGAATCGTTAGGCCGGCGATCGTGGCGGTGGCGCCGACGAGAAAGGAGCGCCGGTTCGTCGCTTCGTTGCTGCAGGAGTCGTCGAGACACATGGATGCTACTCGCGCTGAGGTACTCTTGAGACACGGAGCCGCGATATTGCGTTTGCCGCCCTGACCAGCGGGGACGAGCGCGGCCGCACTATCCTAACGAGTTCAGGGGAGTGTGTAGTCGAGGTCGTAGAAGTGTTTTCCGTCCGTGATCGTAATCGACAGCGTGCCGGCGATTCCTTCGAGCTGGTCGGCCCCCGAATCGGGGACGATCGTGACGCTGAGTTGCTGCGCGCCGCGGTTCATGATTCCAGTATGGTGCAGCGCGAAGGCCCCGCGTTGGCCATGCAGCGTACCGCTGACGCGCTCGACCGCAACGTAAACGGCTGAGCCTTGGACGGCGCCGACGGCAGTGAGCATCTCGCCTTGCCCAGTCCCCGTGAAATCGCCCTGGAACTGTTTGTCGAGCGAGAATCTCCCTCTCGTTTCGTCGGCGCTCACGAGAGTTTGTGGCGTCACTTTCACATCGAAGGTTCCGCTTGCACGCGATGTCATTTGATCCACGCTTTGCTTTTTTCATGATGAAAGAAAAATCGGGTCATCCGGGAATTGCGGCATTTTAATGACAGAGGAGTGTTCAAAGGGTTCCTCGTAGGGTACGGCCCACTCGATCCGCTCGATTCACGTCATCCGAACAGCGGTTGCTCTTTCAAAACGTCGCAATAGCACGAGACGGCCAAGCCCACCGTCATTCCAAATCCCGAAATTCCGAGAAGAGCCGAAAAATCAAAAGCTCCACCGCGAACTAACGCGGACTAACACCAAGTAAGTCTTGAAACAAGCCTAGTGTCGTTCGTCCGTGCTGTGTTAGCGTTTGTCCGCGGTGAAGCAGTTGATCTTGATCTTGCCAGGCCTTGTTAGGCCATCGCTTCGTCAATTTGCCGCCTCGGTGCGAGGCCTGCAGCGGCGCGCCACTCGGTGAGCTGGCCAAGGTGATACGCCAGGTGCCCCGACATCAGATAGCGAACGAACACACCCGCCGTGGGAAAATCAGCTCGCCCTGGCACAAAAGGATTCTCAATGGCCAGCGCTGCTTGATCTGCGTTGAGCGCCGCTTGGCAAAAATCTCGATACACATCGTGCGC
>DASYRX010000166.1:0-11046 GCA_036003845.1 Gemmatimonadaceae bacterium | reverse complement strand
CGAGGTCGGGGATTTGTGGCAAGCTCGACCTCATGATCCTCGTGGTTCAAACTCGTTCCACGTCACGTTTCCCGACGAGCCAAACCTGGCCGTCGCGTCCGTGGAATTCGATGCCGATACAATCCGAGTGCGTGGCACCGTCACCTCGGGAACTAAGGTTGACATCTCGATGACGTTGATCTGTCGTCTCAAAATAGCAGGTCCCGTTAGGCCGGTCCGGATCACGGCGTTTCGTCCACGCTATGCCTGAAACGCTGGCGCGGCTACTTGGCCGCTGTAGGAGTCGTTGAAGGCGGCCAACGACTCTAATAGTTGTAGCCTGCTTGAATCGCCTAACGCGGCATTGTCTTCTACGCAGACTGGTGACCGCCGGCCCGCTGTTCTAGCTTTGGTCCCTTAGCCGTCCGCCTTCCGCTGTAGGCGAGGTATCGTATGCGAAGAACTCACTCCGTCGTCGCTCTACTCTTCCCGCTCTCGGCGCTGCACGCACAACAGACAGCCGATGAAATCGTCGCCAAGTACGCTCAGCGTATTGGCGGACTTCAGAAAATCAGCGCGATCCAAAGCGTGCGTCGTACGGGCAAGTTTTACGGCGGCGGTGGATTCGAAGCGCAAGTCAAGAACGAGAACAAGCGCCCGCAAAAAGTCCGCGAAGAATTCGCGTTTGGAGGCATGGTCGGCGTCACTGCCTACGACGGCAAGAGCGGGTGGAAGATCGAGCCGTGGCAGGGGAAGAAAGATCCCGAGCCACTCGGCGAAGAAGAAACAAAAGGCATTGTGGAGGACGCCGAGTTCGATGACCCGCTTCTCAATTACCGCGAGAAGGGAAACAAAATCGAGCTGGTCGGCACGGATCTGATAGAAGGGACCGAGGTCTATAAGCTCAAGCTCACCCTCGCAAGCAACGGCGATGTGCGGACCTACTATCTCGATGCCGACTCGGGTGTGCCGATCAAGTATGAAGTAAAGCGCACTGTGCGAGGTGCCGAGCGTGAATTCGAGGTGGAGCTCGGTGATTACAAGGAAGTGAACGGGGTTTTCTTCCCCTTCTCCTTCGCCATTGGCGCCAAAGGAAGCAGTGCGGCGAACAAGTCCCAATACGGTTGGGAACGCATCGAGACGAATGTGTCGTTGGACGACGCGCGGTTCTCGATGCCCGGTGCGGCTGGACGCTCGCCGCAGAACGAAAGTGGCAGCGCGCGTCGCGATCTGGACGGCGATTCGTCCACGGACACGGCTGCTCCTCTGCCGAAACCCCGTTTGGTCCTGCCGCCGGGCGCGGCCGCGCGTGCGGACTCGGAAACAATCTCGGGACTTGGCGCTCGCAACATCGGGTCGGCGGCGATGAGCGGGCGCGTGGCGGCGATCGCGGCCGTGCACGAGAACAACCGCCTAACGATTTACGTAGGCACGGCGAGTGGCGGTGTGTGGAAGTCCACCAACGGCGGGACGACTTACAAGCCCGTGTTCGATAAGCAGCCCGTGCAGTCGATCGGCGCAGTGGCGATCGATCCCACGAACCCCAAAGTCGTTTGGGTAGGCACCGGCGAGTCCTGGACACGCAACAGCGTTTCCATTGGCGACGGCATCTACAAATCGACTGATGGTGGCGAGAACTGGACGAACACGGGACTCAAAGAGTCCGAACGGATCGCGAAGATCCTCATCGATCCTAACGACGCCAACACCGTGTACGCGTGTGTGCCGGGGAAGTTGTGGAGCGATAGCAACGAGCGCGGCGTCTACAGAACGACTGACGGCGGCAAGAGCTGGTCTAAAGTGCTGGCGGGCGCGAATGCATCGACCGGCTGCTCGCTGATGTCGATGGATCCCACGGCAACGAAGACGATCTACGCGGGCATGTGGGACTTCCGGCGAAAGGGATGGACCTTCCGCTCGGGCGGTGATGGACCCGAGGCTGCGAGCGGCAGCGGCTTGTTCAAGAGCACTGATGGCGGCACGACGTGGAAGGAACTCAACGCGGCGAGCGCGAGTGGGCTGCCGCCAAAGCCGTGGGGGCGTGTCGCCGTAACGGTCGCTCCATCCAAGCCTAACGTGGTATACGCGTTCGTCGAAGCCGTGCCACCACGCAACGCGCTGTATCGTTCCGACGATGGCGGTACCACATGGGCCATACGCGATCGCAGTCAGAACATGATCTGGCGCCCGTTCTATTTCGCCAACCTCATCGTCGATCCAAAGAACGAAAACCGCGTGATCAAGCCGGATGGTCCGCTGATCATGAGCACTGACGGCGGCATGAGCTTTAGCAACATCAGCGGCGGCACGCACGGGGACCACCACGATGTGTGGATCGATCCCGAGAACACCGAGCGCATGATCACCGGCGATGACGGTGGAATCTGGTACTCCTACGATGGCGGCGACCGTTGGTGGAAAGGCGAGAATCTGCCGATCTCGCAATTCTATCACGTCAGCCTCGACATGGACCGTCCGTACAGAGTCTACGGCGGACTTCAGGACAACAGCTCATGGGTTGGCACGTCGCAGTATCCGGGTGGAATCGCGAAGAGTCAGTGGGAGAACATGTACGGCGGCGATGGCTTCTGGATGTTCGTCGATCCGACTGACCCGACGTACATCTACGCCGAATCACAAGGCGGATATATCGCGCGGATCGATCGCTTCACGCATGAGACGCGCGACATCAAGCCGCTGCCGCATTACAAAGAGGGAAAACTTCGCTTCAACTGGAACACGCCAATCCACATCAGTCCCACACGCAACGGCACCATCTACCTGGGCTCGCAGTTTCTCCATCGCTCTCGAGATTTCGGACAGACGTGGGAACGCATCTCGCCGGACCTAACGACAAACGATCCTGAAAAGCAGAAGCAAGAGCAGTCAGGTGGTGTGACGGTCGACAACTCGTCGGCGGAAACGCACACGACAATCTTTGCGATTGGTGAGTCGCCCAAGAACCCGCTCGTTATCTGGGTGGGTACCGACGACGGCAATCTCCAAGTGACGCGCGACGCCGGGAAGTCGTGGACGAACGTCGTCACCAACATCAACGGTCTCCCGAAAAACGCGTGGGTGACCACGGTCGAGCCGGGTCACTTCGACGCCGGGACGATCTACGCAACGTTCGACATGCACACGTTCGGCGATATGCGTCCGTACGCGTACAAGTCGACAGACTACGGCAAGACGTGGACGTCGCTCATCTCAGCTGACTCGCCGGTGCGCGGCTACGCGCATGTCATCAAGGAAGACCTCATCAACCCGCGTCTTCTATTCATGGGCACGGAGCTTGGCCTCTGGGTGTCGGTTGACGGCGGAGCGAACTGGTCGCGCTACAAAGGCGGTGACTTGCCGAGCGTCGCGGTGCGCGACCTCGCCATCCATCCGCGAGATAACGATCTCGTGATCGCGACCCACGGCCGCGGCATCTGGATCATCGATAACATCACGCCGCTCCGCTCCCTAACGCCTGAAACGCTCACCCGTGGCGGCGCGTTCGTGCAGACGACGCCGGTGGTCCAGCGCATTGGCGCCTTCGGTGGCTGGGCGAATGGAGACGCCGAGTTCATCGGACCGAATCCGCCTAACGATGCAGTGATCACTTACTACCTTCAGAAGCGCCACATCTTTGGCGATATGAAACTCGAGGTGCTGGACTCGGCCGGCAAACTCTTAACGACGCTGCCAACGAGCAAACGGCGTGGCCTGAGCCGCGTGACCTGGTCGATGCGCATGCCGCCGGCGCGGATACCGCCGGCCGCGACGGCAGCGTTCGGACCGGGGCCGCGATATATGCCAGGCACGTACACGGTGCGACTCGTCGAGGGGGATTCGACATACACGACGAAGCTCCGTGTCACACGCGATCCTCTCATGAAGCATTCGATCGCTGATCGTGCGGCACAATTCGATCTATCGCTCAAGCTGTACGAGATGCTTGCCGAGATGACCGGTCTCGTGGAGCGCATGAACGCGCTGCGCTCCGAACTGGAAAACCGTCAAACCGGCCTCGCCGCAAGCGACTCACTGCTGACAAAGCTGGGTCATGCCTCTACGACGCTCGATGACATGAGAAAGAAGATCGTCGCCACGAAAGAAGGTGGCATGATCACTGGCGAGGAGCGCTTGCGTGAAAACCTTACCGAGCTTTACGGCAACGTGATCAACTATGAGGGTCGGCCGTCCGCGACGCAGGTCGAGCGAGGCACGGCGATCGGGCGCGAGCTCGGCGACGTTTCGAAAGATTTCGATCGCTGGATAGCTCGCGAGCTGGATCCGCTGAACGCGTTGTTGACCGCGCGAAATCTGCCGAGGATCGAGCGGATAGTACCGTGATCGTCAAAGTTGAGAGACGGTGCATAACGCGCTTCCATCCTGAGTGCATTGAGGCGGATCGTGCATATGTAATCCAGTGGCGATCCGTCCACTGCGTTAGGCACTAGCGCATCGCCGCACCGATCGCGGCAACGCGCATGGGTCCGCTCCTTCAGTTCTACACTGGCGCCTAACGAGTTCCCGGCAGCACTGGCCGGCGGTGGCTGTGACGGCCTCCGCTATTCTCATGCATCAGTCGGTCAGCCGCGTTCGCCATGTGCACCCTTCCGGCACTAGATTTCGCCAATGAGAACATCGCCCACGTGGGGCGCGAGCCCCAGCAGCGATGAACTCGCGCTGCGCAATGCTTCGATTGCAACCAGCTCGCACGCACGCCGAGGCGTGCCGATGAGCGAGAACAATATCCGCGTTATGCTCGTGGACGACCACGCGATTGTGCGCGAAGGATTACGCCTCGTGCTGCGCAACGCGCCGGACATCAGCGTGGTCGCTGAAGCCGGAGACGGTGTTACGGCGCTCGCTCTGGCGCGACGGAGCCCTCCTGACATTGTCGTTTTGGATCTCGATATGCCTCGCGGCGATGGTGAAGCGGCTCTCGCGGAGCTGCAACGAGCCGTGCCTAACGTGCGCGTACTGATCTTGACCGTGCACGCGGAGCAAGAGCGGCTCTTGGCTCTGCTCGCGGCAGGCGCGCATGGCTACCTGTCGAAGGACGCGGCCTCACGCGAACTCGTCGACGCGATCCGTGTTGTGGCCGCGGGTGAGGTATATGTGCGTCCCGCTGCAGCACGCCTCCTCGCGGCCGCGATTGTTCCGCACCAGACGGCCGACTCAGCATACGAAAAATTTCATTCTCTGAGCGAGCGCGAACAGAACGTGTTACGTATGGTCGCCGAGGGCTACAACGGCGCCGAAATTGCGCGACATTTTCGTCTGAGCAGCAAGACTGTCGACGCCTACAAGCATCGAATCCGCGACAAGCTCGGGTTGGAGCACCGAACTGACTACGTCCGCTTTGCGATCGAGGCTGGCATCCTCGGGGCGCAACCGGCCACTTCCGTCATTCACGGGCGCGAAATCAAATGAGCACGCAGCAGCACAGCGAAGCCGACCGTGAGCAGCTCCTCTACCAGTCGCAGCGCGCGCTTATCGAACGCGATCGTGCGCTGGGGATAGTCTCCCACGAGCTTCGCAGTGCGCTCAGCACGATCGAGATGTGCACCAGCGCCTTGCTCGAGCCCGATCCCGCGTCCATCGAAGGCGTTAGGCACATGGCGCGGATCATCCAGCGCTCATCGGCGTTGATGCGGCAGATCGTGCAGGACCTGGTCGACCGAGCGAGTCTCGATGCAGGCCACTTAGTGCTGGAGCGAAAACCGACTCTTCTGTCTGACGTGTTCGCGTCAGCGCGCGCGATGTTCGAGCCTGTCGCCGCCGGCCATCGACTCGATTTCATAGTCGAGAGCTCGAGCGATCTCCCGCGTGTCGACGCCGATCCCGCGCGTTTGCTGCAAGTGTTGACGAACCTCCTTGGCAACGCGATGAAATTCACTCCGACCGGCGGACGCGTAGTGCTTTCCGCCCTCCCGTTTGACTCGGCGTGCAGCGAAGTGGGGCTAGCGGCCGCGGCGGGCCGCGAAGCAGTACGCGTAGCCGTTAGTGACACCGGGCCAGGAATATCCCGGGACGAGTTGCCACACGTTTTCGATTGGTTTTGGCAGGCCAAGCCCGGCGCTTGCGGTGGCGTCGGGCTCGGTCTCGCGATCGCGCGTGGGCTAGTTGAAGCTCACGGCCGCATACTCCACGTGGAAAGCACGCTTGGCCGAGGCAGCGTGTTCTGGTTCACGTTGGCCGCGGAGCGCCGTGTCGAGCGAATCCGGCCGAGTCGCGTCGAATCCAACTAACAACTGATACTTGCGACCCTGCCGCCGTCACGGCGGCGGCGCATCGAACGACGTCGGCGGAAGCTGCTGTGACGCAATCCGCTTCACGGCGATGATTTCGCGGGCGCCGTCCTGATGCACGACCTCAATGCTGGTCGGGAACCCGTTAGGCTCTTCCGTCACCCAAACTTCGCGCGGATGAACCACACGGTGGTCACCGACGTCGAGCGCGATCTCCAGCGTCTCGGAGTGTGAATCATAAGTAATCCCCTCGAGTCTGGCTCCGCGCATGGTTTCCTGATGTCCGATGTCGGGCCCTACGATTTCGGCATCGATGCCTTCAGGCGCATTGTCGCGTATGAACCGCTTGGTCATGGCGTCAAAATATCCGGCGAGACGCTCGCTGGGGATTTTCGTGGTGCTTGGCATGTGAGCTCCGTCAGTGGTGTCGTGACATGCACCGCTTATTTCGGGCCATTATACGCCTCGCAAGGCTGTGTCCGACATCGGGACAACGCGAAACGTGCTGTCAGATGATTCGGAAGGTGTTCTTCGCCCTTCGATGATAGCGCGGGATCACCGGAGACTCGATTATCCGTAGGATCTGCTGAAGTACTTGTTAGGCAGAGTCTGCATGACAAAACGAACTGTAGGAGGAGCAGATCATGTTTCACAACGACGCGGACATTCAGAAGGACGTAATTGCCGAGATGCGGTGGGAACCCAGCCTGAAGGATGACGACATCGGTGTGGCCGTGCGCGACGGTGTCGTGACCCTGGCGGGCTTTGTCGACAGCTACTTGGACAAGTGGAAAGCAGAGAGCGTCGCAAGCTCGGTCAGAGGCGTGAAGGCAACCGTTAATGATCTGGAGGTGAAGCTGCCTTCAAGCTCGACGCGAGCCGATCCCGACATCGCGCGCGCTGCGATTGACGCTCTCAAGTGGAACATCTCGGTCCCACCGGATCGCATCAAATTGAAGGTCGAGAAGGGATGGATCATACTCGAGGGGAACGTCGATTCCTTTTACCAGAAGGAGGCGGCAGAACGCGCCGTGCGTCACCTAACGGGCGTGAAAGGCGTTTCCGACCTCGTTATGGTGAAGCCCGTTCCAGCGCCGTCGGACGTTAAGCAGAAGATCAAGGATGCATTGCAGCGCGGTGCGCAGTTCGATGCCGACCGCATCACCGTCGATATCGTCGGCAACAAGGCAATACTGAGGGGGACTGTGCGCTCCTACGCGGAGTATCGCGATGCGGAGCGCGCGGCGCGCAATGCGCCAGGCATCACTGAAGTCGAGAACAAGCTCACGGTCGACCCGACCGTGTACGCTCCCGTTTGAGACGAGGAGGTATTAGCGAATGCGAAACCCACAGGAAACTACAGGTGCGTCCAGTGACGCACGCTCTGACTCGCCGACGCAACAGAGCACGAGTAGAGGGGATGTTTCGCGGCCACTCCCCGCAACGACTGAGCCGGGCGCCATGGGGTCCCCACGACGCGGCTGGCTGGGTCATTTTCGCCCGGGTATGGCCGTGAGCCCTTGGGAGCTCATGCGCAACATGAGCGAGGAAATCGATCGGCTCATCGACGGTCTCGGTGGCCGAGCGACCGCGTTAGGCACGCCGCGAGGCGCGCGGGGAGGTGCGGAGTTCTGGCCGGCATGGACGCCGCCGGTCGAGACGATCCAGAAACCTAACGCGCTCGTGTTCCGCGCCGACCTTCCGGGGCTCAAGCCGGACGACGTGAACGTCTCCGTCGCTGATGGGCTGCTAACGATTTCGGGAGAGCGTAAACAGGAACACGAGGAAAAGCGCGACGGATTCCTGCGGACGGAGCGGAGTTACGGAACATTCTATCGGGCATTCCCGCTTCCTGAGGGCGCGGAGGAGGACAAGATAGGGGCGTCATTCAAGAACGGCGTGCTCGAGATCTCCGTGCCGTTCTCAGAACGTGAGCGCGGACGCCGTATCAAAGTCGAGACGTAGGGCACCGCGATTCTAACACTCGTGATGTGGCAACGGCCCGGCTAACGCCGGGCCGTTGCTGCACGTTAGTCAGTTCGCATCGTTCCCGCTGGATCGATGCGCGTGGCGCGTCGCGCGGGTACGAGCGATGCCGCAAAGACGACGGCGAACAACGCCGCGAGCACAGGGAGCACCGTCAACGGATCGAAGGGCGTGACGGCATAGAGCAGGCTGCGGATGCTCGACGCGAGCAGCAGTGCGAGTGGGACGCCCAGCAGCGCTCCGAGGAATGCGACGTTCGCTCCGTCTCTGAGTGCGAGCCACAGCACGCCGCGGCCGGATGCGCCTAACGCCATGCGGATGCCGAACTCTCGGCGCCGCGCTTCCGTAGCGTAGGCGCTCACGCCGTACACGCCGATCGCGGATACGGCGAGGGCAACGAGCGCAAAGACCAGTATCAACTGCAACAACATGCGCCGTTCCGCGACGGCCGGTGTGCTGCGCCTAAAGTCCTCCAGCGTTTTCATGTCGGTGATGACGAGCGTGGGATCCACGCGCTTCACCGCCTGACGAACGCTCGGGATCAGCGCACGTGGGTCATCCTGCGTGCGAATGACGACGGCGCCGGCACCGGGCCAGTGATCCTGCCGTTGCGACGTGTAGACCGACGGTTGCGCCGTGTCAGCGCCGCCCATGCGGACGTCGCCGACGATACCGACGACGGTGGACCACGGCTTGTCCGCCCCAGGTCGAACGCGCGCGCCAATAGGATCGCCACCGGGCCAGAGCTGTTTAGCGAGTCCCGCGCTGACAACGGCAACCGACGGCGCGCCAACGCGGTCCTGTGCGTTGAACGCGCGGCCGCGAACCATGGGAATGCCTAACGTGGCGAAGTAGTCGTCCGAGGCGGGTGTGTAGCGCACGTCGGGGAGACGTCTGCTCTCGACGGGGCGACCTTCGATGGCGAGACCGACGACCGTCCCCTGCCCCGTCGTCGGGATATTACCGCCGCCAACGGAGATGACGCCGGGAATAGTACCCAACTGTGCGTATAGCGACGCGTAGTATGCATCCTGCTCCGCATTGGATTGCGGTTTCGTGAACCGCGGCCGGAACGTCAGCGCGCGTTCAGTACGGTACCCGAGATCCAGCGCCGACAATCCGTGCAAGACGCGCAGAAACAGTCCGGCGCCGACGAGCAGCACAACGGAGACGGCGAGTTGTGCCGCGACGAGCCCGAGGCGCAAGCGTCTGCTCGATCGCGACGCTGACGCCCGTCCGTCATCACGGCGCAGCGCGATGCCCGGTACTCGCGTGGCGCCTAACGCGGGCACGAGGCTGGCTACAGACGCGCCCGCAATCGCAGCCGCGATGCCGAACAGCAGCACGCTTGGTTCCAGCGCGAACGCGGTGCCCGCGGGCAGTGTTGTCGCCGCGAGGCTGCGCAGCGCGATGACGCCAACCTGCGCAACCAAGACGCCGAGGCCGGCCCCCAGTAGCGCGAGCACCGCGCCTTCGGCGAGAAACTGCCTAACGAGGCGGCGCTTGCCAGCACCCAGTGCGATGCGTACCGACAGCTCGTGCCGCCGTGCGACAGCACGCGCGAGCAGGACTCCGGCGACATTCGCGCAGGCGATGAGCAGGACGAAGCCGGCTGCACCCATGAGCACGAGCAGGCGCGGTCTCGCATCGCCCGCGACCGCCGTGCGAATCGGCATGACGCGTACTTCCATTCCGCCGTAGGCTTGAGCAAACTCACTCTGCAGACCGCGCATCGTGCGATCGATGTCGGCCTGCGCCACGTGTGTGGACACGCCCGGTTTCATCCGCGCGAAGAGACGGAAGTTGCGAACCTGCGCGCTGTTCGGGTTGCGCAGAATGTTCGTGAGGATCTGTGGTGACAGGAGCTCCACCTGCTCGTACGTCGGCAAGCGAAATGCCGGCGGCATTACGCCGATCACGCGCTGCGGCTCACCGTCTAGTTCAATCGTCTTTCCCACGATTGCCGAATCTGCGGCATAGCGCCGGCGCCAGAGCGCATCGAGTAGCACGACGACGTCGCGGCCAGCTTCGGACACGTCGCTTGCAACGAACGTACGTCCGATAGCGGCGCGCGCCCGGAGCACTTCGAACGCGTCAGGCGTCATGGAGCCGATCCACACCTGCTCGCGCTCGCCGTTCAGCGTTAGCGTGGTGTTCCCCATTGCGATCGCGGCGACTCCGTTGAACGACGTAGTTCGCTCTCGTAGCGCGATCAGCGCGGCGGCGCTGTGCCGCGCTCCGCCGAGGCCGGGCCGGATAACGCCGTTGTCCACGGCCGGTAGCCAGACGAGGCTGTCTTCGTGCCCGTAGGGAAGCGCACGCAGGAGCATCGCATGGACGACGCTGAACACCGCCGTCGTCGCGCCGACGCCTAACGCGAATGTGACCAGGACGACCGCCGTGACGCTGGGCGTACGTGCCAGCGTGCGCAGCGCGATGCGTAGATCTGACAACAGCTCCTCGATCCAGAACGTGGCGCGAACCCGACGATCCGCCGCGACGTCTTGTCGCGCGGCGTAGCGTGCCGCCGCTGCGACATCACCGAACTCCTCGTGCGCCCGCCGCCGCGCAGCATCTGGCTGCATGCCGTTTTTGACGAGATCGGCGACGCGCTCGGCTATCCAACCATCCAGCTCGTCGCGGTTCTCGCTCGCGATCTTCTCGCGGGAGCGCGTCGCGATGATTGGATCACGCATTGGCGTCCCGCACGGCCAGCACGCGCGCGACGGCGGCGGCGTAGCGCTTCCATCCGTCGGCTTCATCGACGAGCTGCGCACGTCCTTCTGCCGTTAGGTCATAAATGCGAACGCGCCGATTCGTATCCGATGTGCCCCAG
>DASYRX010000165.1:0-8609 GCA_036003845.1 Gemmatimonadaceae bacterium | reverse complement strand
CCGATTCGATGAGCCCGCGCCGTTCGAGACGGTGCAGCGCCTGATAGAGCGCGGCTTCTTCAACCGTGAGGACGTCGCGTGTGCGCTCCGCAATCCAGCGCGAGACGGCATAACCGTGCGCCGGTCCCCACGCGAGCGTGCGCAGGACGAGTAGATCGAGAGTGCCCTTGAGAAGATCGAGGGGTTCTGCCACAGCGCTTCCCCGTAGTGTCTAAGGGGAAGGTGGTGCGCGGAAAGATTTCTGTCAATTGGGCAAAGGCCAAAAGGTCAAAGGTCAAAGCAATCGTCGAACCAAGGGTTGCTTTGACCTCTGACCTCTGACCTTCGACTTACCTCAGATCGGAAATGACCGGGACCGGCAGTTTCTGAATCCCGCGCTCCTTCTTCTGCTTCTCGACCATCTTCGCCACATCGTCGAGCAGCTTACGCGCGTCGTAGATGATTCCGTCTTTGATCACCCACTTCACACCACCGACGCGCTCCACCTTGCCTGTCTTGTCGTTCAGCCTAACGAAGCCGTTGCCGTACAGCGTCTTGAGGTTCGCAACTGGATTCTCCGGTGCGACGACGAGGTCGGCCAGCAGCCCCGCTCGTACGACGCCCATCTCGATCGGCTTTCCCTGACGCTTGAACAGCTCTTCGGCAGCGTGCAGGGTCCCGGCGCGAATCACTTCCAGCGGATGGAAGCCAGCCTCCTGGAAGTTCTCCAGCTCCTCGATGTACGAGAAGCCGTATGTGTTGTAGATGAAGCCGGCGTCAGTGGACGGCGTCACGCGACCGCCCATGTTCTTGTAGTCCTGGATCATCATCATCCACACGCGATAGAAATTCTTCCACGCGACTTCGTCCCATGTCGTCCAGTTATAGAAGTAGGCGCCGTGGTTTGTTCGATTAGGCGTGTAGAAGTCCCACAATGAAGGAAGCGTGTATGTCTCGTGCCACTCGGCGGTGCGACGCTTCGTTAGGTCGCGCCCCGACATGTACGTCGTCATTGTCGGATCGAGCGTCACATCGAGCGACTTGAGCTCTTTCAGAAACGCCCACCACTTCTCACCGCGCGGCGTCACCAGGTTCCACTGCCTTGCGACCTGGCCGAAGCGCCACTGCTCGTCATTGTAGTTGTACGTGTCGGGATACGGTTGCACATCGGTGTTGTCGTACAGCGATTCAAAGAGCCCGTAGTAGTGCGTGACCGCGCCCAGGCCGAGGCGCGCCGCGTCAATCGCATTCATCTGTGCGACGCCGGTCTGCGCGAGATGTGCGGTGGAGCCAAGGCCGAGCTTCTTTGCTTCGTCGAGAACCGCGGCCATGATAGATGGCTCGTGCGCGCCGAGTTTGAGCCCGTGAATTCCTTGCTGCGCGGCCCAGCGCACCCACTCGCGTCCCTTCTCAGGTGTTGAGATCGGACCGCCGGTCCAACCCTTCCCCGTGCCAATGCGCTGATAGTTGTAATGCCGCGGGGCGGTGATCTCGTTGTTGTTCGCGCGCTTCGTTTCGCTGAGCGACCATTCGAAACCGCCGAATGGAACGCCGCGCACAGTGGTAACGCCGTGGCCTAACCAGAGCTTGTAGCAGTACTCGGCTTCAGGCGCCTTGGGAACGCCGCACGTGTGCACGTGCAGATCGATGAAGCCTGGCAAGACGAACATCCCGGCCGCGTCGATCTCGCGAGCGGGCCCCTTGGGACGCTTGTCCTGATCGATCGGCACGCCAGGAAATCCGACGTCGGCGATCTGCGTGATCTTGTTGCGTTCGACGACGATGTCGACCGGCCCGCGGGGAGGCGCCCCAGTGCCGTCGATGAGCGTCGCTCCGCGGATGATGAGCTTGTCGAAAGGCCCATCGCCTTCGGCGCGCGCCGGCGCCGGTTTGGCGTCCTGTGCAGCTAAAACGTTAGGCGCGAACACTAACACGAGGAGTGCCAACACACCTTTCGCAACTGAACGTGCGGTCATGACCTGATTCCTCGGCATGAAAAAGATGACGACGCAAGGGCTAGGTGTTGCATTGCAAGACCTGACCCCAAGGTCCCAACGTGGTGACCTCTGACCTACTGCGCGACCCCGCGCGCCTTTTTCTGCTTATCTACCATCGCCGCAACGTCAGCCAGCAGCTTCCGTGCGTCGTAAATGATTCCGTCTTTGATCGTGTACTTGATCCCACCAACCCGCTCTACTTTTCCCGTCTTGTCGTTCAGTCGCACGAAACCAGTACCGTACAGCGTCTTGAGGTTGGCGATGGGATTCTCCGGCGCGACGACGATATCCGCCAGCATCCCTGGCCTAACGACTCCAAACTCGATCGGCTTTCCACTGGGCAGGAAGAGCGTCTCGGCGGCATGCATCGTTGCCGCGCGGATCACTTCCAACGGATGGAAACCGGCCTCCTGCAACATCTCCATCTCTTCTACGGTTGCGAAACCATACGTGTTGTAAATGAAGCCGGCGTCGGTGCTCACTGTCACGCGCCCACCCATGTTCTTGTAGTCGTTCAAGAGCATGTGCCAGACGCGGAAGAAGTTTTTCCACGCCACTTCATCCCACGTCGTCCAGTTGAAGAAGTACGCGCCGTGATTCGTGCGGTTCGGCGTATAGAAGTCAGTGAGCGAGGGCAGCGTATACATGTCGTGCCACTCGGCCGAGCGGCGCCGCGCGACGTCGCGTCCGGCGAGGTACGCGACCATCGTAGGATCGAGCGTCACGTTATGCGCCTTGAGCGTGTCGAGGAGCGCCATCCATTTCTTGCTGCGCGGCGTCACGAGACTCGCCTGGCGCGCCACCTGACCGAAACGCCACTGCTCGTCGTTGTAGTTGTACGTATCCGGGTAAGGCTGCACCTGGTTCGAGTCGTACATCGCCTCGAAGAGACCATAGAAGTGCGTCACGGTGCCGAGTCCCAGGCGAGCCGCCTCCATCGCGTTCATGCGCGGCACGCCGAGCTGTGCGAGGTGAGCGGTCGTCCCCATACCAAGCTTCGTCGCCTCGTCGATCGCCGCGGCCATGAGGTCCGGCGGCCAGGCGCTGAGCTTGAGGCCATCGGCGCCCTTCTGCTTCATCGCGCGGACAACGGTGCGGACTTCGTCAGGCGACTTGAATCCGGCGCCTAACCAGTCGTCGTTAGGCACGTCGTATACGAACATGCGCGGTGCGGTGATCTCGTTCTTCGCACTGCGGTTCTTCTCCGAGACCGACCAGGCCAGCGGACCAAAAGGAACACCCCTTCCGGCCGTCACACCGTGTGCCATCCACAGTTTGTAGACGTACTCCGCTTCGGGCGCCTTGGGGACTTCGCCCGTGTGGAGGTGCAGGTCGACGAACCCTGGCATCACGTACATCCCGTGCGCGTCGATCTCTTTCGTAGCGCCTTTAGGACGCTTGGTGCTGTCGATCGGGGTGTTGGGGAATCCGACGTCCACGACTTGGGTAATGCGATTCCGCTCGACAACGATGTCGACAGGGCCCCGCGGCGGCGCCCCAGTGCCATCGATCAGCGTTGCGCCGCGAATGATCAGCTTCTCGAACGGTCCGTCGCCTTCACCAGGAGGTCGATTGGGCGCCGGCTTGACCAGTTGTTGTTGTGCGGTCACAGGCGCCGGGATCGAAAGAACAAGCGCGACAATCCCGATGAGGAACGTCGCGCCTAACGAAAGCTTATGTCCTGTCTTATGAGCCGGCCGCACCTGCATAGGGGTTCGGGGGTTAGGGGTTGGGGGTTAGCCCAGAATGTAGAGCCGGCGCACCCGCCGGGCTAACCCCTAGCCCCCAACCCCTAACCCCTGGCGTTATTGAACAATGGGCTTCACCTGGTCGACCATGAACGCATACCTGAACGCCGTCTCCCGGTACCGCTCATACCTGCCTGACGAGCCGCCGTGCCCACCGCCCATGTTCATCTTGAGCAACAGGACGTTGCCGTCGGTCTTGTTGGCGCGGAGCTTCGCCACCCACTTGGTCGGCTCCCAATAGGCGACGCGTGAGTCGTTGATCCCGCTCATCACGAGCAACGCCGGATACGGCTTCTTCTCAACGTTGTCATATGGCGAGTAGCTCTTCATGTACTCGTACTCGTTCTTGATGTGCGGATTCCCCCACTGAATCCACTCCTGAGCGGTCAGCGGGATCGATGCGTCAGCCATTGTGTTGATGACGTCCACGAACGGGACGTCGGCAACGATCGCGCGGAACCTGTCGCCGCCCATGTTCGCGACGGCGCCCATCAGTAATCCGCCGGCGCTTCCACCGTGCGCAACCATGAGATCGCGGGTCGTGTACTTCTGCGCGACGAGATAATCGGCAACGTCGATGAAATCGGTGAAGGTGTTCTTCTTCTTGAGCATCTTGCCGTCATCGTACCACTGACGCCCCATCTCCTGACCGCCACGCACGTGCGCGATCGCATACGTGAAGCCGCGATCGATCAAGGAGAAACGCGCGGAGCTGAACGTCGGTTCGGTCGTCGCGCCGTACGATCCGTATGCGTAGAGCAGTAGCGGCCGAGTCGCATCCTTCGTGAATGGCTTCTTGTAGACCAGCGACACAGGAATGCGCATCCCATCGCGCGACGTCGCGTACACGCGCTCGACACTGTACAGCGACGGGTCGTAACCGCCTAACACTTCTTCGCGCTTGAGCACCGTCCGCGTGCCGCTCTTCACCTCGTACTCGTAAACGGTGGGCGGCGTGACGAGCGAAGAATACTGGTATCGGACCGTTGTCGTTTTGAACTGTGGGTTATTTGTCGGGAATATGCCGTACGCTGCTTCATCGGTCGGGATGACCCTTGGATTGCCGCCGTTGACACTGCGAAGGACGAGCTGTCGCAGACCGCCGACACGCTGCATAACGAGCATGAAGTCGCTGAACACGTCGACATTCTCGACGAAAATGCTGTCAACATACGGAATGAGTGGTTTCCAGTTGGCAGGTCCAGGCGTGGCGATCGGTGCCTGCATGACGGCGAAGTTGCGCCTATTCCCCTGATTGGTGAGGATGATGAACCGGCCGCCGGAATGATCCACACTGTACTCCACGTTAGGCCGGCGCTTCGCGATCACCCTCGGCTTTCCCTCGGGGCGCGACGCGTTGATCGTATACCACTCGGCGGACGTGAAGGAGCTGCTGCCAAGGACGATGTATCCGCCGCTGCGCGTGCGGCTCACGCTCGCGTTATAGAGTACGTCCGGCTCGTGGTAGACCATGACGTCGAGGATCGGGTCGCTGTTAATCCAGTGCCGCCAGACCTTGTCGCCTCGCTTGGCGCTGTCGCCCGTCATGTAAAAGATCGTGCGATTGTCGTTCGCCCACGCGAGCCCGAAGGTGAGGTTCTTGATGCGTTCGAAGGTGTCGCGCCCGCTCACCAGGTCGCGCACGCGAAGCTCGAATGCTTCGTATCCGGTCGTGTCGACGAGAACGGCCAGCTTGGAGTGATCAGGGCTGACCTCGAAGCCACCGAGGCTGAAGAACGTGGACTTTCCGGCTTCCTTGTTCTGATCGTAGATGATCTCTTCCTTTGCCGTTAGGCCATTCTGTTTTCGCGCAAAGATCGGATATTGTTTTCCCTCTTCGGTGCGCGTGTAATACCAATACGGCGAACGCCAGACCGGAACCGACAAGTCGGTCTGTTTGATGCGGCCGAGGATCTCATTGTAGATGTCTTCCTGGAGCTTCGCCGTGTGCTTCGTGCGCGCTTCGGTGTAGGCATTTTCGGCTTCCAGGTACTGCATCACCTTGGGATTGTTGCGATCGCGGATATAGAAGTAGTTGTCCACGCGCACGTCACCGTGCAGCGTGTCCGACTTGGGAACGATCTCCGCGACGGGAGGGGCAGAGGGCGCCGATCGGCTGTTCTGTGCCGTCAGCGTTGCGCTGGCAAGCGCCGCGAACAGCGCGGCGACGCCTAACGAGGAAGAACGGGGATACGACATGGGGCTCCTGCGCAAGGCGTTTATCCAGAAGGTGACGCGTCTACAGCCGAGAGAGCAACCGCTGAAGCAGAAGGCGTAACGCTACGGTTGTCGCTGAGCGTGACCGCAGTCACGAGCCGGCACTACATAGAGCCGATGAGCATGATGTGCGCTTTCGGCGTGCCCGGAAACATCAGCCATGGTTCGCCTTGTTTCGCAGTCGTTGGAATGCCGGTCGTTGCCGTCGTCGCGTACGGCATGTACACGACGAACAGCTTGCGCGCGCCTTTCGCCTCGCCCGCCGCGGCGTCGAAGCTCCCCGCCGGGCCGGTAAGTGAGTAAAGCGAGGCCGGAAGCTTGGGCAGCGCCAGCTTTCCAGACTTTATTTCAGCAAAGCGAGCGGAATCAACTTCCTCGATCTTTGACATTCCCTTCGCTCGCAGCTCGCGGCCGCGCAGCATGAACGGTTCCATCGAGTCGTGATAACAAGCCACGTGGAATTGCGGGCGCTTGGGATCCGGCGCCAGGCACGTCATGCCATTGGTTCCTTTGCGCAGCACACCCAGTGTCGTCGCGCCCGCGTTGTAGCCAAGGACGGTGGCGCCTGCGCGCATGTCGCTCGGAAGTGGAAGAACGGCGGCGACGAGCTGTTGCTCGACTGGCAACGCACTCTGCGCAACTCCGGTTGCGGGAACAGCGGCGCAGATGAAGAGCGATAGACTCGTTAGGTACGCGTTGCGGCTAAGCATGATGCGAGGTCTCCTGGAGTTTCATCGCGAAGCAGTGTTTTTGCCCGACCGTCCACTCATCGTCAGACACGCGGTCATATCGATGCTTTTTTTCAGGATATCGCTCTACCGCCACGCGCTCGAATCCACACATGAGGAAGAGCTGATCAGAAAATGAGACGGCGAAAAGCTCGGGGTAGTCGCGTTTCCGCGCCAGTTCGACAGCCGCGGCGATCAGCGCCTTGCCGAGTCCCTTTCCTTGATGCGCTGGATCGACAGCTAGAGAAACGAGCTCCGCCAACGACGGCGAGTAGTCGTCGATGCACACACACCCGACGATGCGGCCATCGTCGTCACGGATCACGCGGTAGTCGTCGATGTGCGATTGAACGAAGGCTTCACTGCGCGGGAGCGTGAGCCCTTGCTCGACAAATCGATTGTTCAGTTCGGCGAGCGAGGGAACGTCGTATTCCCGCGCGGGCATAATCGGGCGCATGGGCAGCCTAAAACCTACATGGGCAACGCCGTACACACAGGCCCAACCGGGCGGTTGTCCCGAGCGCCCGGTCAATGCGAGGGTGCGGAGGACCCGGATGCACCCGACTGAGGGGGATGAGCTCGCCTTCGCGTACACGTTAGGGTCCGGCGCTTGCACGTGTTCTCAGCGATCCGGAGGGATTATGCGACCGATCATAATGTTGTGCGCGGCTGTGCTCGCCGCCTGTGACACGATATCTCGGGACGCCGCAGTTCTCGACAGCGGCCAGGCAATTGCCGACAGCGCCGCCGGCACCGTTGCACTCGACACAGGCGCAGTGCATTACGGCGTAACCGGTGACAGCGCCAGGTCTCGTGTGCTCGTCGATACCGCCGCCGTCAGCGTTTATCCGGACAAGCCCGTGCGCGGCGGTGTGATCGTCGCTCTTCTTCGCAGCGACAGCTCGGCGACTCCGCGTTGCACGTGGAAGGGGAAAACGACCCCCTGTCACGTCAGCGACAGCGGCGTTCGCGTCTTCGTTCCGCTCGCCGCCGACGATTCAGCGGGCACGTTCCCGCTGACAATTGAGACGCCTAACGCACGCATCACGCGCCAGATCATCGTCGCAGACCGCGACTTCGGACGCGAGTTGATCCTGCTCAGCGATTCGCTGTACGCGCTCGTGAAGCGCCGCACAGAGATCGCGCGCGATGCGCGAGCCGTGCGGCAAGTGTTAGGTACGGTAGGGAACGAGCAGCGCTGGACCGGACGTTGGCGCGACCCGGCACGGGATCGCGAAAAGACGTCTCCGTACGGCATCGAGCGCTTTTACGCACCGGCAGCTGACTCGTCGCGCAGCATCCCGTTGGGTTCGGCGAAGGCCACGGCCGGCTTCGGAGCGGATTCACTACGCAGCAGCGACATCGACCTTCCTGGCTGGCGTCACGCCGGCATCGACATCGCACGCTCCATGCGGAGTCTCGTGGCGGCGCCAGCCGGCGGGCTCGTCGCCGACGTCGGGGAATACACTCTGATGGGGCGCACCGTGTGGATCGATCACGGACTCGGTGTTTTTTCTGCCTTCTTCCACCTCGACACAGTGCTCGTTAGGCGCGGCGATCTGGTGCGCGCCGGCCAGGAGATCGCGCGTGTGGGCCGCACTGGCCTCGCGACCGGACCGCACCTGCATTATGGCGTGTACGTGAACGGACGCGACGTCGATCCGGCGCTGTGGCGCGACGTCGTGGACTGGATGGCGGGACGCGGGCGTGCACTCGCGACACGCGACAGCACCCGCGCGACCCAGGGAAAGAGATAGAGACCGACAGGCGCTACGCCGGCAACGGTGCAGCGCTTCGGATGTCGCCGTTAGGTAGGTACCAGTAACCGGTCGTTCCCTTTCGGGCGGCCGCGTCGCTCAGACGCGAGCAATTTCCTCGCGTCGCTGGCGCTCATCGGTCGCGCAAAAAGATACCCCTGGCCGAAGTGACACCCCAAGTCG
>DASYRX010000164.1:0-7632 GCA_036003845.1 Gemmatimonadaceae bacterium | reverse complement strand
GTCGTCGACGACGAGGACTGTGCGCTGAGCTGCGCGGGGTGGAGAGGAGCTGGCCATCAAACCGCGGCTTTCGTGGGGCCATCGACCGGCGCCGCGGTCGCTGCTTTCGACGTCGCTGCAGTGGGTAGCTCGAGCGCCATGACCGCGCCTTTGCCCGGAGTCGCGCTCAGGTACAACTCACCCGAGTTGGCGCGCGCGAGAGAGCGCGATATCGACAAGCCCAGTCCGATGCCGCGGGCCTTCGTAGTAAAGAGCGGTTCGAAGATCCGCTCGCGATCCTCCGGACGGACGCCCGGTCCCGTGTCGGCGACTTCGATCCTAACGCGGTCGTCAACCGCGCGTGCACGCACGCTCAGCACACCACCCGTACCCTCCATCGCCTGAATCGCGTTGGTGAAAATGTTCGTGAGAATCTGAGCAATTTGAATCGGATCCACGAGTAGCTCGGGCAAATCCGACGGGATATCGCTCTCGACTCTGATGGAGTCGGGGACGTTGACCCGCGTCAGCTGCTCGTCAGCGACCTCCGCAACCGACACCGTGCTGAGCCGTGGTGGACCCGTGCGCGTCACGCTCAGAAGCCCTGTGATGATCGACTCGGAAAGACGCACCTGATTGCGCAGCTTGCTCAGGTGATCGCGCACTTTTGGAGGTGCGTCGGCGAGCACGCTCTCGAGGTAGAAGAGCGCGTTCGTCATCACGCCTAACGGGTTTCGAAGCTCGTGGGCGATGCTGCCGGATAGATGACCCAGCGTTGCGAGCCGCTCCTGACGCACGAGCTCTTCCTGCGCGTCGCGCAACCGAGTGAGCGCCGTTTGCAGTTCCACCGTGCGGTCGCCGATTTCCATCTCGAGCGTGTCTTGCGACATGCGGATACTGTCAGCCATCGAGGCGAAGGCGCGAGAGAGGCGCCCGATCTCATCCGTGCGTTGCAGCTCAATGAGCGGCGTCGTGCGCTGTCCGGCGGCGATGCCCTCGGCGGCCGTCGTCAGGCGCAGGAGTGGCATCGTTAGGCGGCGGCTCAGCCGCTCCGTCAGTATGACGGCGAGAATGACGACAGCGAGGCCAATCAGGAAAAGCCGCCAACGCAGCGCATGGACCCGCGCGAGCACGATGTCCTCCGGAAACTCTACGCCGATCAGCCATGGCCCTGTCGGTAGAGGCCCAGTCGTGCTGAGCCAGTGGCGGCCGTCGCGCTCATAAGTCGTTGGCGTCGCCGACGGGGCCGGATGTTTGACGGCCTTCGTCAGATCGCTCCAGAGCGACCCGTCGCGATTGCCAATGACAAGTTGCGCGTCCTTTCCAATGAGCGTGAAAAGTTGCCGCAGCGCGGTCTGCGAGACGGCCACCTTACGTACCTGCACCACGTGACCCACCAGCCTGCCGTTGTCATGAATCGGAATCGATCGCTCGATCACGACGTGCGGGCCACTCAAATACAATTCGCTCGACGTTACTGAATCGGGATACGAGCGCTTGAGCCGTACTGGCGAGTGTGCCGCGGAAGCACCGGCTTCGACACCTTCACGCATACCTTTTGTTGCGGTGGCTCCATTTGTGTCTGCGCGACTGAGGCTATCGGCGAGAGAGCTCGTGACAGCGAAGAGCACATTGCCATTGAGGTCACGTATATCGGTGGCGAGCGTTTGACCTGTGTCGGGCGTTAGGCGGGCCACGCGAGCGCGCGCCGAATCACTGACGCGTTGACCGTTGGACCGGACGACGTCGATGACGTCTGAGTTCCTCGCGACAGTCTGGCCGTCCCTGATCCACTGCGGCGGCACTGCCGCCGGCTGCGCCAAGACCTGAGCGACGGTCGTCAAGCGCTCAGCAGCGGCGTCCAGCGTGGAGCTGCGGACCGCCCGGTACGCAATTGTGCCGAAAACGCTGACAACGACGGCCAGAATGAGCGCGCTGATGGCTGGGACCAGCCAGCCAAGCGAGATCGGCCGAACTGTAGGCGCACGACTCATTTACGACGATGCACTATGGCGCATTTCGGGGCGCAATCAAGACATCGATTGCTATTGCGCTGCTCAAGAGCAACACTCGTGCTCGCCTGCACCCGCTCGCCCCCTCGCGTCGGCGGAGACCCCACGCCTCCGCGGCCGCCTTACGGTCGTTTACGCAGCCAGTTGATGATGTTCGTCGAGGCGGCAGCCTTCACGTCGGCGGGCGATAACCCGGCCTTGGCTAGCTCCGCCATCTCCTGATGTAGCCCGCGCCCTGGGTCCACATCGTAGTCGCGATCAGCGAAGTCACTCCCGGCAAGGATGGTCACACCGGCCTTGTGAAAGCGCCTCGTTAGGTCGATGTGAAACTCGTAGACGCGTTGGCGAGAGTTACGTCCCTCTTCGGTCTGCGCCATCGGGATCCACGGCACGTACGCATAGAGCGTCGGATCGATTGCGACTCCGGTGCGCGCTATGTGCGCAATCATCGTGTCGCCGGCGGGAGACAGCCACCAGTTCGCCGCTTCACGGAGGTTCTTCGCGAAACCGGCGTACATGGGGCTCGGAAAAATTGCATCGGACATGTGCTCGATGCTCGCCGCGCCGGAATCGGCCGCTTGCCAGACCGGAATTTCAGATCCGGTGTGCGACGCGACTTTGAGATGCCGCAACTTCGCCTGTCGCAAGATCGCGAAGTACGCGTCAGGCGGTATCTGGACGTGCGTCTTGATGAAATCGACGCCGAGCTTGGCCAGCGAATCCACGGCGCGCCGCCCGTCTTCCGCCGTTCGTACGATCAAGCGATCCGTGCTGTCGGGCCGCGGTCCGTTGATGTGCGGCCCGGAGTAATAGATGCGCGGCCCGCGCCGCACACCTCGCGCGATCTCGTCACGCCATTTGCGTAACAGCTCCGGGTTGCCGCCGAGGTCACGCACGCCGACGACGCCGTACTTCGTTAGGCTATCCAGCGCATCCTCGCCCCAGTAGGCGATGTGCGTGTGCGCATCCCAGAGCCCCTCCGGGAAGGGATTAGCCTCGGCGCCGCGCGGCGTGCCGCAGGCCGAGGTGCACAGAAGCGCTGCCAGCGCGATTACGGGTCGGTTACGCATGGCGAGAAAGTTGGGCCTGTGGGGACTGGCAGTCTTGTCTGCCGGAAGCACTGTTGGTATTTCAGCACACCGCGGCAACTCGGCGGCCTCCTCGTCCATCTAATCGATGTATGCCAGAGCGACTTTCGCGGGGCACCTACTACGGACGATCGATCGCGCAGCAGGAAGTTGCGGGTCTGATCCTCACCGAGAAGCGTCATCGACGCGGCGAGCACTTGCCGCCTCACGCGCACGATCAGCCGTACCTTTGCTTCGTCCTTTCCGGTTCATGGAGCGAGCGCTATGACGGCGGTGTGCGCGCTTGCGCTCCGCGCAGCGTGATCTATCACCCGCCGGGAGAGATCCACTCGGATCAATTCGATGCTGAAGGAGCGCATCTCTTCGCCATCGAGTTCGACGCGAGCTGGCTGCGACGCATGCAGGCGACGGCGCACGGATTCAACGAGCCGCGCGAATTCTCCGGCGGGCAGGTGAGTACGACAGCGCTGCGAATGTACGACGAGGCGCGCCGTACCGACGAATTGTCACCACTCGTGCTCGAGGGGCTCATGCTGGAGTTGCTTGGCGCCTGCATGCGATCGCGGCTCGCACCGACGCACGCGGCGGCGCCCGCCTGGCTCCGCGAGGTGGAAGACCTGCTGCGCGACGAGTTTCGCGATCCGCCCTCGTTAGGTACCCTCGCTGCTCGCGTGGGCGTGCACCGGATGCACCTCGCGCGCGCGTTTCGTCGTCGCTTCGGTGCTTCGGTGGGCGAGTTCGTGCGCCAGCGGCGGCTCGACTTTGTTTGTCGCGAGCTTGCGCTGACCGAACGGCCAGTCGCCGAGCTGGCGCTCGAGGCTGGATTCGCGGATCAGAGTCACCTAACGAAGATCTTCAATCGCAGCCTCGCTACGACGCCGGCGCGCTATCGCGCTGGCGCGCGTGGGTTGCGCTAGTTCCGAGTATCCAGCCGTCCAAACGCCGTCTCGCGCACCGGCGCTCCTGGATACAAAAAAGCCTCGTGATCTTGTCGCGAGGCTTTCAGTGGAGGAAAACCAATCGAGGAACTACGCCGTGCGGCTACGGACAGTCGATGTGCGTCTGTGCACGCGCGAGAATCACTTCCGCGGCGCCCTCTGGCTTGGTGATAACGACGCGCAGCCCGGTCACGGTGCGCCCAGCGTGAAATGCCGTGACGAAGCTCGAATGCTCGTTGAATACAACGAACCCGTTGGGCAGCTCGAACTTTTGGCTCGGCGTGCTGGCTTTGACTGTCACTGCTTTGCCGTTGATGCGCAGGTTCGTGACGAACGCCGATCCGGTGCTCGTGGGTACCGCGGTGTTCGGCGGGCAGAACGCGCCGGCCATCGCGTGCACCTTGTCAGCCAGAATGGTATTGCCGCCCACCGTTAGGTTGAGTCCGAATACCGTTCCTTCCGTGATCCCCTTCTTGTCCAAGCTCATCGTTATGCAATAGAGCGAGCTAGCGCTCAAGACACCGGAAATGCTGGAGCCGGCCACCTTGTTCTCGATCCTGCCGCCCGTAGGCGGCAACATCCCCGTATCGCATAACTTCGTGTTCGAGCCCTGTATCGTGGCGTCGACGGCGATCCCGTGGCCGGTGTAGACCACTCCACCATTGGTACCGGCGCCGGTGATACTCGCGTCGTTCGGTGTTGCTGAGTTTGGCGCGAGTGAGGATTCAGTCGATTCCCCGCATGCGATGAGAGCTCCGAGTACTGCCACTGCAAATAGTCGATTCATTGGCACACCTCCGTGCCGCGGCACGAGAGGCCTCGAGCCGTTGTTCGTGCAGGTAGCAATGTGATGAAACGCACAAAACGCGCCGCCGGCATTTCTCAGCGAGGCGGCACGCTGATGCCGCGAGAGGGCGGCTGTATTCCGCGAAAAAAACGGCGGGCAGTTTCGCCCGCCGTTCCTTTGTTTGCCTTTCGAGTACTTCGGAAGCTGCGGCTAAATGTTCGGGTTGTTGTCTTTCTCTGCGAAGGGGAGCGGATAGCATGTCTGCGCCCCGATTGTCCCCAGGTTCGGCCGCCAATAGGGCGTCCCTGTGACGGGGACAAAGCGCGACGCAGCGACTGGCTGTCGGCGCCAATCTGAAAGCCGTTTCCCTTCGAGCCAGAAGTCGAAACCCTTCTGGTAAAACAACTCGACGAGAACACTGGCCGCATCCGTCGCACCGCTGTACGCCGGCTGCTGCGCGGCGGCTCGCTGGCGATTGATCAGCGCGAGCTGCACGTTGACATCGCCCCCAGCTTCTGCTGCGATGTACTCGGCTTCGAGCTTCGAAGCGAGACGTATCGGCGACGCGTAGCCAGTATACTTCTGTTGAACGAAGTACGGACCTGCTGCCGCGTCCCATGCGTTGTACGGATGCTTCCCGGGTGGCAGGAACGGGATGCGCGGATCTGTCGTTTGATAGTACGGCGGTACGCTGATCACGCTGCGATCGACGGTGCCACGCCACAGGGCGTTCGATAGTCGTGCGCGATTTGCGAGATCGTCCTGATACGTGAGGTTGTAGTTGAAGTTTGCCGGGACGGCACTCGCATCGGTCAGCGCGCCGGCTTTGTCACCTCTCTGCAGCTTCGCCCGAGCGCGCCCAAGAAGAGATGCGCGCGCGAGATTCAGACCGTCGGTCGACGCGTTCGCAGTGCCGACATCGATCGCCTTGGTGAACCAGAAGATCGCCGAGTCGAGCATTGCGTTGTTGTTGACCTCGGGCCCCGATGACACCGTGCCGGTGCAGAATTCCGAACCGAGGAATAACATCGCCCAGGCCCGGAATGACGCGGCGCGCGCGATGTTTATGTTGGTCGTCGGGTTCGGAAGCGTTAGGTCGAGCAGCAGCTTTCCGGATGCCACCGCAAGCTGCATGTCGCGCCACATCGCGAGGTTCTGGCCATTCAGCTCGGAAACCTCACGGCGGCCGTACTCGTTCTGCGCACCGCTGGTTTCCATGATGTACGTCTCGCCCGTGAAGTGCGAGCCAAACTGAATGAACGTCCCGTACGCCGTGGCGAAATTTTGCTGCGTCGATGCCGCCAGCGTAGCGGCGCTCGAAGCCGGATCCACCTCCGCGGCATCGATGACGTTAGGGTTGTTTACTTCGAGGAAGCTGTCAGAACAGGCGGCTGCGCCCACAAAGAGAGCAGCGCCGAGCAAGCTGCACGAAACCGCGTATCGGATCGTGTACATGTTGGCTCTCGTGGGTTAGAAGGTGAAGTCGAGCCTAACGAGCCCCCGCTTTGGTGCCGGGAGCGAGAAGAAATCCTGCCTGTCGAACAGTCCGTTTTGCGCGATGACCTCGGGATCTGGACCTTCGTACTTCGTCCAGAGCGCGAGGTTCTGCATTGCAAACGAGACCGACGCATTGTTCACACGGACGCGGTTCAAGAATCTCTTGGGTATAGTGTACGTCGCCGAGAGCTCGCGGAACCTAACGAAATCACCGGGCTGCAAGTACGCCTCGAACACATCGCTCGTGGTAGCCGAGAGTCCGGTGACAGTCACGAAGGATGGTTTCCCTGGAGTCTCGTTGCCGTAGCGACGCAGTCGTTCGTGCTTCGACAACAAGTTGGGATCGAGCCGGCGGCGGCTATGGATGAGCAGCGTCTCTGTATACCAGTCCCTCAGGTTGTCGACGGTGAAATTCTGCTTGGAGTCGACAAGAGCAGTGATCCGCAAGTCCTTCATGATCGTGAAGCTATTGCTCAGACTCCACTCCATTGTGGGGTACAGATTTCCGACCGGTTCCAGTGTATCGCTCACTGTCACCACTCCAGTGGCGTCGTTAATCGACTGAATTTTTTTCGTCACGTACACGCCCAGCTGCTGGCCTTTCATCGCGCGGGTACGACTGCCGATCGTGAATGGCGCGACCCCGCCGAGGTCCGTCAGCTCGTTATGCAGCGTGCTGAGGCTTCCGCGCCAATCCCAGCCGAAGTTGCTCAGCTGAACAGCCGTGACGTTCAGCGCCAGTTCCCACCCGCGGTTGATGACTTCACCGATGTTCGCCAACGGGTTCGTGTTGAAGCCGAGCGACGGAGCGATTGGTCTGGCGATAATCAGATCGGTCGTCTTCTTATCGAAGTACGTAAGCTCGGCGTTGACCCGCTCCTTCAAGAAGCTCGCATCGAAACCGGCCTCGAACTCCGTTCCGCGCTCCGGCTTGAGGTCTGGGTTGCCGGGGTTGCCAGGGTTCGCGCCGGCGATCGTAGTCCCGGTGATGTTGTAAGGCGCCGCAATGAGCGTCGTTAGGGCTTCCCCGGGCCTCGGTGAACGGCCCGTTGTTCCCCAAGACGCGCGCACGCGCAGAGTATTCACGAACTTCGCGAACGGCTCGTAGAACGGCTCCTCTGAAAGCGTCCACGTAGCGCCGAACTTCGGCAACACGAACGCGTCTGCGTTCGTGCCGAACGCCGAGTTCTTGTCCACGCGCACGGCGCCTTGTACGAACAAGCGGTTCTGATAGCCTATTTGCAGCTGGCTGAGGTAGCCGATTTGCGTCTGCTCTGTGAAGGTGCTTCCCCCAGTGGTCGTCGCCGCTGATGTGATCGAGTTGTTGGTGT
>DASYRX010000163.1:0-11617 GCA_036003845.1 Gemmatimonadaceae bacterium | reverse complement strand
GGCGTGTGGGATCGCAAGCCGACTGGATTCAGCGTGCAGAGAACAGGTAGGGATCCCACGTTAGGCGATTGCACGGCACTTTCGTATGGCTGCCCGGTCACGACGCGTAGCGACACGGTCGTGTACTTTGGACCCGGCTTGCCGAAGTGGAACGCGTCGTGGTCCAACCAGGTCCGTTACAAATCGCTGACGTTCTACGGTCTCCTGTCGATGGAGCGCGGCGCATGGTTCGGTAACGGCGATCGCGCCTATCGCATCCGTCAGGGTGGATCGGATGAGTATCTGCAGTACCTCGGGCCCAATGGCGAGCGCACCTTCAAGGCCGACTCGGTCGCTCAGTTTGCGAGCATTCTGAACTACGTCGACAAGCGCGACAACGTCCGACTGCGCGAGCTTTCCATGACGTGGCAGATCCCGGAGCGCCTAACAAGCGCGTTCAAAGTCGGGCAGACCTCGCTCACGCTGACGGGGCAAAACGTGTGGTGGTGGGACGACTGCAACTGCGTAGATCCGAACATGAACTGGGCGGGCGCGAGCTCGTTCACCTTCAACAACGGCTTCCTCATGCAGCCAGCTCCGAGAGTATTCCGGATGCAAGTCCGGACCAGATTCTAATGCGCCTAACGAAACCACATCCTCCTCGAGATAAAAAAGCCATGAGTCTACATACTCTTCGGATGCGCGCCGGTCGGATGGCGCTGCATGCTTTGGCTGGAGCGTTTTTCCTTACCGGAATTGCCTGCAGCGGCGCGCTCGACGTGCCCAACCCGCAAGCGTTCGGCGACGAAGCGCTCAACAACGCGATCATCCTCAAGACCGTCGCCGATGGCGCCGAGGGTTCATTACAGCAGGCGTACGATGACTTCATCACAGTCGCTGAGCTCAACAGCGACGATATGGAGTCGACATCGACGTGGATCGACTGGGAAGACATTTCCGAAGGACGGCTGCGGCACGATTGGCCGACCGGCGGATCCTTCTCCGGCCCGCAGGACCAGCTGCTCCGCGCGCGTTTCGCCGCCCAGAGCGCAAAAGAGCGCGTCGAAAAAGTCCTCGCCGGTGCCGCTGCGACGAGCCCGCTCCGCGCCCAAGTGATGTTGATGGACGCGCTGGCTGATCTGTTGATCGGCATGGGGTGGTGTGAGGGGCCGCTGACGGCCAATGCGGCCCGATCGCCAGACAGCGAGTTCTTCAAGCAGGCGATTACCAAGTTCACCGCTGGCCTAGCGGCGGCGCAGGCCATCAGCGGCGACGCGGCAGCGAAGACGAAGTGGACCGACGTCGCGTATGCCGGCCGCGCTCGCGCCAACCTGTTGGCGGGCAACTACGCGGCAGCGAAGGCTGACGCGCAGGCGGTTTCGGCGGGCTTCGTTTACAACGCGGTCTACCAGGAGTTGGCGCAGAGCACGCCAGGCAACCAGTTCCACCAGAACCGAAATCGCTCAGGCGGACTGCGCCGCATGTATCACGCGCGCGTGCATTCGATCGATTCGACAGGCACGGGTGAAGCATACCTGCGCGACTGGTTCGACAACACAAAGGATGACAAGCGCATGGCGGTCACGCGCCGAGCCGCACAGCTGGGTGTGAACAACCGCTTTGCGTACTACGGCATCACGAAGTACAACGATCGCACCGCGCCGATCCGGCTGCTGTCCAAGATCGAGATGACGTTGATCGAGGCAGAGGCCGCGTTCCGCGTCAACGACTTCGCGACAATGACGACCCTGCTCAATTCATTGCGCACGCGAGCTGCGGTCGGCCTACCGGCGATTACAGCTCCTGCAACGGCGGCTGCGGCACAGGCTGCGCTACTCAACGAACGTCAGGCCGAGCTGTGGATCGAGGGTCACCGGCAGCAGGACCTGTATCGCTTCAACGCAGTCGGTCAGTTCCTCGGTCCCGGAAAGGCGACCAAGCTGCCGTTGTCGCGCAACGAGATTCTGAACAACACGAGCATGACGGACGGTGGTGGGTCGTGCCCGAGTATTTCCTAATGTCGCAGGAGTTGTAAACATCGCAGTGCAACGAGGGGGCGGCCGCTTTCCGGACCGCCCCCTTGTTCTGAATCAATGGGGTCAGACTCCTTTGATCGACGTGCAATGGGCAGGACTCCCTTTGGTTCCGATGCCTTGGCTTTCAACGAATTGGTTCAATGGAGTCTGACCCCATTGATCCAGCGACCCTTGAGGTCGTCGCGTAACTCCATAGGCTATCCCCCATCCTCTACCCCCAAGCATCAGGCGGACACTATGATCGGCCGACACGTACTCAAATCCGCGAGCCTAACGCTGCTCGCCGCAGCGCTCGCGGCGCCCGCATTCGCGCAAGCGAACTACTCGCGGGCGGAACAGCTGCTCAGTTGGAATACGGATAAGCTCGTGTCAGGCGATCAGGTCAATCCGCAATGGCTCAAGGATGGCAACCGCTTCTGGTACCGAAACAAAACGGCCGATGGCGCCGAATTTGTACTCATCGATCCAGTGGCGAACGGGCGGCGTCTGCTGTTCGATCACATGAGACTGGCAGTGGCGATGTCGACGGCCGGTGATACCGCGTTCGACGGCAAGCGACTTCCATTCAATACGTTCAAGTTCACGAACGATGGGGACAACGAAAATGAAATTGAGTTCAATACTGGGAAGCGGCGGTTCGTGTGCAACATTACCAGCTATCGTTGCACCGTGGGCGACACAGCTAAAAGTGATCAGCCCTACGTCGTCTCACCTGACAAAAAACTCGAAGCCTTCGTCCACAACTACAACCTCTACGTCCGCACGCGAGGGGGATCGGACAGCACACAGCTGACGACGGACGGAGTTCAGTGGTTCTCGTACGGTCTCGCTGAGCGACGTCCGTTCGAGACGTTCCGGCCACAGGGTGCGCGGCGGCCGTTGGTACGCTGGTCGCCTGACTCGAAGAAGCTCGTGGTGTATCGCGTGGACGAGCGCGGCGTGGGACACATGCACTATCTGTCCATGACGTCGCAGCGCGTTAGGCATTTCTCGCAACCGTACGCGCTCCCGGGCGATACGCTCGTGCCGTATCCCCATATCTATGTCATTGACGTCGCGAGCAAGCAGAGCGTCGAAGCCAAGATCGCCCCGCGGCCCGCCCAGCTAGGCACCGGCGGCTCGGCAGTAGACTCGGCGTGGAGCGAAACGTCGGACAAAGTGCACATCGCCTTCCAAACGCGCGGCTCCAAGAGCGCCTACCTCGGCGAGGTCAATGCGGCCACGGGCGACTTCCGCGTGATCGCGCGCGACACCGGGAAGACGTACACCGAGATTAGCAATCCACAGGATCCGTCGTCGTGGTACGTCACGAAAGACGGTAAGGACGCATTCTGGTGGTCGGAGCGCGACGGCTGGGGACACCTCTATCGGTTCGACGCGACTGGTGTCACGAGCATCACATCAACCGATGGCGACGGCAGCATCTCGATGGCGCCGGAGCCCAAAGCGCAACTGACAAACGGCGCGTGGCAGGTCGGACGCATCTCGTACGTCGATGAGACGGCGAAGCAGATCTACTTCACTGGGCGCGGACGCGAAGGCTTCCTGTACTATCCCAAGCTGTATCGAATGGGATACGACGGCAGCAATGTCACCGTGGTGACGCCGGAAGACGGCTATCACCAGATCTCGTTCAGCCCGAGCGGGAAGTATTTCGTCGACACGTATTCGAAGATCGAGACACCGCCGGTCAGCGTGCTGCGATCCACGGCCACGGGCGCCGTCGTTCGAAAGCTCGAGGAAGCCGACATTTCGCGCCTCAAGGCGATCGGTTGGCGCCCTGGCCAGGTCTTCAGCGTGAAAGCGCGCGACGGCATCACCGATATCTATGGCGTGCTGTACCTGCCGCCTAACATCGATTCGACGAAGAAGTATCCGATCATCACGCACATCTATCCGGGGCCGCAGGTTGGTAGCGTCGGCCAGTGGAACTTCAAGAACGGTGGCGAGCAGTTCTCGCTGGCGGAGTTGGGCTTCGTAGTAATCCAGCTGGATCACTTGGGAACGCCGCTTCGATCCAAGGCATTCCACGACAACTACTACGGCTTCTTCGGCGACAACGGCTTGCCGGATCACATCACGGCAATCAAGCAGCTCGCGTCGCGCTACTCGTTCATCGATGCCGATCGCGTGGGGATTTTCGGACACTCAGGTGGCGGCTTTGCGTCGACAGACGCGATCCTCCGCTATCCAGAGTTCTTCAAAGTCGCGGTGAGCGGCGCGGGGAATCACGACAACCGCAGCTATAACATCGGTTGGGCTGAGAAGTATCAGGGGCTCATGGTGCGCGACACCGTGAAGAAAACAGACAACTTCGAGACATCGGCCAACAAGACGATGGCGAAGAACCTGCGCGGCAAGTTGTTGCTGATGCATGGTGACATGGACGACAACGTGCACCCGGCGAACACGATCCAGGTTGTCGACGAGTTGATCAAAGCGAACAAGACGTTCGATCTGATCATCGCTCCGAACCGGTCGCATGGTCTCAACGAGCCGTACTTCATTCGCCGCCGCTGGGACTATTTCGTGCAACACTTGTTAGGCCAGACGCCACCGGAGAACTATCTCATCATCGAGCCGACGAACAATCCGCGGGCAGCGGTGCAGACGCCGGACGATGAGGATCAGCCTGCTGTGCTGCGGATCTGGCCGATCATGCCGATCAATCCATAGCTAGGGGAAGGAGGCTAGGGGATAGGGGATAGGGGATAGGGTAGACCTAACGCGAACCGACGGCCCCGCGACGAGACGTCTCGCGGGGTCGTTGCATTTCAGGGAGTTCTGTTTATGAAACGCTTGCTGCCTCTCGTTCTCCTGCCAGCAGTCGCGCTTGGACAGGGAACGCGCACGGATTACGCCCGCGCCGAGCAGTTGTTGGGCTGGAACGCACAGGAGCTGGTGCTGCACGATGCACCGCGCATCCGCTGGCTGTCCGGGGACCGCTTCTGGTACAGAGACCGGAGTGAGAAGGGGTACGAGTTCATGATCGCCGATGCGGCGACCGGCGCGAAACGCCCCGTCTTCGACCACGTGCGCCTGGCAGCGCAGCTTTCCGAAGCGGCGGACACGACATACGAGCCGTACAAGCTACCGTTCCGCGATTTCACGTTCGAAGATGGGGAGAAGGCGATCCGCTTCAGCGTGGCGCGCTCGAAGTTCTGGAAGTGCGACCTAACGAGTTATGCGTGTACGGGGCCGGATTCCGTCGCGCGCGACAAGACGAGTGAGGTCAAGTCACCGGACGGGAAGTGGCTCGCCTTCGAGCGCGGCGGCAACCTGTGGATGCGCGCGAACGCCACGAATGCGACGGACGGAGCAGGCGCCGAGGAGGTGCAGCTCACGACGGACGGCTCGGCCGAATACGGCTACGCGCTGGCGAACATCGGCTGCTGCGGCCAGGTCACGAGTGTGCGCAACAAGGCCGAGCTGCGACCCTATGTCTTGTGGTCCGCCGATTCCAAACGCCTGGTGACGCATCGCTTCGACATGCGCGGCGTCAGGCAGATGTATCTGCTGGAGACGAAGAACCCGGGGCCGATCCTGCACTCCTATCGCTACGCGCTGCCCGGTGATTCCGTCATTCCCAAGCTCGAGCTGTATGTCCTCGACGTGGCAGCTCGACGCAGTGTGAAAGTGAATCAGCCACCGCAGGACGTTGTGAATACGTCCTGCTGCTGGTTCAGTACCGACACGGTGTGGAAGGACGTGCGCTGGAGTGCGCAGGGCGACCAGGTCTTCTTCACGTTAGGCAAGCGCGGCTTCAAGGAGCTGTCGCTGTACGTCGCGGATCCGGCGACGGGGTCGACGCGCAAGGTGCTCACCGAAACCGGCAAGACGTATATCGAGACGAACCAGAACTCGGGCGGCGTCCCCAACTGGCGTCCCGCGGCCGGTGGTCGCGAGGTGGTTTGGTGGTCGGAACGCGACGGCTGGGGTCATCTCTACTTGATTGACGCGGCGACCGGCGCCGTGAAAAACAGAATCACGGCTGGCGATTGGATGGTGAGCGATCTACTCTGGGTCGACGACGCGTCACGCAGCGTGTACTTCACGGCGCGCGGGCGCGAGAAAGGTGATCCGTACTTCCGTTATCTGTATCGTGCGCGCTTCGACGGCACCGGGCTGGAGCGCCTAACGCCGGAAGCCGGCGATCACGAAGTGCAGGTGTCGCCCAGCGGCAAGTATTTCGTCGACAGCTACTCGAGCCCGTCGGTGTCCCCAGTGACCGTCATCCTGCGCGGCGACGGAACCGCCGTGCGCGAGCTGCAACGCGCGGACATCAGCCGCCTGCTGGCAGCAGGCTGGACGATGCCAGAGCCGCTCATAGTCAAAGCTCGAGACGGCAACACCGAGCTGCGCGGCCTGCTCTGGCGTCCCGCGCAGTTCGACTCGAGCAAGCACTATCCGATCATCGACTACATCTATCCTGGACCGCAGGTCGGTTCTATTGGATCACGGCAGTTCCGCGCAAACCCGAACGGCAATGCGCGCGCGCTCGCCGAGCTCGGATTCTTCGTGCTCCAAGTAGACGCGTTAGGCACCCCGGGCCGCTCCAAGGCGTTCCACGACTTCTACTACGGGAACATGGGAGACAACGGGATTCCCGATCACATCACGGCGATCAAGCAGGTGGCGCTCAAGTACCCGCAGGTGGATATCGATCGCGTCGGCATCTTTGGACACTCTGGCGGCGGCTTCTCCTCGACCGACGCGATTCTGCGCTATCCCGACTTCTTCAAGGTCGCCGTGTCTTCTGCGGGGAACCACGATAATCGCAGCTACGACTATACGTGGGGCGAGAAGTACCACGGCGTGCTCAAGAAGCTCAGCGACTCCACGGATTCGTTCGACAGCCAGTCAAACTGGCGGCTCGCCAGGAACCTGCGCGGCAAGCTGCTGCTGATGTACGGCACGCTGGACGACAACGTGCACCCGAACGCCACGCTGTTGCTTGTGGATGAGCTGATCAAGGCGAACAAGGAGTTCGACATGTTGGTCATGCCGAATCGCAACCACGGTTTTGCGAACGAACCGTACGTCATCAAACGCACGTGGGATTATTTCGTGCAGCACTTGTTAGGCAAGACGCCGCCGGAGGGGTATGTGATACGCCAGCCGGTGACGCCATGAAAAGCAGATCTGAGGTCAGAGGTCTGAGGTCTGCGGCACGCTGGCTCGCTGCGTTGTTCTTCGTCGCCGCAAGTTCGGCATATGCCCAACGCCCGCCCGTTGGGCCGGGTGTGCGGCAGTTCGTGCGCAGCGACGCGGCTGTCATCGCGCTCACAAACGCGCGCGTAATCGACGGCACGGGCGCACCGGCGCGCGAAGGACAGACGCTTGTGATCCGAGATGGCCGGATCGCCGCGTTAGGTGCGACAGGCTCGGTTCAAGTACCAGCAGGCGCCGAAACGATCGACCTGACGGGGAAATCGCTGTTGCCTGGACTCGTTATGCTGCACGAGCACCTCTACTACCCAACCGGTCCAGGCATGTACGGCCAGCTGGGGCTGAGCTTCCTGCGCCTGTATCTGGCCGGTGGCGTCACGACGATGCGCACCGGCGGAAACTTGAATGGCTACGTCGACTTCAACCTAAAGCGCGGCATCGATTCGGGCGTCGTCGCCGGTCCGGCGATGGACGCGACGGCGCCGTATCTCAACGGCGGCCCTTTCCCGCTGCGGCAGGTGCGCATTCTCAAAGGGCCTGACGACGCGCGAAAGATGGTCGCCTATTGGGCCGATGAGGGCGCGACGTCGTTCAAGGCATACATGCAGATCACGCGCGCCGAGTTGGGCGCGGCGATAGAGGAAGCACACAAGCGCGGGCTCAAGGTCACCGGGCATCTCTGTTCGGTGACGTTCGCCGAAGCCGCGAAGCTCGGCATCGACAACCTCGAGCACGGATTCATCGTGGCGAGCGACTTCGCGCCTAACAAGCAGGCTGACGTCTGCCCGAGTTCGCGCGGCTTCGACGCGCTCGATCCAGCAGGATCGGTCGCGCGCGAGCTCATACGCGAGCTCGTTGCTCGCAAGGTCGCGATCACATCCACGCTAACTGTCTTCGAAACATCGGTGCCGGGACGTCCTGTACCGCCGGGGTTGGAGGTTCTTACGCCGCAACTGCGCGAGCAATTCGAACGACAGCATGGCGCGATCGCGCGCCAGACTGACACTCTGCGTGGCGCAGGCCTCAAGAAAGAGATGGCGATGGAGCTCGCATTCTCGCGAGCCGGCGGTCTGCTCGTCGCGGGCACCGACCCAACGGGATACGGAGGAGTGTTGCCGGGGTATTCGAATCAGCGCGAGCTCGAGTTATTGGTCGAGGCCGGGTTCAGCCCCCTCGAAGCGATCGCTATCGGAACGCTGAACGGCGCGAAGTATTTGGGGCGCGACGCGCAGATCGGCACCATCGCGGTGGGCAAGCAAGCTGACCTAATGGTTGTGGCCGGAAACCCTGCAGCTCAAATAGCCGACGTGCGCAACGTGGAGATCGTCTTTCGGTTAGGCGTCGCGTATGATCCCAAGAAGCTGATCGAGTCGGTCAAGGGAAGCGTGGGATTGTACTGAAGAGGAGCAGCCATGCAGGTTGGTTCCGGCTGGACCCGCTAGTCGTGAAGTTCAAAGAAGCCTAACGTGGAGACTTCCGCGAACGCCAGCCGCACTCCTGCGCCAGACGACGTGCGCGATCGACTGCAGACGCTGCTCAGCGCCACACACACGTTCGAACGTGAGTTGACCGGTGGCGGAATGTCGCGCGTATTCCTGGCCGTAGAGACGGCACTCGGTCGTCGCGTGGTAGTCAAAGTTCTGCCGCCGGAGCTCGCTGGCGGAGTCAATGCCGAGCGCTTCCGCCGTGAAATCAGGCTGTGCGCCTCGCTGCAGCAAGCGAACGTCGTCCCCGTGCTCGCAGCTGGAGAAGTCGATGGGCTGCCGTACTACACGATGCCCTTCGTCGAAGGAGAAAGTCTGCGCGCACGCCTAACGGCGCGTGGTGCGATACCACCGCGCGAAGCTGTCGGAATGCTCCGGGATATCGCGCGCGCGCTCAGCTTCGCGCACGAGCGAGGCGTCGTGCACCGCGACATCAAGCCAGAAAATGTCCTTCTGTCGGGGAGCACCGCTGTCGTCACGGATTTCGGTATCGCCAAGGCGCTCGCGGCGTCGCACACGAACCCGGGTTCTGCAACGCTCACCCAACTAGGCAGCACACTCGGCACCCCGGCGTATGCCGCGCCTGAGCAGGTGAGTGGTGACGCCATCGACCACCGCGCCGATATTTATGCGTTAGGCGTCGTCGCGTACGAGCTGCTGACGGGCGCACCACCGTTCGTCGCACAGACGGCCCAGGCCCTGTTCGCGGCGCACATCGCCCAGCAACCCGAACCGATCTCACAGCGGCGTAAAGGCCTGCCGAGTGAGCTGGCGACGCTCGTCATGCGCTGCCTGGAGAAGGATCCAGCGCGACGACCGCAGAGCGCGACTGAGGTGCTCGAAGTGCTGGAAGCCGCCATGGCGCCGGCCGAGGCGGCACGTGCGACGTCGCGCGCGAAACCGTCCATTGCCGTACTCCCCTTCGCCAACCTGAGTCCCGATCCTAACGACGAATACTTTGCCGACGGACTCACCGATGAGATCATCACAGACCTGGCGCCGATCCGTACGCTGCACGTGATCGCGCGCGCGTCGATGATGCGCTTCAAGGGGAGTGAAAAGGATCCGCTGACCGTCGCTCGCGATCTCGCCGTGCGATACGTGCTCGATGGCAGTGTGCGCCGGGCTGGTTCGTCGCTGCGCCTAACGGCGCGGCTCATCGATTCTGTCGATGGCACGACACTGTGGTCCGAAAAGCTCGGGGGCGCGGTGGAAGACATCTTCGCGATGCAGGAGCGCGTGTCACGCACGATCGTGGACGCCCTGAAGCTCACGCTGAGTCCGCGAGAGGACGAACAGCTGCGCGCGCGTCCGATCAGCGACCTACGAGCGTATGAGTGTTACCTGCAGGCGAGGCAGTCGATGTGGACCTTCACAGTTCCATCGCTCGACCGCGCGCTGCAGCTCCTGAATGATGCGCAGTCGCTGGTCGCGGACAACGCGCGTCTAGTGGCGGCGCTCGGTTTTGTGCACATGAACTACGTCGAGACGGGCCAAGTCGATCCCGTGCGACACCTTCAGGAAGCCGATGCGTGTCTGGCGAAGCTGTCGGCGCTCGAGCCGGACTCGTTCCACATCGCCTTTCTGCGCGGCTGGCTGCATTGGCGCCGCGGCGAGATTCGCGAAGCCCTCAGTCGATTGACTCGCGCACGAGATCTCGAGCCTAACAGCTCCGACGTCGAATGCCTCCTGTGTTACGCGTACATTCTCGCGGGGCAGGACGATCGCGCGCGTGAGGCGGCGGATGCCGGCGTTAGGCTGGACCCGCTGACGCCGCTGTTCCAGTGTATGCCCGGCTTTTGCGACATGATGGGAGGTCGGCCGGATACTGCGATCGCGCACTACCGCCGCTTCTTCGAGATGGACCCCGGGAACCCTGCCGCCCACATGTTTCTTACCTGGTCGCTCGCCGAAGCCGGCCAGCGAACCGAGGCCCTAACGATAGCCAACGGGTTAGCGCAACGATTCCCTGGGACAGTGTTCGGAGAGCTCGGCGCTGCGTTCGCGTGCGGCTTGCGAGGAGAGCGGCAAGAAGGGCTCGCCATCCTGGGTGCTCAGCTGAGATCACTCTCGCGGCACAGCGAGATGCTTGCGCGATTCATAGCAACAACTGCCGCAGAGCTCGGAGATGCGGATGGGGCGATCGATGCCTTGCAGGACTGCGTGAGGCTCGGGTTCTGCCACTATCCATATCTGGAGCGACGGGCAACGATACTGAGGACGCTCCGCGTGCACCCGCGATTTCAAGAGATCCTCGAAGTAGTGCGTGCCCGGTGGGAGCGTGGCGGTACGTCGGCAACTGATCTCTCTCAGCGAACCGAGTCTGGCGACAGGAACGCCGGCCCTTCGGTCGCAGCGCTTCAATGAAACATCGGATGAAACATCCAGTCGTGCCTCGCGGCCGTATCCATCGCGTGTTTCACGGATCCTTTGGGCCGGCGGGAACTTGGGCCGGCCGCCGCGCACTATTACAGTCTCAGAAGCGCCAACCCGCTCAGCCATGATCATTCGCTCTAGGTCCAAGAACGACATCGTCAGCTCCGAAATCACGTCGGAGTCTGCGTACCTCAATCGACGTCAGTTTCTGAAGGACACCGGGCTTATCGGCCTGACGGCTGGGGGGGTTCTCGCGGCGTGCCGCGAAGAGGCGGCTGCGCAGGAGCAGGACCTCAAGGCGGAGCAGACGCCATATGAGGACGTCACGAGCTACAACAATTACTACGAGTTCGGGACCGACAAAGAGGATCCCAAGGCCAACGCGCAGAACTTCAAGACGAAGCCGTGGAGCGTTAAGGTCGACGGTCTCGTGAGCAAGCCGGCGACATATCAGCTCGAAGATTTCATCAAGCCACACAAGCTCGAAGAGCGCATCTATCGTCATCGCTGTGTGGAAGCGTGGTCGATGGTGATTCCGTGGATGGGCTTTCCGATGGCCGATTTGATCAAGCG
>DASYRX010000162.1:0-5430 GCA_036003845.1 Gemmatimonadaceae bacterium | reverse complement strand
CACGATCACGAACGTCAGCATCATCGACGGCACCGGCTCACCGGCGTACACGGGCGCGGTGCGGTTCATCGGCGACTCAATAGTGCTAGTCGGACCATCTGTCAGCGCCGCGCCTAACGACTCAGTTGTCGATGGCAAGGGGCTGACGCTGGCGCCTGGATTCATCGATACACACAGCCATCACGACGACGGCATTTTGCGAACGCCCGACGCGCTCGCCGTTGTCAGTCAAGGCATAACGACGATCATCGCGGGCCAGGACGGTTCGCATCCGCTACCGCTCGAGAGCACGCTCGATTCGCTCGGCGCCACACCGCCGGCGGTGAACGTCGCGTTCTACGTCGGCCACGGCACGCTGCGGTCGGCCGTCATGGGCGACGACTTCAAGCGCAAAGCAACAGCAGGCGAAGTCGACTCCATGGCCGCGCTGCTTCGCACCGAGTTAGGCGCGGGAGGCCTCGGCCTCTCCAGTGGTCTGGAGTACGACCCGGGAATCTACTCCGACCCGAGCGAGGTGCTGGCGCTGGCTAAAGTGACGGCCACGTTAGGCGGCCGCTACATCAGTCACATCCGGAGTGAGGATCGCTGGTTCTGGCAGGCCGTCGACGAGATCATCGCCATCGGACGCGAAGCGAAGCTCCCCGTTCAGATCAGTCACATGAAGCTCGGCATGATCCCGCTCTGGGGACAAGCCGATAGCCTCATTCACGTGCTCGACCGCGCACGAGCCAGCGGCGTCGAGATCACGGCGGACGTCTACCCGTATCAATTCTGGCAGTCGACGCTCACGGTACTGTATCCCAATCGCGATTTCGAGAACGTCGCGGAGACGGAGAAGATTCTGCGCGAGATCGCGAAGCCGGAGGGGCTCTTGTTAGGCGCTTATGCGCCGAATCCTGCGTACGCGGGGAAGACAGTCGCCGAGATCGCGGCACTGCGGAATGAACGGCCGAGTCGCACGTTGATCTCTCTCATTCGAGACGCGAACGCGATGAGAAGGGAGCGAGCCCGAGCGGAAAACGGTGTCGTCTCTGGTGAAGTGGAGAGCGTGATCGCGACGGGGATGGCCGAGCCGGACATTGCCAAGATCCTCGCGTGGCCACACAGCAATGTCTGTTCGGACGGCATGCTGGACGGGCCGCACCCGCGCGGCTTCGGAGCCTTTCCGCGCATCCTGGGCAAATACGTGCGCGAGGACCATGTCCTCACGCTAGAAGACGCCGTTCGCAAGATGACGAGCCTCGCGGCGGATCACGCTGGGCTCACGCGTCGCGGCAAGATCGCGCCCGGCAATTACGCGGATCTCGTCTTGTTCGATCCCGCGACTGTTCAGGATCGCTCGACGCCAAAGGAACCGCACCTAACGGCGGCTGGCATTGCGCAGGTTTGGGTCAACGGACATCCAGTGTGGCGCGATGGTAAAGTGACAGGCGAGAGACCGGGGCGAGTGCTCAAGCGTCAGTCGGCAGCATCGAATAGCGCAGCACAGTAGATGCCTAACGAGGAGTCGCATATGCAGCGGTTCTCTGCTCGGTGCGCGATCATCATCGCGCTCACTGCGCTTGTCTCACTGGAGCTGCGCGGGCAGGAGCTGGGCAAACGGCCGACGACGTGGAGCCGCGACTCGATCACAGCGAAGCTCGCCGACCTCCGAAAGATTCACACGCCGGAAGGGATCGAGGTTCTCGAGCAGATCGACGTGGGCGGGACGAAGCAGTGGATCTCCATCCGCGGCCTGAACAAGGCCAACCCCGTGCTGCTCATGATCCACGGCGGCCCCGGCAGTCCCGTGATGGCGATGAGTTGGGCCTTCCAGAAACCGTGGGAGGATTTCTTCACCGTCGTCCAGTGGGATCAGCGGGGAATGGGAAAGAACTTCATCAGTACAGACACGACAGCAGTTGGTCCAACGATGTCGACGGATCGCCTAACGCAGGATGCGGAAGAAGTCGTGGCGTACCTTCGCAAGAAGCTCGGCAAGGATAAGATCGTCGTGCTCGGCTTTTCCTTCGGAACGACGATCGGGTCGCGGCTCGCCGCGGCGCGGCCCGAATGGCTGCACGCATACGTCGGCGTCGGCCAGTCGGCTCCCGGTGGTGAGCGCCATCTGTATGAGCGCGTCGTCGCTGTCGCCACGGCGCGCAACGACACGGCGGCGCTGCGCGAGCTGCGCGCGATGGCACCGTATCCGCCGCCTAACGGTTTCGATTTGCAAAAGGCGCTGCTCGCGCGGAAGTACGCGCGCATGTACGACGGTGGCTGGTACGGGAAACGCGATTTCAATCTCTACTTCTCGCTCCCGGACTGGGGCCAGGAGTACACGCAGGCTGATGCCGATGCCTATCTGCCGGCGCTGAAGTGGGCGGAGCAGGCAGTCATGGGCGGCGGCAGGCAGCCAGGGCCGAGGCCGACTGGGCGCACAGGCGTTTACAGCGTCCCCGTGATCCTCATGATGGGTCGCTATGACCTGCACACGCCTTACGAGGCGGCGCGCGTGTGGTTCGATCGCATCAGCGCGCCTAACAAGAAGTTCATCACATTCGAGCGCAGCTCGCACTACCCGATGTTCGAGGAGCCGGGGCGCTTTCTCACGACGCTGGTGAACGACGTGCTGCCGCTCACTGGCGAAGCGGCGACGTTTACTCGTTTGCCGTGATCAGCGCGCCGAGTTTTCGGCTTGGAAAGTCCAGCGTACGCCCTTGAAGAAGTCCTTGGGACCGTGCGCGTACGTCCACGCTAGCCCGTACGGATTGGCCTTCGTTTTCGGAACGCCGAGCACGACCTCAACCACCGGCCAGCTGCGTGTGAGGGCAAAGGTCGAGTCCACCGGAATCATGAAACGCTGCGGAGCGCGTGACCACAGTTCTCCACGATGCAGCACTGTATCGACGCGTGCGGCGGGGCTCTTGAGCACAATACTCCAGGAGCGGTCACCCAGCGCGAGGCCGACTGTAACCGAGTCGATCCTAACGCCCGTCGTGTCGCCCTCGCGAAGGTTGACTTGCAGCATGAGCTTGGTCGTTAGGACCACGACGCTGTCCACGTAGACGTCAATGAACGCCGTCGTGGCCGGCGCAACGCTCCAGTTGTCAGTCAACTGTCCCGCGCTCAACGGAATGCGCGCCAGGCGAATCGAGCGTCGGAAGACCTCGGCCATGTACAGCGGCCGGCAGCTCTCGACCGTTCGCTTGAGCCGGCGGAGCACCGAGTCGACTGACACTGTCTGATGGACGACGAGGCAATTGCCGACGCGGTCTTCGAGGCGCAGGTCGTAGCGTCCCGAGTAGAAGGGATCCTGCCGCGACCCAATCGAATCGAGCGGCTCCAGTCGCGCCGTCGCGACGACGACGGAGCTGTTCGTTAGGCGAGTGACGCCCATGACCTCTTCCGGCTCACCCTGAATTGGAATACGCAGATCGAGCTCGGATGAGTCCAGCACAAAAGCGCCGAGTCGGCGTGCCCGCTCCTCGAGTCGCTTCCACACCTCCGACTCGGCTTGCCGGATTCCACCACGAGAAGGGCTTGGCTGCGTGCTCGTAACGGCAGGCACCAGCAGAAAGAGCGCAATGCAGACCGAACGCGATCGCATGCCCATCTGACGATTCGTGCGGGGAAGGGCAAGCTGAGCGTGTGGAGCTGGCGCATTTTGGACGGAAGTCCCGGACCTGAAGACGCGTCTTGCGTTCGTCTCTTGCGGCGAGCAAATCTCTGACTAAAGTCAGAGAATGCAGGAGCGCACCATTGAGCGGGTCCGCAGCTTCAACCGGGCCGTTGCCGAAAGCATCGGCGCGTTAGGGGATCGATTTCTTGGACGCACGCGGCCGATGGGCGAGTCGCGGCTGCTCTGGGAGATCGGTCCGGGCGGTAGCGAGGTTCGCTCACTGCGAGCCCGACTCGGCTTGGATTCCGGTTATGTGAGCCGTGTACTGCGTTCGCTCGAGCGCCAGGGGCTCGCTAAGGTGCGCACGAGCCGCGATGATCGCAGGGTCCGCGGCGCGTACCTAACGAAGAAGGGGCTGCGCGAGCGCGCGGAGCTGAATCGACGATCCGATGCCGTGGCGCAGCGCATACTCGAGCCGCTGAGCGAAGCTCAGCGTGAGACGATCGCGGCCGCGATGACTCAGGTGGAGCAGTTGCTGCAGGCGTACATGGTCGCATTCGCGATCGAGCGGCCGACGACGGAGGACGCGCGCTGGTGCATCGAACAGTACTTCGCCGACCTCAACGTGCGCTTCGAAGGTGGTTTCGATCCCGCGCGGAGTATTTCGGCCGATGCGTCGGAGCTGACGCCGCCTGCAGGTCTGTTACTCGTCGCGCGCTTGCGCGGCAAACCGGTTGGATGTGGCGCGCTCAAGTTTCATGGTAAGGAGCCGGCTGAGCTCAAGCGAATGTGGATCTCGCCTAACGTGCGCGGCCTGGGGCTTGGGCGTCGCCTGCTGAATGAGCTGGAGCAGCAGGCTCGTAGCGCTGGCGTGACTGTCCTTCGACTCGAGACGAATCGCACGCTGACCGAGGCCATTTCATTATATCGGCGCTCGGGCTACGTCGAAGTTCTGGCGTTCAACGACGAGCCGTACGCGCACCATTGGTTCGAGAAGCGACTCAGCAAGTAGCGACCTCGACTGCTGCGATGCCCACTCGTTAGGTCTGCCGGCTCTAAGCCGATCGAGGGTGCAAAATTTGCTGTCAACCCCGGCATGAGCCACCACGCTTTCCTTCCGAGCGTCGGTCCGCGCGCGACTACGTCTGCGCTGGTACTAGCCCTGGGCCTCGCAGCATGCACGAGCGAGACGAGTGGCCCCACTGGCCCCGCGATGTCCCCGACCGACGCCGTCAACCTGGAAACAGTCATCACTGGTGCACGCGGCATCGCCGCCGGCGAGAACCATTCCTGCGCCATCAAGCCCGACGCCACCGTCGTCTGCTGGGGGCGGAACCAGGAAGGGCAGCTGGGGATCGGCGCGTACGGTAACCGATACGTGCCCGTGGCAGTTGTCGGCCTAACGAATGTCGTATCGCTCGCGGCCGGTCGGTTCCACACCTGCGCGGTTCGCAGCGACGGGACCGCCCGCTGTTGGGGGAGTAACTCCTCGGGACAGCTCGGCAGGGCCGGAGGTTCCAGCAACGTCCCCGTGGTCGTCTCGGGGCTCAGCGGCGCGGTGCAGGTGTCCGTGGGCGCGTATCATTCTTGCGCCCGCCTAACGAATGGCACCGCGCGCTGCTGGGGGATGAACTTCTACGGTCAGCTCGGCAACGGCGCGACGGCGAATAGCAGTGTTCCTGTCGCCGTTCAAGGCCTAACGGGTGCCACCGACGTCGAAGCCGGGTGGTTCCACTCGTGTGCAGTGCAAATTGGTGGCACGGCTCGCTGCTGGGGACGCGGCGGGTCGGGCGAAATAGGCGACGGCGCGAATACGAACCGCACGGTTT
>DASYRX010000161.1:0-12906 GCA_036003845.1 Gemmatimonadaceae bacterium | reverse complement strand
CGAATAGTATCGACGCCAACTTTCGCCCGATCGACTTTCGCCTGTGTGAGCGCGAGCGCGGCAAGTCCAGCGAGGAGCAGCATCTCAGGACCTCAAAAAAGAAACGACAAGAGATAAGGTCCCTTGTCGCTGGTCATTGCTCAAGCGCTGCTAAACAAAAGTTGTCAGACGCCAGCCAATAGTTAGTAGCTCTGAGCGAGCGTTTGCTGTCAACTAAAGCTCTGTCATCTGGTAGCCGATAACTTTGGTTTGATCACCTGACCCAGTGTCCAATCCGCTTCCAGCGAATATCCGTGATAGCAGGAAGCGCTCGATCACTATCTGCATTCCACGAGTAGTACACGAACATCGGTCGGCCGCGAATATTCTCGCGCGGCACCAGTCCCCAATAGCGCGAGTCTTTTGAGTTGTAGCGATTGTCGCCCATCATGAAGTAGTGCTTCGCAGGGACGACGAGGGGCCCCCAGTTGTCGTGCGATGGTTGCTCGGGTGCAGCACCGAAACGCGACTCCCTGAGCGAATACTTCTTTTGCCAGTCAAAGAGCAGACTCTGTTCGTCGGCACCGGGTTCTGACCCCTCCGCGTAAGGCTCGCGCTGCGGGACGCCGTTCACGAAGAGTTTCGCCGATCGCATGTACAGCGTGTCGCCAGGCATTCCGATGATGCGTTTGACAAGCGTGGGATTCGGATCTTCCGGTTGATCGATCTGATCAGGCGATTTGAACACCACGACATCGTGCCGCAGCGGCTCGGCATATCCGGGGAGATTCACACTCGTGAACGGAATGTTGGGGCCGAATCGCAACTTGTTCACGAAGAGCCAATCGCCAACGAGCAACGAGGGCACCATGCTCTCCGACGGGATGCGGTACGCCTCGATCAAAAACGCGCGGATCAACAAGAACAGCGCGACGGTCGTCGCGAGGGATTTGACGTTTTCCCAGGTTTTTCGCTTCTTCGCCCCGGACGCTGCGGACGCAACACGCTTGTCGCTCGCCGCGCCCTTTCCTTCGCGCAACGCTGCTACACTGCTTTTTGCCTGAGACTTCGATCGCTGTTTACGGGCCACTGTGGCCATGACACTCGGGTTACGGAATCGTTCTAACTACGCTGCGTACGGATCAGTGTTCCAGATACAGCGAGGCGCGCCCTCTATGTGAGAGCGCGCCGTCGCCGTGCGATTTTCTGCTAGAAGTACGCTACGACAGATGCTTGTTGACGAGCTTCGTCATCTCGAACATCGAGACTTGGTTCTTGCCGCCGAAGACCGGACGGAGCTTGTCGTCTGCGTTGATCATGCGGCGATTCTGGGCATCTTGGCGGCCGTTCTTCTTAATGTATCCCCAGATCCGCTTGGTGATCTCGGAGCGCGGCATCGGCTTGTCACCGACAACTGCGGCCAGCGACGCACTCGGCTTCATCGGCTTCATGAACGCCGGATTCGGTGCACGCTTCGCCTTTTTCTTTGGCGCGGCTTTCTTCGCGGCCTTCTTAGGGGCGGCTTTCTTGGCGGCTTTCTTGGCCTTCTTCTTTGCGGCCATTTCTCATCTCCTGGTTGAGAACGACGTGATGCTCGAGTGTACGTCTCGCTTCGGTCGCGCCACAAACTAAATCGGCAGTCTGCATATGCAATAGCTTCACAGGCGATTTCCCTGGGGAAATCGCTGTTTTCCCCAGGAGAATTAGCTGCTCAGCATTACGAGCGCGTGAACGATGTGAGCAGTTCTATCATGCGCAGATCATCGGGATCAGGCGTGTCGTCATCCTCAGCGATCTCCATGTTGCGCTGCGGAGTTTCCAGAATCAGCGGGATATCCTGCGAACGCTCATCCTCGATCAGCCATCGAAATGCGTCCGCCCCGATGCGTCCCTCACCGATGAGCATATGTCGATCGCGGTTGGAGCCGAGCTCGCCGCCACTGTCGTTGAGATGGAAAAAGCTCGGTCGCTCACCGGTCGCATCCTCGAACTCGTCGATGACAGCGCGCAGTGCCTCACGCGACTCATGAATGGCGTGTCCGCTCGAGAAGAGATGGCATGTGTCCAAGCCGTAGCCGGCGCGACCACGTAGCGGCTGCGGAATCTGGCCGAGCATCGCTCCAACTTCCTTCGCCGTTTTTCCTACCGTGCGCCCGGCACCAGCGGTGTTCTCGATATAAAGAGACGTCTCGCCGCTGACGCTCTCCAATGCTCGCGTCATCGCTGCGGCAACGCGCGAAACGGCGCCGTCTATTTCGCTGCCGAGCGCCGAACCTGGATGGAAACAGGCACCGCGCACTCCGAGCGCAGTGGAGCGCTCGAACTCTTTGGTGAGCCCGAGACTCGCACGAAGCGATTGCTCCGACTCTGGTGCGGCGACGTTGAGCACGTAGGGCGAGTGCACGATCACGAAGCGCGGATCCATGTTCGTCTCCGCGAGCGTCGCTTTGAAGCGAGCGACGCGCTCCGGCTTCATCGTGTTTTTCTCGTTATAGAACTGCGGCTTCATGGTGAAGATCTGCAGTGCGCGCATGTTCGCGCGCGACGCGCGACGCACCGCCATGTGCATGCCGCCGACATCGATAGTGTGCGCGCCGAAGTAGTGCGCCATGATCAAAGGGGGTCAGATTTGACTGAAAACATAGCGCCGTCTGCGCTGGAGTTTGACGACGCCTTCTTTCAGTCGAGTCTGACCCGCTTTGATCTAGTTCACCCGCACGATCGCAAGACCGATGTTGGCGGGCGGGAGTCCGCCACCAATGGCGCGCAGCGCAATCACCTGTGGCTTGCTCTGAGTCCCGCTCAGCTCCCACGCCGCGAAGCTTCCAGCGGGAAGCGCGATCACGTCCGTCTGTGCAGCTCCCCAGGTGCCGAACGAAACGGTGCGAATCGTTAGGGGGAACGGCTTCGGGAACGCCACGCGTCCGTCGGCAAAGCGGAGGAACTGGCTCATGGCCGCGAAGAGGTCGCGCGAGTTCCAGCTCTCCAGCTGTAGGGTGGGATCATTGATGACGGCGCTCGGATAGTTGTCAGCCAGCGACGCGAGCGACCAGTTGCCTAACAATTCCGACCACGGTCGGCCGGTCTTGTTCACAAGGTTTGCGATGCCGTGATCGTTCTTTACTTGCACGAGTGCGCGGAGGAACAACGCTTCATCTTGCGAATAGGAGTCCGTCACCCAGCGCGCGAACGACCAGGAGCTGCCGTAAATCGATCCATCTGTCGAGGCTGGGGAGAGAATCGAGCGACGTTCAACGTTCTCGTAGTACGAATACAGCCACACGAAGTGACCGAGGATTCCTTCCACCGGATCCGGGCACGTGCCGCTCACCGAGGCATAGTCGCAACGTGGACCATCGATCCACCCAGCATCGTCCTTCCACACGACGCGATACAGCGATCGCGCCCACAGCTCTGCAGCTTGCTGGGCCGTCGCTTCCTCGAGCCAACTCTCTTCCAGCTCCTCGGTGTCGCGCAACAGACGCTCGGCGTAGGCCGTGATGTGCTTCGCCTCGTGAATGAGCGTGCCGCGCATGAAGCGTTGCCATAGCGCGAGATTCAAACCGTTCGTCGCGTTAGGGTCGGGGACGATCGCGTAGAAGTATTCGCCCTGATTGCTCGAGGGGCAGATCTCCGCCGGAATCCCCGTGTTGTCGAAAAAGTCGCAGATTGTGACGAAGCCAAGGATCTGGCCATTGAGATAGCCGTTGACGCGTTTGGAGAAGACGGCGATGAGATGCCCGTTGTTGTCGGTGAGCGAGTCGACAGCGAGCGGATCGCCGAATGAGCTCAGGAATCCGTACATCTGGCTGTCGAACTCCTGGCCCATCTTCTGGAACTCGGCGTCCATCGTGCGAGCCAGCGGCGCGAGCGAGTCCTCCACCATGATGATCTTGGGGCCGACATATACAACTCGAGCGCGCACAGTCTCGTAGGTACGGAAGTCGCTGAAGTTCGTGCGCATGCGCAGCGAGAGCATATCTCCCACGTTAGGCACCGGCTGTGCGTTCACGCGCGAGAGTCGCGCGCCGCTCTGTGTGTCGAAGAGCGGCCGCTGCCGGCGCCGCGTGATCGGATTGCGGCGCGATGCCAGCAGCGCTCGGTCCGCTTCGAGCAGGTTCAGATGTGCCTGCTGTCTGCGCATCTGTCGCTGCACTTCCGGTGGCAGCACCGTCGGGAATCCCTGCACCAGGCCAAAGGGCGCCGGAACACGCGCGCTCACGACATCGGCCGCAGTGACGCCAGTCGCCGCGCCGATGACCGAGAAGTTGGTGCGCACCGACGGCGAGTTGTCGTAATTGAACGCAGTGATGAGATACGTTCCCCCGCTCGTGGAGAACTCGTTGCACATCAGGTCCGCCTGGCTCGTGTACAGCAGCGACTGGCCGATGCCGAGCGTGCGCGGCGTCGCCACCTGCAGCCCGGCCGTGCCTAACGCGCTGTCGCTGTTCACCACCACGACGAGTGGAACGGGACCTGTCGCCGAACACGGTAGCTGCAGGGACGACGGGACTGTAATCGTTAGGCGCGTAGCCGTGGCCGCCGTCACAACCACCGGCGCGGAGTTGAGGAACACCGTGTTGCCCGCTGGCGTCGTGGCGAAATTCGTCCCGTCGATTGTCGCCGTGATCCCCGGCGTCCACGTAGCCGGCGATGTCCCCGTGATCGCAGGCACGACAAGACTCCTCACGCGCAGCGACACGCTGTCGCGCTTCCCCTCGCTCTCGGCGCGGATGAACACGGAGCCCGGCGTTACTCCGGTCACAATGCCGCCGGATGTCACGGTCGCGAGGCTCGCCGCAGCGCTCGACCACGTGATCGCGCGGCCAGTTAGTTCGCGCCCCAGGAAGTCGAACGTCTTCGCCGTGAGCGTCGCAGATTCGCCCTGCTTCACGCTCGGGTTACGCTGATCGATCGTCACGCTGTTCACGGCGACCGGCGTGACCGTGAGCGCGAGCGTTCCCGACTTCCCCTCAGAAGTCGCGGTAATCGTTACGGCGCCTGGAGCAACACCAGTCACAGTCCCAACAACGTCGACGGTCGCGATGTTCGTTGCGCTCGACTGGTATGTAACGCTGCGCCCTGAGACGACTTTCCCACTCGCGTCTGTGAGCGTCACCGAAGTGGGAAGGGTGCTCCCAACCTCGAGCGTTGTTGCACTCGCGGAGATCTGAACACTCGCGACTGCTGCGGGACCGGATGGTCCGCCGCCCCCGTCGCCGCCGCCTCCACCGCACGCACCAGCTACCGCGGCCAGCCCTAGGGAAATCAGACGACGAAGTCGCATTCGGTTACCTCGGCGCTCTTGGCTCGAGTTCAATTGTAGCTCCCGTAATCAACCAGAGCCATCGATGGGACGTATCGCGGCTTGGCGGCCATTCTTGGTAGGACTATCTTGCGACCACAGAACAAGTGCGCGCGATCGCGTGGCGCACCTCTCACTACAACAACACGCGTTGAGTCTGGTTACCCCAAGCTATCTGTTCACGATCCTTGGGGCCGCGCGGTCACTGGATCAATCGCTCCCGAGGTAATTCGCGATGTCGGCTACACTCGCTGATCAGGCAACGTCGTCCCCGTCCCCCTCGCCGAATGCGGGGCGCACAAACTCGCCGTCCGAAGAACCCCTTGGTAGGCCGGGTCTAACGGGCTTCAACGGCGTTCGCCGAGTTCCGCAGGCGGTTAACGAACCAATCAGGACATACGCTGAAGGGTCGCCCGAGAAGAAATCGCTCAAGGAACGGCTCGAGAGCATGGCGAGCGAGCGAGTCGAAATCCCGGTGATCATCGGCGGCAAGGAGTATCGCTCGGGCGAGCTCGCGCGCTCTGTGATGCCGCACGACCACCAGCACGTGCTCGCGGACTGGCACAAGGCCTCGACGAAGCAGGTGGACATGGCGATCGAAGCGGCTCGTCAGGCGCATTACGAGTGGTCCAACTGGCCCTGGGAAGATCGCGTCGCGGTCTTTCTCAAAGCCGCCGAACTGCTCGCAACGACGTGGCGCTCGACGCTCAACGCAGCGACGATGCTCGGTCAGTCGAAGACCGTCTTCCAGGCGGAGATCGATTCGGCGTGTGAGCTGATCGACTTCTGGCGCTTCAACGCCCAGTACGCGCAGGAGCTGTACGAAGATCAGCCGATGACGAGCGCCGGCGTGTGGAACATGCTCGACTATCGCTCTCTCGAAGGCTTCGTGTACGCGGTGACGCCGTTCAACTTCACCGCGATCGGTGGAAATCTTCCCGGCTCACCAGCGCTCATGGGCAACACGGTGATTTGGAAGCCGGCGTCGAGCGCGATGCTCTCGGCGTATTACGTCATGAAGTTGCTCGAAGCAGCGGGACTTCCGCCCGGGGTCATCAACTTCATTCCAGGAGATGCTGGGCCGATCAGCGACCGTCTCTTGGCGCACCGCGATCTCGCCGGTGTGCACTTCACTGGAAGCACAGCGGTCTTCAACTCGATGTGGAAGACAATCGGCGCAAACATGTCGCAGTACCGCACGTATCCGCGCATTGTGGGTGAGACGGGCGGTAAGGATTTCATCGTCGCGCATCCCAGCGCCGAACCTGAGGCACTGGCGGTCGCGATCGCGCGCGGCGGTTTCGAGTATCAGGGACAGAAGTGTTCCGCGGCGAGTCGCGTGTACATCCCGCGCTCGTTATGGAATGAGGTGCGAGATCGGACTGTCGACTTGATCGGTGACATTCGCATGGGCGATGTGCGCGACTTCCGCAACTTCATGGGCGCTGTCATCGATCAGAAGGCGCACGCCAAGATCAGCGAGTATCTGGATGACGCGAGGGCCAACGCGAAGGTGCTGGCCGGCGGCGTGGCGAAGGGTGAGAAGGGCTACTTCATCCAACCGACGTTCATCGAAGCACCGTCACCGGATTATCGGCTCTTGCAGGAAGAGATCTTCGGCCCCGTCGTAACGGCGTGGGTCTATGACGATTCGCGCTGGCTGGAGACGTTAGGCGTCGTCGATCAGACGTCGCCGTACGCCCTAACGGGAGCTGTCTTCGCGCGTGATCGTCAGGCAATTCGCGAGGCGTTGCTCGGCCTGCGCAACGCGGCCGGAAATTTCTACATCAACGACAAGCCGACCGGCGCTGTCGTTGGCCAGCAGCCGTTCGGCGGCTCGCGAGCGTCTGGGACGAACGACAAGGCGGGATCGAAGTTCAACCTGATGCGCTGGGTGAGTCCGCGGACGATCAAAGAGACCTTCGTTCCGCCGACGGATTATCGATATCCGTTTATGGCAGCTGAATAGGTCTGAGGTCTGAGGTCGGAGGTCTGAGGAAGACCCAAAACTCAGACCTCAGACCCCAGACCTCAGACCTATGGAACTGCGCTACATCACCGCCGACATTTTCACCGACACTCGTTTCGGTGGAAATCCGTTAGCTGTCCTGCCTAACGCTCCGGACCTCTCGGACGATGTGATGCTCGCGATTACGCGCGAGTTCAACTATTCCGAGACAGTCTTCGTGCAGCCGCCCGAGCGGCCGTTCAATACGCGCAAGCTGCGGATCTTCACGCCCGGTGGCGAGGTGCCCTTCGCGGGACATCCGACCGTGGGCGCTGCGCACGTGCTCGCGGCGATCGGAGAGATCCCGCTCACTGGCGAGGAAACGCGCATCACGTTCGAAGAAAAGGTCGGCTTGGTTCCTGTGCGCATCGTGGCGCAGGACGGCGCGCCGGTCTTCTGTCAGCTCTCAGCGGCCAGGCTTCCGGAAGTCGGTCCGCCGCTTCCACCTAACGCGGAGCTCGCGGCGATGCTGGGCATCGAAGAGAGCGACATTCGCAGCGACGCGATGCATCCGCAGAACGTGACGTGCGGACTGCCCTTTGCGTTCATTCCGTTGCGCGACCGGCACGCCGTCGCGCGCGCCAAGCTCAACCTCGAGCGCTGGGAGAAGACGCTCAAGGGTCAGTGGAGCGACATGGTCTTTGTTTTCGCGATGGATGCGCAGTATCCGTCGTCCGACGTTCACGGGAGGATGTTCGGGCCCGGCGCGAACGTGCCGGAGGATCCGGCGACCGGGAGCGCCTGCGCCGCGTTAGGCGGCTACCTCGCCATGCGCTCGCACCAGCGCGACGGCACGGTGCGCTGGGTCGTGGAGCAGGGCTTCGAGATGGGGCGGCCCAGCATACTCGACGTCGAGGCCGACGTCGCGGATGGCAAGGTCACCGCGATCCGCGTGGGCGGCAACAGCGTGCTCGTCATGGAGGGCACCCTGCGGGTCTAGCATGCGCCCGCTCCCGTGTTAGGCGGGACTCTTCGCGGCGTGCTCCGGTTGTCGGGGCGCGCCGCGATTTCTTTAGATCAAAAGCTCACCACGGATGACGCGGCTACTCCACCCCAGACGCTCCCTCCTTGGGTCGTTTTACTTGGCCGGCGCTGGTTTGACAAAGATCTTCGTGATCCTCCAGCACACAAACCCAATAACGAAAAAGTTCAGCAGTGCCGCGAGGACGTTGCCGATCTTGATCGCCGTCCCCTCGCGTGGCAGCGTGATCGCCCACTGCTGCCATCCACCCGCGGGGAGAACCTGCGCGACAAGAGGCATGATGATATCGTCAACGACCGACGTGACCAACTTGTTCAGCGTTAGGCCGATGATCACCGCGATGGCTAGGCCGATGACGTTGTCCTTGATGAGAAACGCCTTGAATTCTTGCCACATTAGTAGGCTCCGGTGGTGAGCATCTGGCGCAAACCTGCGAAAACCTCAGTTACAGAGCAAGAATGCCAGCATGCGAGCCAACGGATACAGCTTCAGCCCGGCGCGTCGAACGACTGTCCGTGTTGGTCCGCGTTAGTCCGCGGTGAAGCAGTTTAGAATTTTGCTTCGATGTAGCCGTAGAAGCGCCAGCGATCGGTAGGATAGATCCCGCGCGCGAGATCGAATCGGATCAGGCCATCGACGATGCTCATGCCGGCGCCCACACCGCTCATCGGTCTGCCCGGCTTGGACCAGTTATCTCGCGGGCCGGCCCAACCCAGGTCACCGAAGATCACCGGACGCGCGAACAGATTCGCCAGCCCGAGCTCGGCACGCGCCAACCAGTAGCTCTCGCCTCCCGTTAGGTCGAGCTGCTGACCACGGACCGTATGCGTGCCACCCAGATAGAAGCGGCGCTGCAATGGCAGATCGCCAAAACCGGCTCCGGCGCCGGCGCTGATAGATGCCGCGACTGACGAGCCGATGGGCCGCGTGATCGTCACGTCACCCGCTACGCGCTCGAACTGGAAGTCACCAGCGGCGCCCTCGAGACGCAGATCCATCTGCGAGCGCCAGCTCGTCGGGTCCAGCCCGTAGTCCCGCGTTAGGTGCACGGCGACACCGGCGATGTCACCCGGAGTCGTTAGGATGTTCTCCTGGAACTTCACGTCGTTGATCGCGTGCGCCAGCGAGGCGTGCGTCTCACGCGTGGCGCCGCGATGCCGTTCAGCGAAGAACCTGAGCGTCGAGCCGCCGCCGCGTGCCGACTGGACCGCCAGCTCCGCTCCACCCGCGTGGTAGTACGCGCCGTCATCGACACCGAATACGACGGCGCTGAAGGAACTGCCGAACGTCAGCGGCGATCCCCAGTCGTTCGCCGCCATGAGGCGGTGGTAGCCGGCGAGCCGCCAGATGTTGCGACCGTTGGATCGTTCGACCGAGAGCTCGCCGGTCACCTTCTTGTCCGCGAAGCCGTAGCGCAGCTGCGCGTCACCCGTGTAGCCAAGTCCGAAGTCCTGCCTAACGCCAAAGCCGGTCGCGAGACCTTCGACTCGGTTGTAGCGCGTCATCTCGAGGCCGTAGCGGAACACCGGCGCCTGTGGCGCCCAGGCCGACTGCAGCCCGAAGCCGAGCGATCTGACAAGCTCGTCCCGCTCTCGCACGCCGAACAGTTCTTCGCCTGGATCGTAGATCGACGTCCCCGCGAACTCCGGTGCTTTGAGCAGCACGGTGCTGTCACATGGAACGCGCGTCGCTACTGTCAACGCTCCGTTCGCGCGGCGATCGATCTGCGTGTACATCCCGCTCGTTCGGCATTCATCGTCCCGCTTCTCTTCGCGCAAGCGCGAGCGCTCACGGGCCGCTTCTCTGATGATGTCGCGCCGACGCCGACGCTCCTCGGGGACCAGATCGCGCCACGGCGTCGAGTCGTTAGGGAAGAGCGAATCGACGATTGACTTCGGGCGCGCAGGAATCGGCGGCACCGTGTCGACGCCGTTCACATCGAGGTACTTGAAGCGCTCTTCGATGCGCACGGGAACGCGCATGAAGCTCACTTGGGCGAATGCTTGGGCGTATTGCGTTCGTGGCAGCCAGAAGCGCCCGCCGAACAATCCGTACTCGATCGTAACGGCTTCCAGGCTCGCCTTCATCGGGGAGATGAGCGGCTTGACCCACATGGGAATTTCATCATCCGGGTCCCGCTGTCCCTCGCGTTGCGCCTCTTCGCGGGCGACGCTCCAGATGTCGATCGGTACAGCCAGGCGATAGGCCGCGCGCACGAGCTGCCCTGTTTCGACGTCGAACCAGAATGAGCCGACAGACAGCTTCCACTCCGGACGGCGCGGCTCGATGCGCAGCTCGCGCAGTCGAATGACTTTGCCGTCGCCCGAGAGCGTGAGCGTCAGCGAGTCGCCGGTCGAGTAGGTGTAATACGCTTCGGAGCCTAACGCGAGTGGATGCACGAGCTCGCGATCGTCCACCTCGGCTTTCGTTAGGCCGTTGTCTGCGCCAATCCACAGAGCGTCGCGTCCAGGGAAATACGGAATCGGTGCGGCCTCTCCCATGTCCATCTCGGCGCGTATGTCATCCCCGCCGCCTGAGGGGAGCGCCATCCGCTGTCCCTTGAGATCGACCCAGACGCCGTTGGCGCGCGACCAGCGCACTCGTGTAACAGTTTCCGAGCGCCACAGCATTCGCTCGCGCCCGACCGCGCGGAAGCCGAAACCGACCGACATACGCTGATGTGTGGTCGCGTCGTATGAAAGGAGCGAGGAGTCTTGCCGCAACCGCGCCTCGCGCGCTCCCATGAGTAGCGTGCGCGCCTGGTCGTCTTTGAAAGCGGTACGCTCCAGCTCTGGCGTCAGCGCAATGCGGCGCGGAGGGTCTCGGCGCCGGTCCTCGAGCTCCCGATCAGCCTGGACCTCTGCCCGAATGCTGTCCCGGAGCGCCCTTCGTGCGCTGTCGCTCTTGGAGCGTCCAACGGTGATCGACCCCTGTTGGACAACGACGAGAAGCGCGAGGGCGAGATGCATCAGCCAGCAGAGTGGTCAGGGACGTCCCTCGTACGCCAGTCCCCTATGAAGGTTTCGCTGACCGGGGTCAGACTCCATACGGGGTCAGACTCCACCGTGGAGTCTGACCCCATGCCGGTTCGCCGCAGGTTCTATATTCAGCGCTCCGTGCCCCCAGCTGATTCCGTCGCGCTTGCGGTTCGCGCGCTTCGCAAGACTTATGGAGAAGTAGTCGCCGTCGACGGCCTCGACCTCGAGGTCCGCACTGGCGAGTGCTTCGGCCTGCTCGGACCTAACGGCGCCGGCAAAACCACGACAATAGAAATCTGCGAAGGCCTTCTCGTCCCCGACTCCGGCGACGTATCCGTGCTGGGCCACACGTGGCTCGCCGATCGTGCGGAGCTGCGCGAGCGACTCGGCGTACAGCTGCAAGAGACTCAGTTCGCGGAAAAGCTCACCGTCCTCGAGACTGTGCGACTCTTCCGCTCCTTCTACGCGGCGGGGCGCTCACCGCAGGAAGTCGTCAGCCTCGTGCAGCTGGAGGACAAGCGCAATGCACGCGTGAATACGCTCTCTGGCGGACAGAAGCAGCGACTCTCGATCGCGTGCGCGCTGGTCGGTGATCCCGATCTGCTCTTTTTGGATGAGCCGACAACGGGTCTCGATCCGCAGTCACGGCGGCAGCTGTGGGACATCGTCGATGACTTCCGCCGCGGCGGCGGCGCCACGCTGCTCACGACGCACTACATGGATGAAGCCGAACGGCTGTGCGATCGCGTGGCGATCGTGGACCATGGCAAGATCATCGCGTTAGGTACGCCCCGCGAGCTGATCCTTTCGTTAGGCGCGGAGCAGGTCGTCGAGTTCGCGCTCAAGGACGGCGCCGAGCCGAGCGTCGATGCGCTTGGGGCGCTCAAGGGAGTTCGCAGCGTGCGCGGCGCTGGTGGAACCTGGACGCTGGAGGTCGGCGCGGCACACGAAGCCGTCCCTGCCCTGCTCGGCTATATCGATCGCTCGGAGCTGGGGCTGACCGAGCTCAGAACCCACTCGCCAACGCTGGACGACGTCTTCGTTTCGCTCACCGGGAGGACGCTGCGCGATGGCCCGTGATACGAATCATCCGGTCATCGAGCTGACGCTCGCGCGCTTCAGGGAATTCCTGCGCGAGCCGGAAGCAGTCTTCTGGACGTTCATCTTCCCGATTCTACTGGCGACAGGACTCGGCATCGCCTTTCGCTCGCGACCCGCCGATCACGCGAAGATCGCCGTGCTGCAATCGCCACGCGCTCCGGCAATCCAAGCGCTGTTGAGGCAGGACTCGACCCTAACGATCCAAGTACTCGACGACTCGACGGCTGCACGCGCGCTTCGCATCGGCGAGATCGCGCTGCTCGTGATCCCGGCCGCAGCGGAAACGATAGAGTATCGCTTCGATCCAGCACGGACCGAGGCGCGCACCGCGCGTCTCCTCGTCGATCGCGCGCTGCAGCGCGCTGCGGGGAGCGTCGGCGCCATTCCAGTGCGCGACCGCCACATCTCGGAGCGCGGCTCACGCTACATCGACTTTGTCATACCCGGCCTGCTCGGCATGAACATCATGGGCAGCAGCGTGTGGGGGATCGGCTTCGCGATTGTCGACGCGCGGCGCAAGCGCCTGCTCAAGCGCTTTGTGGCGACGCCGATG
>DASYRX010000160.1:0-5856 GCA_036003845.1 Gemmatimonadaceae bacterium | reverse complement strand
ACGCGGCTAGCGCCGACTATCGCCGACGTCACCTCCGCATGACGCAACACCCATGCGAGTGCCATCTGGGCTAACGTCTGTCCGCGCTCGCGAGCGATCGCGTTGAGGCGCGATACCTTCTCGACGACGGCCGGAGAAACCTCCTCAGACGTTAGGTAGCCGTGCGGTTTGGCCGCGCGCGAATCGCTGGGGATGCCGGACAGATATCGATCGGTGAGTAGCCCCTGGGCGAGTGGCGAAAACACGATGACGCCAATCCCCGTTTCACGCGCCGCGTCGAGCAGCCCATCCTCGATATCTCGCACGAACATGCTGTACTTCGGCTGGTGGATGAGACACGGCGTGCCGAGTTTCGACAGGATCGCGACTGCCTGACGAGTTTGCTCGGGAGAGTATGACGAGAGGCCCGCATAGAGCGCGCGTCCGCTGCGCACAGCGAAATCGAGCGCGCCCATCGTCTCCTCGAGCGGGGTATCGGGGTCTGGACGATGGCTATAGAAGATGTCGACGTAGTCGAGCCCCATCCGCTTGAGGCTCTGGTCGAGGCTTGCGATGAGATACTTGCGCGATCCCCATTCGCCATAAGGTCCAGGCCACATGCGCCATCCTGCCTTTGTCGAGATGATCAGCTCATCGCGCCACGGTGCGAGATCCGTGCTGAGTACGCGCCCGAACAGTTCTTCGGCAGAGCCAGGCGGCGGGCCGTAGTTGTTGGCCAGGTCGAAGTGTGTGATGCCGAGGTCGAATGCGCGACGGATCATCGCACGGGCCGCGTCGGCGCTGTCAACGCCGCCGAAGTTATACCACAGACCTAACGAGATAGCGGGAAGGAGAACGCCGCTCAGTCCCGAGCGGCGATAGGTCATCCGGTCGTAGCGCTCAGGAGCAGGATCGTAGGGCTGGGCCATTGGACTTGGTCGAGGAGTGCGTGACAACCTACTGGCGCAAGGCCAGCGCCGCAGCAGCCTTGACCTCAGACCTCAGACCTCAGACCTCAGACCTCAGACCTCAGACCTCAGACCTACCGGCTATATCGCTCTAGATGCTGTACGCCGTCGTCGTCAGTGGCGACGACATACAGATGGCGCGCGCCGACGCCGGCGAGCTGACGTTTCGCGGGGAGCCTAACGCGCAATACGTGCTCGCCGCTTCCGTCGAAGACGTCCCAGAGCGGTGTGTCGCCGAGGCGGACGGATCGTTCGACCCAGAGCGTACCGTCGGGTCCCAGGAGAAGCGGGCCGTCTGTGAAAGGGCCTTTGGTTTCTGCGAAGGTGTTTTTCGTCGCCATTTCTCGCACGTGCTTCTCGTCCTTCATCTCGGCTGGAATCGGGCTCAAAGCGCCTTCGGCATCGCGTCCTCCGATGCTCGAGTTGTCGAGGAATTCGCGCACGTGCGCCAGGCGTTCTTCCATGCCGACCGGGATGCGTTCGAAGCGAACCGGGGGCCCGCGTACGACACGCCCGTTAGGCTCGTACCATTCGACGTGGTAGTCACCCGAGCGGACGACGGCAATGCGACCGTCGGCCGCGACGGTCCATACGTCCTGCGGCGCGAAGACGACCCAGCCGAAGCCGTACCGCGGTCCCGGTGGGAGCCAGCTCATTCCCTTCACTCGAAGCAGTGTGTCGACCTTGCGAGCCTTGGCGTCGAAACGCACGATCGGGATCGTGTCGTTCGCGTTAGGCGACTGTGGATTGCTCATCCACGCCGGGATCTGCAGATAGAAACGACCCTGCTTGTCGACGCTGCGCGCGCCCATGGCCATCGATCCGCCTGGCAGCATCACATTGAAGGAGCGATGGATCTTGAGGTCGGGACCGATGATCGCGACGCGCGAATTGCCTTCATCGCTGAGCAGAGTCGAGTCGCCCGCGAGCGGCGTGAGCGTCGTTGGCATGCGGTACTCGGCGGGTCCGCGACCTGTGCGACCTATCACGCGTACGCTGTTCGTGGCGAAGTCGGCAACGACAACGCCCTTGTCCAGCCGATCGGAGAGCAAGACTCGGCCGTCCGGAAGCTCGCGAAGTCCACGGATCTGAGTGAAATCCTGCGAGATCACGCGGTCGGCTTTGCCAATCGGGACTTCTCGAACGGCGTTCGTTTGAACTTGGACGACAGCGGCCAGGATGAGCACGTTCACGACGGAAACTCCTGCGCTCGAGTATGGTTTATCTGACACAGTCGTTGCCTCGCCGGTTTCCGCGCGTGGGGTCAGACTCCACGTGTAGTCTGACCCCCACGTGGAGTCTGACCCCAAGGCGCAATAATGAGACGTTAGAGGAATTGATGGAGCTTGGACTGTACACGTTTGCCGAAAACACACCGGATCCTGACACGGGCCGCATCGTCAGCGCGCACCAGCGGTTGCGCGATCTCATGGAGGAGATCGCGCTCGCGGATCAGTTGGGGCTCGAGGTGTTCGGCGTCGGCGAGCATCACCGGCCGGAGTTTGTCGTGTCGTCACCGGCTGTCGTGCTCGCGGCAGCGGCTGCGCGCACGCAAAGGATTCGCCTAACGAGCGCCGTCACGGTACTGAGCTCGGACGACCCGGTGCGCGTCTTCCAGGACTTCGCGACGCTGGACCTGCTATCTAAGGGCAGAGCAGAGATTATGGCTGGGCGCGGGTCCTTCATCGAATCGTTTCCGTTGTTCGGCTACGATCTGCAGGACTACGACGAGCTCTTTTCCGAGAAGCTCGAGCTGTTGCTCAAGTTGCGTGAAAGTGTGCGCGTGACATGGGAAGGCGAGCACCGCGCAGCGATCCCCGATCTCGGTGTGTATCCTCGGCCGCTGCAAGACCCGCTGCCAATCTGGATCGCGGTTGGCGGGACGCCGCAGTCGGTGGTCCGAGCCGCAACGTTAGGTTTGCCGATGGCGCTTGCGATCATCGGCGGGCCGCCTGAGCGCTTCGTCCCCTTCGTCGATCTGTATCGCGAGACGGCTCAGAAGGCGGGCCACGATTCCGCGAAGCTTCCAATCAGCATCAACTCGCACGGGTACATCGCTGACACATCGCAGCGTGCCGGCGATGAGGCGTTCCCAGCGCACGCGGAGGTGATGAACCGCATCGGACGTGAGCGCGGCTGGCCGCCGCTCACGCGAGCGCGGTTCGATGCGGAGCGCGGGCCACGCGGGTCGTCGTTCGTCGGGAGTCCGCAAGAGGTGATCGACAAGATTCTGCACGAGCACGAGCTCTTCGGGCATCAACGCTTTCTCATGCAGATGAGCGTTGGGACGCTGCCGCACGACAAGATCATGCACTCGATCGAGCTGTTCGGCACACAGGTAGCTCCTGCTGTTAGGCGCGCCACCGCGGCCGGCGCAGCGCCTGCCCACGCCGCGCGCTAGAACGCCGGGAACGTTCAGCAACGGAGTAGGGCGTTCCGGTGACTAAGGTCTCGACGGCCAGCTTCTCGGAGGAGCGATGACTCGACGAATCATCTCGGTGGTATGGACTGCGATTCTGCTGAGTAATGTAGTCACGACGTTCGCATGCCAGGCGCAGGGCGCCTCTCGAGTCCCGGACGCCGAGATCATCGCCCAGCTCAAGGCGCACGTGGACCGGCTCGCGCAAGCCGACAGCTTCTCCGGCGCCGTGTTAATCGCGAAGGACGGAAAGGTTCTTTGGTCTCAAGCCTACGGCATCGCCGATCGCAACTTCAACGTGCCTAACAAGGTCGACACGAAGTTCAACCTCGGCTCGATGAACAAGATGTTCACGGCCGTGGCGATCGCGCAGCTGGTGGAACGCGGCGTGCTTTCGTTCGACGACCCCGTGTCGAAGTGGGTTCCAGGAGCGTTGCAGGGTGACGCGGGTGACAAGGTGCGGATCAAGCACCTGCTTTCGCATACGTCAGGGCTCGGCAGCTACTTCACAGACGAGTGGGACAAAGCGTCTCGCGCGCTGTACCGGAGCGTCGATGACTGGATGCCACTCGCGAAGCAGGAGACGCTGCAGTTCGAGCCAGGTACCCGCTGGGCCTATAGCAACACGGGAATGCTCGTCGCGGGGAAGGTGATCGAGGCTGCGTCGAAACAGAGCTACTTCGATTACGTGCGCGAGCACATCTACAAACCGGCCGGGATGGCGAACACCGACGCGTACGAGCTGGACATGGTGACGCCGAACCTCGCTGTCGGCTACGAGCGTGAGATGACGAGCAACGGCCCGCGCTGGCGCAACAACATCTTCATGCACGTGATCAAGGGCGGTCCGGCTGGCGGCGGATACTCGACCGTCGAGGATCTGCTCAAGTTCGACGTCGCGCTGCGGTCCGGGAAGCTCGTCGGAGAGGATTTCGTTAGGCTGCTCACGACGCCAAAGCCGGAGATCAGCTCGCCGCAGTACGGCTACGGTTTCGGCATATTCGCTGGCGGCCAGATCGTCGGTCACTCGGGCGGGTTCCCCGGCATCAGCGCGAACCTGGACATGTACCTAACGAGCGGTTACACCACTGCAGTGCTGTCGAACTATGGCCGCGGCTCGCAGCCAGTGGTTCAAAAGGCGCGCGCGCTGCTGTCGCAATAGGGCTGCACAGCTCGAATCTGACAGTCCTAGGACGTAATTGACGCGGCGCGAGGGCGCCGCGGCGCCTAATTTCGGGCCATGGCTCACATGAACCCGCCGCGTCAGCGTTCGCGACGCGACTTCATCACGACGATCGCGCTGGCCGGCGTCGGCGGTGCGCTCGGCTGCTCCGCTCACAACGGAGCGCCTAACGTCAGCGTCGAGTCGGCACTGCTGCGCGCGCGGCCCGGCACACCGACGCGTCAGGCACAACTCGGTCGCAACTCGCTCGGCCTCGCCGACGGCCGCGACGGCATCCTGTACGTCCCGCAGTCCTATAGTCCCGACAAGCCGGTACCGCTCGTCATGCTGCTGCACGGTGCGGGCGGCAACGCAGCGGCCTGGTTCGGAACTTACGGCACACGAGCCGAAGCGTTAGGCGTCGTCATGCTCGCGCCCGAGTCGCGCGGCGGGACGTGGGATGCGATTCGTGGGGAGTTCTCCTTTGATGTCGCCTTCATCGACAATGCCCTGCGCAGCGTATTCGAGCGCTGCGCCATCGATCCCAAACGCATCGCCATAGCCGGATTCTCCGATGGCGCGTCGTACGCCATCTCGCTGGGGCTGCCTAACGGGGATCTGTTCACGCACGTCATCGCGTACTCGCCGGGATTTGTCCGCGACGTGGGCTGGCACGGCAAACCCCCTGTTTTCGTCTCGCACGGGACGCTGGATCCCATCCTGCCGATCGAGGCGACGAGTCGCGTCATCGTACCCGGGCTCCGTGCGCGAGGCTATTCGGTCGAGTTTACCGAATTCGTCGGTGCCCACGAGGTGCCGCCGCCAATCTCGACCAAAGCGCTCGACTGGTTCCTGCGCACGTAGGCGCGGCGCAGCGTCCTGCACCGGACCGCCCGTTCCGGGGGCGGCATTCGGAACGTGTCTTGCCTAGCAGACGCCTGTTACTGCAGGGGCCACGTATGGACTCTCATTACCTAACGAGCCGTCGAGCGCGTCATACATCGGCTGCGGTCATTGCCTCCATCGCGGCATTCGCCGTCTCGTGTCACGACGCGGCGACAGGGGCTGGTCCTGAGATCGCTTCGATCCAGATCACACCCTCCTCGCTCGCCATGAGCACCGGATCGGCCAGGGCGCTGACAGCCGCAGTCATGGACGTTTCCGGGACTCCAATCGGTGGCGCACAGGTGCACTGGACAACGCAAAACCCAGGAATCGCAACGGTCTCGCAGCTTGGTCTTGTGACCGCCGTGCAGCCGGGGAAAACCCAAGTGGCGGCCAGCAAATCGGGGAGATCGGCCGTCGTTCAGGTCACCGTTTCTGCGCTT
>DASYRX010000159.1:0-64898 GCA_036003845.1 Gemmatimonadaceae bacterium | reverse complement strand
GACGCACGCGGGAAGCCGGCGCTGCGCATGGCGTTAGGCACGCGCGAGCAGCATATCAGGAGAGAAAAGGCGACGAGCAACATCTGCACCGCACAGGTTCTGCTCGCTGTCATGGCGAGCATGTTCGCCGTGTGGCACGGTCCGGATGGGATTACGCGCATCGCGCGTCGGGTGCATCGCTACGCCTCGATGCTGGCGGCCGGCGCGGAGTCGCTCGGCCATCGCGTGGTGCATAACGACTTTTTCGACACGCTGCGTATCGAGTTGAACGGCGTGACCGCGGATGCCGCACTGAGTGCCGCGACGGAACGTCGCGTCAATGTGCGCAAGCTGGACGCCGGCAGCATCGCGGTGGCACTGGACGAAACCGTCGGCGATATGGACCTGAGCGATCTCCTCGCCGTGCTGGCGAACGGACGCCAAGTGCCCGCCGTCGTGGCGCTAGGCGGCGACGTTGATGCGCGCTACGACGAGCGCTTTGCACGCACGAGCGCGTTCCTGACGCATCCCGTGTTCAATCGCTATCACTCCGAGCACGAGATGCTGCGCTACATCCGTACGCTGGAATCACGCGATCTCTCCCTGGTGCACTCGATGATTTCGTTAGGCTCGTGCACGATGAAGCTCAACGCGACCGCCGAGATGATCCCGGTGACCTGGCCAGCGTTTGGGCGCATGCATCCCTTCGCGCCCGTGGAACAGGCGCGAGGCTACCTCGATCTCTTCAAATCGCTGGAGCTGGACCTGCAAGAGATCACCGGCTTCGCCGCGGTCTCGTTGCAGCCTAACGCGGGTTCCCAGGGCGAGTACGCCGGGCTGCTGGCCATCCGCAAGTATCACGACGCGCGCGGCGACACGCACCGCGACGTCTGCCTCATCCCGCAGAGCGCGCACGGCACGAACCCCGCGAGCGCGGCGATGGCGAACATGCGCATCGTCGTGGTGAAAACGACAGCGACCGGTGACATCGATCTCGACGATCTGCGCGCAAAAGCGACGGAGCACGGCGAGCGGTTGGCCGCTCTCATGGTCACGTACCCGTCGACGCACGGCGTCTTCGAGGAAGGGATCCGCACCGTGTGCGAAATCGTGCACGAGCACGGCGGCCAGGTTTACATGGATGGCGCGAACATGAACGCGATGGTCGGCCTCGCCCGCCCGGGCGACATCGGCGCCGACGTGTGCCATCTCAACCTGCATAAGACGTTCTGCATTCCGCACGGTGGCGGCGGACCGGGAATGGGACCGATCGGCGTCGCGGCGCATCTCGCGCCGTTTCTGCCGGGCCATCCGATCATTCCGCAGCCTGGGCGCACCACGTTAGGCGCAGTCTCTTCGGCGCCTTGGGGCTCCGCGTCGATCCTGCCGATCTCGTGGATCTACATCAAAATGATGGGCGGCGAAGGACTCACTGACGCAACCAAGGTCGCCATCCTCAACGCGAACTATGTCGCGAAGCGCCTGGAGTCGCATTTTCCAGTGCTGTATAAAGGAAGGAATGGCCTCATCGCGCACGAGTGCATCGTCGATCCGCGCAGCGTGAAAGGCTCTTCCGGCATCGAGGTAGAAGACATCGCCAAACGCCTCATCGACTATGGCTACCACGCACCGACGGTCTCCTTCCCGGTCGCTGGGACGCTCATGATCGAGCCGACGGAAAGCGAATCGAAGGCAGAACTGGATCGTTTCTGCGATGCGCTGATATCGATTCGCGCCGAAATCGAGGAAGTGGAGAAGGGGATTCTCGATCGCTCGGACAACCCGCTCAAGCACGCGCCGCACACAGCGGAAGCCGTGGTGACGGCCACGTGGGAACATTCATACGGCCGCGAGCGCGCGGCTTTCCCTGCACCGTGGATTCGCGCGCGGAAGTTCTGGCCGGCAGTAGCGCGAGTGGATAACGCGTACGGGGACAGGAATCTCGTGTGCGCGTGTCCGCCCATTGAGGAGTACCAATAGGTCAATGGCAAAAAGTCAAAGGTCAAAGCCATAACGAGTGGATCGCTTTGACCTCTGACCTTTGACCTTTGACCTCGGCTACTGTCCGATCAGCTTCTTGTAAGCCTCAGCATCGAGTAACGAGGGGCTCGTCGCAGCCGCGACTTTCATCTTCATCATCCACCCCTCGCCATACGGATCGCTGTTCACGAGTGACGGCTCGCCATCCAGTCTCGAATTGATCTCCGTCACTTCGCCGGCCAGCGGCGAATAAAGCTCCGAAACGGCCTTCACGGCCTCGATCGTTCCGAACACCTCGTGCTCGCCGAGCTTGCGACCGACTTTCGGCAGCTCGACAAAAACGACATCGCCTAACTCTCCCTGCGCGAAATCCGTGATGCCGACGACCACCACGCTAGGGTCGGCACTTGGCTTCACGTACTCATGATCCTTCGTGTATTTCAGATCGGCAGGGATATTGGCCACGGATCTTTCCTAGTTTGAGGTGATTACGAGCAGCTGTCGGCCGTCAGCCGTATGCAGACAGCTGACAGCAGCTTTAGTTCGTTAGAGCGTGGAGTGTCAAGCGACGTTCGCGTCAACCGCCTGCGCATCTTGCTGCAACGCGAGCCAAATCACCTCTACTCGGTCAGACAAGGCTTGTAGCGTCGATGTGTTCTCGATGACGTAGTTCGCGCGCGCGCGCTTGAGCTCAGATGGCATCTGCGCCGCGATCATCTCCATCGCGTCGGCATGGGAGAGCTTACGCTCGCTCACGAGACGGTCGAGGCGCAGCTCGCGCGGTGCGTCCACGAGGACGATGCGATCGAAGTCATCTACTAGGCCGCGCTCGAAGAGGAGCGGGATATCGCAGACGACGATCTGATCGCCGCGCGCGCGTGCCTGGTCGACCAGCTCGTCGCGCATCGCGCGGACGTGGGGGTGCACGATGTTGTTGAGCGCCTCCAGCTCGTCGGGCGCGCCGAACACGATGTGGCGAAGCGCCTCGCGATCGATGCCTCCATCGGCCGCGACGACAGCGTTCCCCCAGCGCTTGATGATCTCGGCGTGAGCGGGAGTCCCAGGATCGATCGTCCGGCGAGCGAGGACGTCGGCGTCGATGATCGTCGCACCGCGTTCAGAGAGCAGGCGCGCGACCGTGGACTTGCCGCTGGCGATGTTGCCGGTGAGGCCGACGACAAGCACTAGACGTTAGGGATTAGGGGTTAGCGGTGAGCCTCGGTGGGCCAAGGTAGGAAGACGCCAAATGAGCGTCAACAAAAAAACAAAAGGCGCCACCGAACTCGGCGGCGCTCCCAGGCGCAACAATATGGTATGGCGAAACTAGGCCGCGACTTCGTCCTGCTCTTCGTCTGGCAGCCCTTCGTGCGACTCGGGAGTTAGGAAACGATTGATCACCCAGCCGGCGCCACCGTTGGCGCGGATCTCTGACGGGGTCGCTTTGAGATAGCGTTGACAGGTATTTCTGAAGGCGCTGCCGGACGGGAAGTGCAAGGCGTAGGCGACGCCGTCGGCGCTGCGCTCGGTGTCCTCGAGGAGGTGACCAGCGACAATGAGGCGGCCCCACGTGAGCAAGCGCTGGGGGGTCGGTAGCCCGGCGTCGGCCAGCTGCCGCGCGAGGATGCGGCGGCTCACCGAAAGCGTGCGCGTCACCGCGTCTGTCGTTAGGCGCTCGTGTGCGCGCGTGACAGCGATCAGCACCGCATCGCGCACCAGCGGGCGCCACTGGCCCATCGCCGTCCGCAACTGCGCCGCAACACCACGCGCTTCGGCCTGCTCGAGGATGAGCGCCATCGCGCGCGGATCGTCGTCGCGCTCGGCGACGATCAGGCCATCGACACCGGAGCGTCCCGCATCGAAGAGATCGTGCGCGCGCTCGGCGGAGGCATCGACGTAGACGACGGTGCTCAGCCTGGGGAAGCGTCGTTTGAGCTGACGCAGCGGCTCGAGGCTCATGCTACCTGACGAGAAAACATCGAGCACGGCGAGATGCACCGGCTGCTCTTCGCAGAGGCGCGTCACCGCGGCCCAGTCAGCACACGCTTCAACCGCGTGACGTCCGCGGATTGCAGCGCGAAGCCGAAACAGCCGCGCAGGGTTAGGCAACAGCGCAGCTACAATGCCCACAAGGAAGTTCCAGTTGTGGTGTCGTTCATGCGTTACTCAAAGACGTGCGAGTGACCGTTTGCGTCACATTGCAAGGCGACCGGCGGAGACAGTGACGGCGCTGGTCCTTCACGTGACAAGCGGCCGACTCCACGAGCCGTAAACTTGGCGTTCAAACGTCGCGTCTCTCGACGAACGCGGTGCCTTCTGCGGTACGCTCGTAGGACGCGGGTACGGCCACACCGCAACGCGGCGTGAGGGACGCGCCGATTGCCGAATGCGCCTAGGTCCTCAGCCCTCCTGAGTGCTAGGGGCGCACTAGAGGGGCAGCGTCCGCTGCCCCTCGTCTTTTTTCCTAACGATGTGACAGGCGCGGCAGCGCGCCTCGTACGCTTCGCGTCCGCCCACCATGATTGTCGGCGAATCGTACGGCGCGGGTTCGCCGTCGATGAGCCGCTGATTGCGCGTCGCGGGCGCTCCGCACAGCACGCAGATGGCGTGCAGCTTGTCGACCAGTTCCGCCACAGCCATGAGCTGCGGCATGCGGCCGAACGGCTCGCCGCGGAAGTCGGTATCGGTGCCGGCGACGATCACGCGGCGGCCGCTGTTGGCCAGCCACGTGACGACTTCCACGATGCCGTCATCGAGAAACTGCGCCTCGTCGATCGCGATGACATGGGCCACCGGATCGATGCGCGACGCGATCTGCGCGGACGAATCAACGGGAATCGCTTCGACGGATCGTCCGTCGTGACTGGAAACGGAGAGGACGCCCAGGTAGCGATCGTCGAGATGTGACTTGAAGACCTGGATGCGCTTGCGCGCGATGATAGCGCGCCTAACGCGGCGCATTAGCTCCTCGGTCTTGCCGCTAAACATCACTCCCGCGATCACTTCGATCCAGCCGCCATTGAGCGCCGCGCTGCTCACGGCTCGCTACCCGGGACCTCTGGGGGCGCTGGAGGCTCGGCTGGACTGCGACGCGAGTGACGCAGCCGTTCGCTGCGTGACGACCATTCCTCGTGCTCACGTGCCGCGCGCGGGCCGGCGCGCGCCGACTGCGGCACCTCGGACGGGTCGCGCCGAGGCCCTCGTCGAGCCTCGCCTGGAGTGCCGCGCGCGCCAGCGGCGCGATCGGGGCGCGCCATCACGCGCCGGCCGCGAATCGAGACGCCCGTTAGGCGCTCCACGACGTGTTCGGCCACGGAGCTGGCAACTTCGACGAGCGAATACGTCTCGTGCAACGTGATCTTGCCGATTTGAGAGCCGGTGATCGATGCCTCGCCCGTGATCGCGCCAACGAGATCGCCGCGACGGACGCCATCGCGCTCCCCGACGCTCAAAAACAGTCGAGTCCAGGGCTGCTCAGCCGGGGCTGCCGGCTGCGCCGTACGTGCTGCAGCTGGAGCGCTCGTGCGGTCGACCTGCTCCGCGCGCGCGATGGCTTGGCGCGCGCGGCCCAGCAGTCGCAGCGCCGCTGCGGCGATTTCCGCGGCGTCATGATTGGCCAAGAGCGGTTCGATCGTCGCGAGCTCCGCGTCCATCGGCTCGCGTCGCAACAACGACGACAGCTCATCGCGCAACGCACGCACGCGCTGTGCGGCGGCGTCGGTTGGCTGCGGTAAGCTCGCTGGGTTGAGGGTCAGCGCTGGCGAGAGTGTGCGGAATCGTTGTAACTCAGCGGGCGTCGCGAGCAGCACCGTCTCGGATGTTTCCGCCGTCGCCGCCAGCAGCTCTGCCACGCGCACGGCGCCTCGCGGTGGGCCGTACCAGACAATGAGGGAGGCCGCGGTCACATCCCGTGGATTCAGCACAGCTCCGGCGTCCTCGCCTAACGCGGCGAGTGCGGCAGCGACCTCGCGCGACGACTGCTCATCGTCCACGACAACCGCGACGTCTGTTGCATCGCGCGTATCCAGAAGCCGCTGTAGCGCAGCAGCGCGCTGCTCGGCAGCGACGATGACGTAACCGACCTGTCGCGGTGGGATCGCGACTGAAACACTGTGAGTCAGACGTCGCGGCTTGAGCGCAAAGCGCTCGATGAACGATTCGAGTGTCGGCGTCGCCTGCTCGGCGATCAGCGTTCGATCGGCGTCGCGCGGAAGCTCGCTGAGCAATGTGTCGAGATCCGCCGACTGCGCCTCATTCACGAGCATCGAATCGGGCCACAGCAGCACGACTTGACGCACGCCTTGCAACTTGAGCTCAGTGGCCCGAACGAGCGCGAGCAAGTCGGCAGGCGTACCGACGATCGCAGCGGGATTGCGCTGCAGAAGACGCGCAGCGCGCGAGGGTGTCGTGAGCGGGACGAAATAGTCGCCGCCACCGGTGCTTTCGGAGCGCGAGTTGCTGACTAGCTCGTACGCCGTTTCTCGCTCGGGGACGATCACGAGGAGTGCGACGCCCGTGTCAGCCCTATTTGTGAGCTTGCCAAGTGTGGAGTGGACGAGACGGTCGCTCTCGCCACCGATTCTGGGCGTGATGTGCAATACGTGCGCGCTGCGCGCGGCGCCCGCGAGTTCCCTGTCGTCCTGCTCCACGATGCCCTTTACAGTCAGATGTCAAAGTAAGGCGAGCGAGTTCGCCAGCTGGAGTGCAAACTAGTGACTGCCTGGGGCCGACGCTATTTTAGCCCGCGCCATGATCACGACAATCGTTCTTGTTCGAGCCGATCCGAAGCGGATTCCGGAGACCGCAATGCGACTCGCCGGAATCGACGGCGTGCAGGAGGTGTACTCGGTCTCGGGCGAATGGGATCTCGTCGTGATCGTGCGCGTGGCGGAATACTCGCAGATCGCGGAAGTCGTCACTGAGAAGTTTCCCAGCGTCGTTGGCATCGAGCGCACCCAAACTCTCACCGCTTTTCGAGCCTACTCGCGTACCGACGTCGAGCAGGCGTGGGACATCGGCGGCGCCTAACGCGCTCCGGTGCTGTCCAGCGGCGTGATGCGCGATAGCGACTCGCGCCCGCCATCTTCCACTAAATAGACGCGGCGCTCGGGATATCGCGCACGGAGTTCGGCATTGCGCGCGCCCAGATCACGCGCCACGAGCACGCGCGAATTCAATCCGTCGGCATTGAGCAGCTCGAGCCGATCGAGCAGGTTGTCGAACGGGTTGTCCTGTTGTCGCGCGAAGACGAGCAGCGGGCCCTGACGCTCACCTAACGCGCGCAGCGAGTCCAGCGTGGCGATGCGCCCCGGATCGCGGAAGTACGCCGAGCGCGTCCATGGCGAATCGAGCCCGCCAGGCGAGACGCGGTACGGCAGCGCGAAGAACAAGCTCCCGACCAGCGCGCACAGGGCGAGGCCTAACGCGGCGGGCTCGCGTTCGAAAAGCTCCAGGACCATCACAGCGCAGCCGACGAGCAGGAACGGCAACAGGCACGTGAAGTAGCGTATGCCGGAATACCAGTAGAAGAAATACAGCGCCGGGAGGACGAGAAAGGCGACCGTGAAACGCAGTCGAAGTGGCACGCGATGCGCCAACGCGAGCGCGATCAGCGGCAGTAACAGACCGATGCCGAACGCGGCGTATGAGAACTCCGAGATACGCAGAAAGAAGTTGGAGGCAGCGATTCCGGGCGTATAGATGACCGGCACCGGCACTCGCTCGAGCGAGGCTGTGTACCCCATGAAGCCGCGCATACCGAAGCCGAGATCGTAACCATGGCCATGGATCGCCTGGTACGCGAGACGAAAGGGCTCACCATTTGTAGCGGCATTGTACTCGAGCAGCAACGCGGCCGGCAGCACGCCGCCGAGTACGACTCCCGCGGCCGTGACGGCGAGCTGCGATGCCGTCATGCGGCGGCGGATGAGGATCCACAGCACGAGCGCCAGCCCGAGTCCCACGCCGGACAGGGGCCGTCCGGCGACGCCCATGCCTAACGCAACACCACCGAGCACACCTAACGCGAAGCGCCGAGCGCCGGTCGCTGTCTCCGCGGCCAGCAGGCACGCCGCGCCTGCCACGGTCGTGAAGGTGGCGAAGCCGTCGGACATGTAGCCCGCGTGGTCGATCACGTACCACTGCTGCAGCGCGAGCAAGGCCGCGGCGAAGGCCCCGGCCGCGCGCGAATGCACGCGTGCGCCGATGAGATACGTCAAGGCGACACTCGCGGCGCCCATGATCACCGGCACGAACCAACGCAGCCCGATGAGATCGAACGAGGCGAGTACCGCGGGCCAGCCAGGCGGATACATGCCGTAGAAGTGCTGCGCGTCGGCGTTGTAACCCAACTTGCGCATGATGAAGAAGTCCGCGATTTCGCGCGGCACTGCCCACGAATGGTTAGGCTTGAAGAACCATTCGCTTTGCAGCACGTAGATCGCCTCATCGCTGATCAGTGGCCAGCGAGGCGTCGCTAACCCGTGCGCGATCAAGATGACAATCGCGCTAAGGGCAACGACGCCCCAGGCGACACGACGCGATGGCTCGACAGCCTTGTGCACCGCCGTTGAGCGTTGCGTGCCGATCAAAAGAAGGAGCGTCGCCCATCCGACACTAATCGCGCAGTACGCGGCGAGGCGATCGGTGTCGAGCGGGTTTTGTCCCCGCGCCAGTGCCGCGAGAGCGACAAGGGCATAGGATAGAGCGAGCAGGAGCGGAATGGCGGGTCGATACGGCCGGGAAAGAAGTGCGCGTCTGCCTATCCAGGCGCTGACGCCCAACCAAACGGCGGTGACGAGGAGGACGATTCGCAGCCGAACGCCGACGCGCGGAAGCAGCTCCACACTGGCGGCAAAGATCACGGACGCGAAGGCGATCAGCAGCCAGCGTGACAGCGGCGACTTGTTCTCGTCCACGGACTCCTTGTGTCGCAGTGGTGGGCGGGGGACGGGCTCCGGCGGCGCAACAATACACACCCCTCCGACGCGATACCAGCCGCATGCGTGCGGCTCGCGGAAGTTGGGAGCAACCGTCTCCCGCGGGTGTAGTGGGGACGTGCGATTGGTGGCGTCTCTTCTGACAACAACTCTGACGGGAACCCGGCGCTTCAGGCGCGCCGGTCGCGCGGGCCGCTTGGCTGCGGCCGCGCTCGGCTGCGCCTTCGCGTTAGGCAGCGTCCCGCTCGAAGCCGTGGCTCAGCGCTATTCCTTGCAACTGCGCCCGCGAGCGGGCGACACGCTGCGTTTGCGGGTGGAGCAAACGACAGAGTTCGAAGGAACGCACCTTCACGAGAAGGCGGGCGTCGGAAAGCCGGCCGCCGATAGCACGTCGCATGAGCGCAGCGGACTGCTCGTCTTCACACGTATCGCGGTCGAAGCGACAGACCTGGACGGCGCCGACGTCACCGCCATTACCGATTCCGTTCGCCTAACGAACAGCGCTGGCCCGCGCGGTCCCTTCGAAGCTGCTGCGCGCGCCGCCGAGGGGCGCCGCGTTCGTCTGCACGTCGCGCCGGATGGCGCAACGAAGGTCGCCGAGGACGCCTATGCGCTCCCGCTGCGGAATGCCATGACGCAGATGCCGGCCACCCTGCCGAGTGATCCCGTGGAGATCGGACAGAGCTGGGTACGGACGATGGAAATTCCTGTCGCCGGTCCCACCGACCCTGGGGGCTCTGCCGCCCTCTCAGGGACGTTCAGGCTCGATTCGGTGAGTCGGGGCGGCGACATCGCTTACATCTCGCTGACGGGGCGTCTAGCACGCAGCACGAACGTCCCATACGGGGCCAATCGCGGTGCCTCGGGGACTGGGGGAAGTGGCAAACAGCGCAGCGCCGTGCTTTCCACGAGCGGCTCGATTACCGGCAGCATGGTGATCGACCGCACGCGTGGCTGGATCACGGATGTGCGCACGAGCGTGATCTCGCGCTCCCTGCTCCAAGAGACCACTTCGCCCGGGAGCTCGGTCAGGATGTGGATGAAAATCTCCCAGTGGGTGCAGGTCTACTGACGCTGAACAAATGGCGTCGGCAGGCTGTCTAAAGCCCTACGCCGCGTTAATTTGGCTCGAGAGCAGCTGTTCTATTAGAACAGGCTCACAGTGGCATGCGCCTCATCCACTTCGCGGACATACATCTCGGTTTCCGCCAATTCCAACGGTTGACCTCCGATGGCCGGGGCAACCAGCGTGAGGCGGATGTAGCGCGCGCGTTCCAGCGTGCGATCGACCGGACGATAGAGCTGGACCCGGAGATCGTGCTCATCGGCGGCGACGTTTTCCACAGCGTGCGGCCGTCGAACCCGGCAATTCTGCTCGCCTACGCCACGTTCGCGCGCCTCGCGCGCGAGCTGCCGGACGCCGTAATCGTCATGCTCGCCGGGAACCATGACACGCCACGCTCCGTCGAGACTGGATGCATCCTGCGTCTCTTCTCCCCGTTAGGCATTCATGTGGTGGAAGGAGAGCCGCAGCGTCTTTCGTTCGAGGATCGCGGGCTCTCGATCTACGCGGTGCCGGACATGCCGGCCGACAAGGTCTCGCTGGAGCCAGACCCGGCGTATCGCCATAACATTCTCCTGCTGCATGGCGAAGTCGCCGGTGTCCTGCCAATCAAGCCGGACGGCGATCGCGCCGCCAACGAGTATCCGCTCCAGAAAATCGCGCCCGAGCGGTGGAGTTATGTCGCCCTCGGCGACTATCACGTGTATCTGCCGCTCGCATCCAACGCGTGCTATTCCGGGTCGTTGGAATACTCGAGCACAAACGTTTGGCAAGAGCGACGCGAGGAGAAGCAGCACAAGATTCCGGGGAAGGGAATCGTCGAGTTCGATCTCGCGAAAGGAACGCGAGTTTTTCATCCGATTCGCGGGCTGCGCACGTTCATCGACTTGCCCCCGATCGATGCGCGCGGCATGAGCGCCGCTGATGTAGATGTCGCTATTCGCCGCAATGTGGATGCGTGGCCCGGCGGGATTCACGATGCCGTTGTTAGGCAGGTCGTCCGCGAGATTCCGAGGCACATCGCGCGTGAGCTGGACCACAAGTCCCTGCGCGAGTACAAGCGCGACGCGTTGCACTTCAACGTCGATGCGCGCCACCCGGACACTGCTGGTAAGCGCGGAACTGCGAAGGGGCGGCGTGCCTCGCTCGCGGACATTGTCCGCGACAAGCTGCATGGTCGACCCTTGGCATCGGATGTGGATCGCAACTCGCTCACCGAGTTGGGAATGCGCTACCTGTCGGAGGCTACGGCGCGTGAAGAAGGCGCGCTCGCGGCCGCGGTCGAGGGCGCAACGGAATGAGGCTCAACTCGATCCGCCTCCAGAACTTCCGCCAGCACGCGGATACGCAGATCGAATTCGGGCCGGGGCTCACCGGCATCATCGGGCCCAATGGCGCGGGGAAGTCGACGATCCTCGAGGCGATGGCGTGGGCCATCTACGGAAACCCGGCAGCGCGCGGCACGCGTGATTCAATCCGGTTCAATCGCGCCGCGCCGCGCGATCCGGTGCGCGTCGAGCTCGACTTCGAGCTTGGCAAACACCGCTATCGGGTCAGTCGCGGCCTAACGAGCGCCGAACTGTTTCTGGACGCGAGTCCGAGCCCCATCGCGACGTCGATCACAGGTGTGACCGAACTTCTGCAGCGCCGGCTTGGAATGAGCCGCACGGAGTTCTTCAACACCTACTTCACGGGCCAAAAAGAACTGGACGTGATGGCGGCCATGGGGCCGTCCGAACGTGCGAAGTTCCTTTCGCGCGTGCTCGGCTATGAGCGCCTGCGCGTGGCGCAGGACTTGGTGAGGGATCGGCGCCGCGAAATCATCGCCGAGGCGTCAGGCTTGCGCAGTGCAATGCCCGACGCGGACGCGATCACTCGCGCTGTGCGCGAGGCGGAGCTGAGAGTACAGACGGCAGCCACTCGCTATCAAGAGGCGCTGTACGCCCTCGACGCGTCGCGCCGCGCGAGCGAGGAATTCGAACCGCGCTGGGTCGACGCACAGCGTTCACGCGAGATGCTCCTCGACACGCTCGCCGAATTGCGCGTGGCCGAAGGCGACGAAGCCGCGCACGCGCGGGATCAAGAGCGCATCGAACGCGAGCTGGCTGGAGTCGAAGAAGCGCGCACCGAGCTGGAGCACATCGCGCACGAGATCGCGCCGCTCGCAGCGCTGGCCGACGAATTCCAGCGCTTCGAAGTGCTCGCGCGCGAAGAAGGACGTCGCCGAACGCTGGCGGACACTGAGCGCGTTCTCGCCGAAGATCAGGCGCGATTTAAGGAGCGGCTCGAACGCATCGAGCATGAAGTCGCGCTCGAGGAGTCGCTCACAGAGCAGCTGGATGCTCAGCGCCGGCTCGAGCGCGACACGGACGGAGATCTCGAGGCGCGCCGCACAGAATGGGTCCGTGACCGTCAGGAGGCGGAGACAAAGCGCGACTCGTATCGCGCTCAGTACAGAGAGTTGCAGGAGCAGCGCGACAAGCTCGTCGAGCTCGGTGAAGAAGGCGCGTGCCCCACTTGTACTCGCCCGTTGGGCGCCGCGTATCGCGACGTGCTCGAGCAGCTCGACGAGCAGATGGAAACGATCAAGGTCGACGGCCGCTACTATAGCACGCGACTCGAACAGTTAGGCGAGATGCCGGCCGACATCCGTGTGCTCGACGAGCGGCGCAACGCACTCAGACAATCAGTACAGGGGCTCGAGCGGCAACTGGCGCGTGTGCAGTCGGCGGTCGCCGAACGACATCAGCTGGTGCGCGAGATTCATCACAAGTCGCAACAGCACGAGACCATTCTCGCCGAATTGGCGGCCGTGCCGACGGGATACGATCCGGAGCGGCACGAAGAGTTGCAGCGCGAGACGAGCCGGTTCGCGCCCTTGAATGAGCGCGCCGCACGTCTCGAAGCCCAGATCGAGCGCGAACAGGGTTTGGCGGACGAACGCGCGCGCGTCATCGAAATACGCGATCAGCTGAGAACTCGCATCGCCGCTCTTTCCGCGCGCCGCGACGCTGTGCGCTACTCCGAGCGTGAGTTCGCGGAACTGCGCGAGACGCATGATCGAATCGCAGCCCAGCTTCGCACAGCTGAAATCGCGCACGCCGGCGCGGCTGTTGAAGTAGAGGCCGTCGTCGCGGCAGAAGAGCGCGCCAAGGCTGCGAAAGGCGACTTCGATCGCGCACAGCGCCAGTTGGAGTCGCTGCAGCGCGACCGTCGATTGCATGATGAGCTGGATCGCGCATTTTCAGACCTGCGCACGGACCTCAATTTCGAGCTGCGCCCCGAACTGTCAGAGATCGCCAGTGGTTTCCTCGGCCAGCTCACGGATGATCGCTATACAGAGCTCAAGCTGGACGACGAGTACAACGTGCGCGTTCTTGAAGAAGGCAGTGTGAAGACGGTGTTGTCCGGCGGCGAAGAGGATCTAGCGAACCTCGTTCTTCGCCTCGCCATCTCTCAGATGATCGCCGATCGCGCGGGACTCAACTTCTCGCTTCTGGTGCTCGATGAAGTGTTCGGCTCACTCGATGAAGCGCGACGGCAGCAGGTTGTCGAGCTGCTCCGGCGGCTGCACGACCGCTTCGAGCAGGTGATCGTGATCACGCACGTCGAATCTGTGCGCGACGGTCTCGATCGCGTGCTGACCGTCGAATACGACGAGGACACGGGTGCGTCGCGCGTGCGTACTCCCAATGAAGAGGTGGACCTAACGAGTTTCGCCGGAGCCATTCCCGCCGGTGTCGGCGAATGACGAGCACGCGTGAGATGCCCGGCACGCGCTCGGCCTCTGGGCCGCATCGGATCCTGCCCGCTAACATCGACGAGCTGAACGAGGTATTCTCGACCGCATTCACCGAGCGATACCGGCGCGACGGCATGGTCGGTGTGCGCGTGCCGAGTCTCAATCCGGCGATCTGGCGCTATGCGATCGAAGACGCCGTCGACGGCGGCGACGCCATGTTCTGGCGCGGTGAGCGCGACGACATCGTGGCGTTCAACGTAGTGCACCGATCCGGCGTCGAAGGCTGGATGGGTCCGCTCGCGGTGCGTCCCGATTGGCAGGGGAGCGATGTGGGAAAAGAAGTCGTGCGAGCGGGGACGCGGCTGCTTTCGACACGTAGCGTGCGCGTGATCGGGCTGGAGACGATGCCGCGCACTATGGACAACATCGGCTTCTACTCGCGGCTTGGTTTTGTCCCGGGCCGCCTAACGATCACGCTGACAGTCGAAGCACACGAAGGGACGCGTAAAACTCGCACGCTGGGCTCGCTCAGCTCGGCCGCGCGCGATGACGCCGTCGCAGCCGCACGCTCGCTCAGTCACGCGCTCCTACCAGGCTACGACTTCTCGCGCGAGATGCGCTTGACGCAGGAGCTGGGGGTCGGCGACACACTGATTCTGGAAGAGGGCGGACGCGTTGTCGGGTTCGCTGTCTTTCACGTGGCGCCGCTCGTCGATGGCCGTGCGCGCGAGGAGCTGCGCGTGCTCAAATTAGTGCTGGACGACGAAACGCGCATCGAGACGTTGGTGGACGCGCTGGCCGATGTGGCCCGCAAGCACGGCACGCGCCGCGTTGCGATTCGCATGCAGGGCGAATACCTCGAGGCCTACCGCCGGCTGATCTCGTTAGGCGCGCGCGTACGCTGGACCGATCTGCGAATGTACGTCGCGGGGTACGAAGAGGTCCGCGCGCCGCTCGGCATCATCCTGTCGAATTGGGAGATCTAGGCCGGAACAAAAACTAAAGCTGTCAGCTACCAGCTTAGAGGAACCAAAGCTGACAGTAGCTGTCAGCTGCCGACAGCTTCTCTTTCTGTGAGCTGGCAGCCGACAGCCTTACTTGTTGTCCTAACGTCGCGTGTGACCTGCGCCTTCTTTCGGGCGTCCCTTGCTCGGCGCATTGCTGCGAACAACAATGCGCCAGATGAGCAGAAACACGCCGAACGTGAGCAGCAGGTGCAGCCATCCGGGAGCTTCTGAAAAAAAAGTTCCCGCGGCCCACACCAGAAGCATCGCGATCGCGACAAATATGCCGACGTCCATAACGTGTGATCGTAATTGACGGTGTCGGATTCTGCACCTACATTCGGTTCGACTCAAGACGTGGGGCGAAGAGACTCAGTTTTTGAGCCAACAAGTCCAGTGGCGGGTTCCAAAACGCTGTGTGAACGCCATGCCCCAGTGCGGGGACGACGAACATATGGTTGCGGGCCTCATCAGTTTCTATTGGGCTTCAAAAATCCCTCTTCGTTCCATCTATTAAGAAGCTCCGGTCTAGCACCGGAGCTTCTTTCGTTTCGTGCCTAGCGCTACCGTTAGGTGTCAGTTTGCACGGCCACGCAATGCCAATCGCCACAGTCACTCGCGTCCTGCGGTTCAACGCCGCCCATCGTGTGCACAACCCCGCGCTGAGCGACGAGGAGAACCGCGCGCTCTACGGCAAGTGCAACAACCCGAGCTTTCACGGGCACAACTACACGCTCGAAGTCTCCGTCACTGGCGAGATCGACTCACGCAGCGGGTATGTCATGGACCTCGGCTTGCTAAGGGATCTCGTATGGCGGGAGTTGATCGACCACGTAGATCACAAGAACCTCAACGTCGACGTGCCGTTTATGGCGGGAAGGAATCCAACGACGGAGCACTTCATTGTCGCATGCTGGCGCGTGCTCGAGCCGCGAATCGCGCCGGCAAAGCTGGTGAGGCTCAAGCTTTGGGAAACCGAGAACAACTATGTCGAATACGAAGGGCGTTGACAGCGCGCGCGCGGCCGGCTTGGTGCTGCCGCACGACCGCGACGATGACGACGAGCGACAAGGCCTGCCCGGCGAGGCTGCGGCCGAGTTCGAGGCGCTGGTGCGTCGTCAGCTCGAGTTGTTAGGCGAGGACCCCGAGCGCGAAGGGTTGCAGCGTACGCCGTTACGAGTCACCAAGTCGCTGGCGTGGCTCACGCGCGGCTACGACTTGACGCTCGACGAAGTCGTGGGCGACGGCGTATTCGACGAAAAGCACGATAACATGGTGATGGTGCGCGACATCGAGCTGTATTCGCTGTGCGAGCACCATATCCTGCCATTCTTCGGCCGGGCGCACGTCGCCTATATCCCGAATGGACGCATCGTCGGGTTGTCGAAGCTGCCGCGCATCGTGGATATGTTCGCCAGTCGGCTCCAGGTGCAGGAGCGCCTAACAGGCGAGATCGCCGACGCTGTGTGTCGCGTGCTCAAGCCGCGCGGCTGCGGCGTTGTGATCGAGGCATACCACCTGTGCATGATGATGCGCGGCGTGGAGAAGCAGAACAGCAAGACGATCACGTCCGCGCTGACTGGCATTTTTCGCGACGACGCGCGCACGCGCGAGGAGTTCCTGCGCCTGGCGCACGGTCCAGCATCGCTCGGGTGAGTGACATGCCGCTGGCGGGTCGCGCGGCGCTCGTCACCGGCGCCTCGCGCGGCATCGGCCTCGCCACGGCTCGCTCCCTCGGCACGAATGGCGCGCGTGTCGCCCTGGTGGCACGCTCGGCGGACGCGTTGCGCGAACACGCGCAATCCATCGGCAACCGCGCGCTGGCGCTGCCATGCGATCTTCTCGACGGAGAGCAAATCGCGAAGCTCATCGATCGCGTGCTCGAGGCCTTCGGCGGCGCGCCGGACATTCTCGTGCTCAATGCCGGTGTCTTCTCGTTAGGTAGGATCGGCGAGCAGTCGCCGGTCGATTTTGCGCAGACGCTGGCGCTCAACCTCGGTGCGCCGTACATCCTTCTGCACGCGTTCGTGCCGCTCATGCGCGCGCGCGGCGACGGACATGTCGTCAGCATCGGCTCAATCGCCGACCGAGCGGCGTATCCCGAGAACGGTGCATATGCTGCGGCGAAGTTCGGCGCCCGCGCGCTGCACGAGGTGCTGCGCCTTGAGCTCGCAGGGAGCGGCGTGCGCGCGTCGCTCGTGTCGCCGGGCCCGGTCGACACCGATTTGTGGGATCCGATCGACCCCGATCACCGCCCCGGCTTCACGCCGCGGGCACAGATGCTCCAGGCAGAGGCTGTCGCTGATGCGGTGCTCTGGGTCGTGACGCGCCCGCGCGACGTGAACATCGACGAGCTGCGCCTAACGCGGGCGTAGGAACTGACCCATGCACGTCGGCGTCATCGAGCTCCTGCGCTGCCCCGTCGGCCATGCGGAATCGGCGCTGGTAGCGTCGGCGACGCGACAGGTCGAGCGCCGCATCATCGAGGGATCACTCGGCTGCCCAGTTTGCGGAGCCGAATACCGCATCCATAATGCGGTTGCGGATTTTCGCCGCGACCCTGCGCCCCAAGACCCGGAAGCTCACGCGGTCACTCGGGAGCCACCTAACGAGGAGGCCGCGATACGGCTCGCTGCGCAGCTGGACCTCACCGAGCCCGGGCGGCTTCTCCTGATCTTCGGCGAGTACGCGCGATTCGCACCGGCACTGAGCGTCATGTTCGATGCCATTTGCGTGGCTATCAACGCCCCACGGAACGAGGAGCAGCACATCGCGGACCATTCAAGCGTGCTCCGGATTGCCGCGACAATCCCGATAGCGCCGAGCGCGGCGCACGGCGCTGCGCTAGGTGAGACTGAGCTGCGGCAGCTCCAACTGGACCAGGTCCGCGAACGGCTGCGCGTGAATGGCCGACTGGTGATTCCCGCGAGCGCCGCGCTGCCGGAAGGGATGACGCTACTTGCTCATGACGAGCGGGAACTGGTCGGCGTGCGCGCGTCAGAGATGATCAGTTTGCGTCGCGCTCGGTAACGGTCAAAACTGTTCAAGCGTCGCGCGAGAGGCTGTGCTATGATCCAGCGGAGTTGAGAGACGCAAGCCGCCGCGTCGAATAACGACGGTAAAGGTGTGGTGCGGTGGCGAACTACTTCCTAACGAGACGAAGAATGAGACACGCACTCGCCCTGACATTAGTGCTATTCAGCCTGGGGATAGCACCGAGCCCAGCCCTCACGCAGCAGTTCACCCGCCCGGGGTCGATCTCAAAACTTGCCGACCCGGTTATTCTCGATACGGCGGGGATGTTCCAAGCTCGGTTCGCCAGCGTCGGCGAGGACATTTTTGTCGCCGGGCAGCCCACGGAACGAGCCCTTCGCGAAATGAAGGCACGTGGCGTGACGACGGTCGTCAACTTGAGGACGCCGGAAGAAATGCGTACTGCTGTCCGTTTCGACGAGCCGGCGCTCATCGCGGAGCTCGGGATGCGCTACGTCTATCTGCCAGTACGCGGCAACGCCGAGTTCCCCTACTCTCCGGCCACGCTCGCGAAGTTCGTTGAGGCGGTCAGCACCGCGAACGGCAAGGTTCTATTGCACTGCACGATCGCGTGGCGCGCGAGCCACCTTTGGGCTGCGTACCTCATCAAGGAGCGTGGCGTCCCGGTCGACGAAGCTCTCGCCAACGCGCGAGCGATCAACCTGATGGACACGCACAGGATGGGCTCGGATGGGCGACAACCGGTGGAAGCGTTCCTTGACCGCGCGCTGCCGTCTATTGGCCGCCCACCGCAATAGTTCAACGCTCGTTAGGCAGCGACCTTATACCTCGACGGTCGCCGGATCCCCGGCGCGAAGTGTGTACAGGGATTCGATCAGATCCTTGTAGTTCTTTTCGATCGCGCGTCGCTTCACTTTGAGCGTCGGCGTCATCTCGCCGCTCTCGATGCTGAAGTCCTGCGCCAGCAAGCCAATGCGCTTGGGAGTCTCGTAGCTGGCGAGGTCCGTGAAGTGCTCGCGAACTTCCTTCTCCATCTTGGCCTGAATTGTCGGCATCGCCAGAAGCTGCGGACGATCCGTCCAGATGATGTTCCGCTGCTTGGCCCACTTTTCAAGCTGATCGAAATTAGGCACCACGAGCAGGACGGGATACTTTCGCCGGTCGCCGAGCATGACGGCCTGTGAGACGTACTTGTTTGTCTTGACCGCGTTCTCGATCGGCTGCGGCGCGATGTTTTTCCCGCCGGCTGTTACGATGATGTCCTTCTTGCGATCGGTGATGCGTAGAAAGCCGTCTTCGAGCACGCCGATGTCACCGGTGTGGAACCAGCCCTCGGTGTCGATGGCTTCGCGCGTCGCATCCGGCTTGTTGTAGTAGCCGAGCATGACGTGCGGTCCGCGCGTGAGGATTTCGCCATCCGCTGCGATCATCACTTCGACGCCGGCAATCGGTTTCCCGATCGTCCCCATGCGAAATGCCTCGGGAGTGTTGACGCCGATCACAGGCGATGTCTCCGTCAGGCCGTACCCTTCGAGAATCGTTAGGCCCGCCGCGTTGAAAAACTTGTTGATTTCGAGCGCCAGCGGGGCACCTCCGGACACGAAGAAGCGCAGCCGGCCACCAGTACGCTCGCGTAGTTTGGAGAAGACGAGCTTGTCCGCCAAAGCGTAGGACGCAGCGAGCGCTGGCCCGGGCTTCTTTCCTGCAAGCACGATGTCCGAACGTCGCAACGCGACGTCGCGCGCCCAGAAGAAGATGCGTTTCTTGAGAGCTCCTCCTGAGAGCGCGTTCTCCAGAACGCGCGCGTACATCTTCTCGTACAATCGCGGAACCGACATCACGACCATTGGCCGAACTTGCGCCATCGCCGTGGGGACAAGGTCGAACGATTCTACATAGGCGATGGAGAGGCCGTTGTAGAAATGCCAATAATCGCCGGTGCGCTCGAAGATGTGCGACAGCGGGAGGAACGAGAGCGCGATATCCTCCTCAGTCGTTGGGATCGCACTTGCCGTACCGACGACATTCGAATGGATGTTGTCGTGCGACAGCATCACACCCTTCGGCTCGCCCGTCGTGCCGGACGTGTAGATAATCGTCGCGAGATCGTTAGGTGCGAGGCTCAGCGCGTTGCGCCGCCATGACTCGGCCAGGTCAGGTGAGTCGTTCGCCGCGCCGGCCTTCTCCAATGCGGCGAAGGTCATCGTCGCGTTCGCAGCGGCCGCTTCGTCGAAGCAGATGACGTGCGCCAGCTTGGGAACCTGAGCGCGGATCGCCGAGATTTTGGCCGCTTGCTGCGCTGTCGAGACGAAGATGACCGCAGTCCCGCTGTCATTCAGCAGATAGGGAAGGTGCTCGGCCGGCAATGTCGCGTAGATCGGCACGTCCACGGCGCCGCTCGTTAGGCACGCATAGTCGCTGATCGCCCATTCCGGCCTGTTTTCCGAGAGGATCGCGACGCGGTCGCCTTTACGAACACCTATCGCCGAAAGGCCGAGGGCGATGCGCCGCACCCACTCGAGGATGCGGTCGTGCGAGATCGACTGATACGCTCCGTCGACCCGGACTTGCATGGCATTCGCCCGCCGGCGTTCAACGGCGTCGAAAAAGAGTTTGCAGATTGTCCCGGGCGGTGGGCGGGGCCCACCGCGCGCGTAGGTCTCTGTGGCCATTACTCAGGGAGGACGAATACGCAACACACGCTGGAATTCGGTCTGGATGCCAGGATAGGCCCCGGCGGACACGTGCCAGCGCACGATCGCCGAATCGGTCACGCCTGACAGCGCCGGCACTCGCGCGTGCACACGACGCCCGGCGTTGCCGCTGTCGTCTGTTGTGTCCACTGTCGACGGCCGTCCCAAATCGTCAACCAACAAGATCCGCGTCGTATCGCCGGGCGCAATCACTGCTCCGCGGAATTCGAGCGTGTAGCGAACGAGAAAGCCCTTCACGCCGCGGCTACTCGCCATGTTGAGCAGTCGCAGTTGGAACGGCTGCGAATTGTTCGTTGTATCTGCAGAACTGACTGTGAGCTCCGTGGGCGCGCTCACAAACTCAACTGAGTCGGGACGCCTAACGACATCAATTTCTCGCGTGATACTTTGGAGGCCGTCCACCGTGGCGAAGAGTCGCGCGAGTCCCGTTGCGGTCGCGCGCCCGATCACAATTCCGTCCGCCGTCAGCTGGATGGTTGTGTCACGCGTGAAAAACTGCACTTTCGCGTTAGGGACAGTATCGCCCGCGCCGCTACGTACCGTTGCCCTCAGAGCAGTGACCTGACCTTGCTCATTGCGCAGCGTGTCGCCGGCTACGACAGCAGGATAGGGAATGCCGTCAAAACTGATCGCACCGATCGCATTCGTATCGGTGCCAAGGTCGATGCAGCCGGCCGCAAATAGAGCCAGGCTGCAAACTGCCCAACGACTACTCATCCAAAACGCTCGACAAGCAGCGTGGCCAGGTTCACATACGCCTGGGATGCGGGATCGCCGGGCGTCCGGAGCACCACAGGCTGACCAGCAGCGAACGCTTCCGTCGCGGCCACAGAACGCGGAATGACAAGATCAAACACCATGTCGGCGGGAAGGTGCGATCGCACGTACTCGGCCACACGTTCGGCGGCGGAGTGCCCCGACTCGTACATGGTAAGCAGGAGGCCGTCGAGCGTGAGCTCGGGATTCACGTCGGCCATCTCCTGAATACCGCGCAAGATCTGGGGCGTCGTCTGCAGAGCGAGGGGTTCGGTTTGCAGCGGCACGATTACGTGCTGGCTGTCCTGCAAGACGCGAAGGACGACCGGACCGAGACCAGGCGGCGTGTCGACGACGACGATGTCGCAGCGCTCGCGCGCCGTGCGCAGGAGCTCGCCTAACAAGTTCGTTTCGGCGACGCGGCGCTGATACTCCGTGTGATTCGCCGAATCGGACACGGAGCCGGCGAGGATCACACGCAGCCATGGCAGCGCGGTCGGAAGTATCACGTCTCGCAGCTGTCGCTCGCCGGTCAGGTAGTCGGCGAATCCGTGTGTGGCGTGACCGCGCCTGAGGCCGATGCCATAGCGCACCGCGCCCTGCGGATCTGTGTCGACGATGAGGGTCTTGAGGCCGCGCCGCGCGAAGGCCGCTGCCAGATTCACTGAGGTCGTGGTCTTACCGACACCACCTTTCTGGCTGACGACCGCCAGGACGCGACCCACTTACGGCTGGAGCTCCGCGGATGCGCCGTTGTTAGGCGCGGCGGCGCCTCCTCCGCCAGATAGGCTGCTGCCACCATTCTGCACACTGTCCATCGCGGCTCGGGCGTGCTCTACCCAACGAGCGGCTTCATTTCCTTTCGGTGGCGCAGCCAGAAATGCTTCGAGGTGGCGGATTCCCTGTTCCGTCTCACCGCGTTTGAGTAGCAAGAACCCGAGACCGTAGTGCGCGCCTGCGAGATCAGGCTTGATCTCGAGCGCGCGACGATAGCAGCGCGCAGCCTCGTCGGTTCGGTGAGTACGCGAGTAAGCGATCGCCATGTTTTGCAACACGCGATGGTCGTCCGGCTTTTCTCGCAAGGCGAGCCGATAGGACGTGAGCGCTGCCTCGAAGTCGCCCTGTCGCTCGAGCAGCAGGGCTTCCTTGAGGTAGTCCACTCGCTGCGGCTTGAGATCGCTCTCGGATCGACCGCCGAACAAGCGGCTCAGCCAAGACATGCGCGAATCGACGGGATTTGAGTGTCTCGGGAGGCGTGTATAACGCGACGCAAAGTATATCCCGGATGCGAGCCGAGCAACGCCATGCAGCACAGCAACTTAGTTGGGCTCGTCGGCGCTCGCGTCCGCTTGGGCTCAAACATAGCTTTCGCGGTTCACGACTCGTTCGCCGCTCGAACCTCGTTTCCAGTCCCGAATCTCATGCCTCGACCGCCGCGCGATCCGAGCAAAGGGACGTTCATCGTCGAGTGGCCGCTCTTCGGTGAGCTCTCGCGCGCGCTCGCGCTCAAAGTGGCGCGCACCTACGAGCCAGATCTCGTCCTCGGCGTCGCGCCCGCGGGTGTGATTCCCGGTGCAACGGTCGCCGCCATTCTGGATCGCGAGTTTTATTCGATCATTGTTAGTCGCCGCTATCGGGCAGAGCACGTGCGCGCGACGCCGGCCGTGTTAGGCAGAGCGCCGCAGGAAGTGCGCGATCAGCGCGTGCTCGTTGTGGATGAGACGTGCGAGTCGGGCGACACGCTTCGGCTGGCGGTTGCCGCGGCAGTGAACGCCGGGGCGCGCGAGGTGCGCACGGCCGTGTCGTTCAAGACGGGCACGCACGAGCCGGATTTCTATGCGCTCGCGACTGAAAGCGTAATCGTCCTGCCGTGGGATCGCGAAGTTCTTGTCGACGGTGAACTAGTCCCCAATCCGAAATACGCCGACTCGACCTAGAAGCGACCCGAGATCCGAATCGCTCTTGTCTTTGTCGTTAGGCCGTGTGCGCCGCTGATGCCACAGCGTCCTGGTACGTCGCGCCCTGCGTCATATCCTCGTAGACGAATTCCAGAACGTCGGGACTACCGACCAGGAAGCGACAATGCGCATGCCCCATCGCGCGGCACTCGACTTCAAGAACGGCGACCTGCGTGCCGGCAAGTCGTCCGAAGAGATCGGCAAAAAGCCCAGTCGTTAGGTGGCAACCAGGCGCGTCGAGACGATCCTCGCCGTCCGCTTCCCACCAATCCTCCGCATCGAGCGTCGCAACGGCATCGTCAATGGCGCCGACACTTAGAGACCCCCAGCCGAACTCGCTGAAGAATTCGGACGCGCGTTCCTGAAACGCTTCGACGTCCAAATGCTCAGCGCCGATTTCAGATCGCTCGGCTAGCCAGTTCGTAAAGGCCGCATACACTGTCTCACCACCGGCGTAGCCAGCTTCCTGCAACGCACCGGCAGCCTCGGGACCATGATCGCGAAGTAGCGCGCGACGCAGCGCGATGAGAGAAGCGCGTGGAAAGGCTGCTAGTCCGTGCGCGCGAAAATCGAGCGATGCCATTGGAAGCCTCATGCAAGCGTTTCAATCCGGCGGCGCAGCTCTGCTTCATCGATCACTTCGACGCCGAGCTGACGCGCCTTTTCCAGCTTACTCCCTGCCGCCTCTCCCGCAACCACGAAATCCGTGCTTCGGGAGACCGAATCTGCCACGCGCGCCCCCGCCTGCTCGAGAAGCTTTTTCGCGTCCGTTCGGCTCAGGGTCGGCAGCGTGCCTGTAATGACGACCGTTAGCCCCTTCAGGGCACCCCCGGCCATCGCTCGGCGCGGCTGCTCGAAATTGACCCCGGCAGCCTTCAGACGGGCTACCAGATCGGCGCTGGATGGGTCCTGGAAGTACCGCACGACGGCGCTGGCTATCTCGTCGCCCACGCCGTGCACGCCGGACACCTGCTCGAGCGAGGCGCCCATCAACGCATCGAGCGTTCCGAACTCGTTGGCCAGCTGCTCGGCGACAGTCGCGCCCACGTGTCGGATCCCCAGAGCGAACAGAAGCCTCGCCAAGGGCTGTTTTCGCGAATCGTCGATCGCCGCGACGAGCTGCTGCGCGCTCTTCTCGGCGAAGCGCTCCAGCTGGACCAGCGCGTCCGCCGTCAGGCTGTAGATGTCGGCTGCGTCGCGCACGAGTCCAGCGTCCACGAGTTGCTGAATCCGTTGGTAGGAGAGGCCGCGAATGTCCATCGCACCGCGACTCGCGAAGTGGACGAGCCCTTCGAGACGGCGCCCAGGGCAACTCGCGTTAGGGCAGTAGACGCCGGCATCGTCCTCCTCACGCACAACGGCCGTGCCGCAGGACGGGCACACCTTCGGCATTTCCCAGGGCCGTTCATCGCCGGTGCGCTTTTCAGGGACCGGACTGATGATCTGCGGTATGACTTCGCCGGCGCGCTTAACCAGAACCATGTCACCTTCGCGCAGATCCTTCTGTTTGATGAGATCCTCGTTGTGCAGCGTGGCGTTCGTCACGGTCACACCGCCGATCTCGACTGGCTCGAGGACAGCGTACGGCGTCAGGACGCCGGTGCGCCCTGTGTTCACGCGGATCTCGAGCAGGCGCGTCTCGGCGATGTCAGGCGCGAACTTTCGCGCGATGGACCAGCGCGGCTCGCGACCACCCACGACACCCAAGTCTTCCTGCAGCGCGAGCGGATCGATTTTCACGACGCCACCGTCGATCGCGAAGCTGAGCGTCGGGCGAATCGTGGACTCGAGGGCGTGCGCCCACGCCGTGACGTCCTGCAACGAGGGACAGTGCTTGTGATACGGTGCAACTGGAACGCCCCACTCCTTCAGTCCATCGAGCACCTCGGTCTGCGTGCGGAAGGGGAGGGGATCGCCTAACGGCGCGACAACCGTGTAGCCGAAGAAGCGCAGCGGACGCTTGGCTGTCATCGCCGGATCGAGTTGCCGCAGACTTCCAGCTGCTGTATTGCGCGGATTGGCGTACACAGGCAAGCCGGCTCGCACGCGCTCCTCGTTCATCTTCTCGAAGAGATCGAACGGGTAGTAGATCTCGCCGCGAATCTCGACGATCGATGGAATGCGCGAACCACGCAGGCGCAGCGGAACGTCGCGCACTGTGCGGATGTTCGGCGTGACGTCTTCGCCGATGAGACCGTTGCCACGTGTGGCTCCGCGAACCAGCACGCCGTCCTCATACGTTAGGCTTACCGCGGTGCCGTCGATCTTGAGCTCGGCGGAGTAGCCGGCGGCGCGGATTTCATCACCGGCGATACGCACGAGGCGATCTTCCCACTCGCTCAGCTGCTCGTCATTGAAGGCATTGGCGAGCGAGAGCATCGCGACGGCGTGCTTGTGCTTCGGCAGTCCGGTGACTGGCGCTGCACCTATGCGTTGCGTCGGGGAATCCGGCGTGCGCAGCTCTGGGTGCTCGCGCTCGATCTCTTTTAGCTCGTGGAAAAGCTTGTCGTACTCCGCGTCCGATATGCTCGGGCTGTCGAGTACGAAGTATTCGTACGACGCTCGTTCGAGCGTTTCGCGCAGTTCGGAGGCGCGGTCTGATAAGGAGGTCAGAGGTCTGAGGTCAGAGGTCAGAGCTTGCTCGCAAAATGGCGATTGCGTCTGAACGATAGTGCTAGCGTGCAAACGATGTCGCGTCTCGTTGAGAAGCAGCTACCGTGTTGCTCGTGAAGCCGACATCGCGCGCACCACGCCCCGCGGCAAGCCATCGCGATTTGATCGTGTGGCAGAAGTCCATGGACTTGGCAGAGGAAGTTTATCGTGCGTCGCGCGGCCTTCCCGCATCTGAGCGCTTTGGCCTCGTGCACCAAATGCGAACAGCTGCGGTATCAATCGCGTCCAACATCGCAGAAGGAAAAGGTCGCAATCAGCCGCGAGACTACGCGCGGTTCTTGGCAATGGCGCGCGGTTCCGCGCGTGAGCTTGACACGCACTTGGGAATCGCACGGCGACTGAAATACTTACGCGACGACAACTTAGCTGTCGCGGAGCGATTGCTCGACGAAGTCGGTCGGATGTTGACGGCGTTAATGCGTCGCCTTACGCCGCTCTGACCTCTGACCTCTGACCTCTGACCTCTGACCTCTGACCTCTGACCTCTGACCTCTGACCTCAGACCTCAGACCTCAGCCTGCAGCTTCTTCCTGCACCACCTTCATCGTCACCGAGACGAGGCGATCGAGCTCTTCGTCGGAAGCGCGAGGGAGCAACGTTTCCGCCCAGACGTGATCGTCGCTCGTTGCATAACGATCGAATAGTCGGCGCATGAACGCGAGGATGGCGATGCGCTCCAGCTCTGCACGCCGCTCGCGGGCGATCCGGTCGCCGCTCTCAGCCTGCAGCGACTCATAGCGATGCGCGTTGCGCAGCGCAGTCGCCGTAAGCGACGCGATCACCTGACAAAACTCAACGTCGCTATGGGAGAAGGGAACCGAGCCGCGCTCAGTGCGCAGGAAGATCGCGCCGATCACGCTCGTTCTCCAACGCACCGGCACTACAACGATCGAACGCACGTTGCGGAGATCCAGGTTCTCACGCACCTGCGACAGCATCGGATCGTTGACGGCGTCTGGAATGAACACGGTCTCGCCCGAATCGAACGCCTGCCGCAATTCCGGATAGCGATCGAGATCCACGACGAGATTTCTGAGCGACGGGTCTTCGTACGTCGCGACCAAGCGCACCTGAGCGCCACCGTCGCCGGCAAGGAAGATCGACGAGCGATCCAACCCGAACATGTCGCCGAGTTTGCGCGCGATGCGCTGCAGAATCTCGGAGAAGTGCAGAGTGGACGAGATTTCCTGGAGGATGTCCACCACAGCCAGCAGCTGGTCGCGCTCTCTAGTTAGGCTCGCGACCTGCGAGCGCAAATTCGAAAGCTCGTCCGCGCCCGAGTGCGCGTGCTCCGGGTCGGCTTCGATCAAAGAATGAGACAGGGGTTCCATTGGCCGTGCCGTGTGTGGGGACCACCCGCGGCGTTGCTCGCTGCGCCCGGGACGAGGCTATACAGCCCCGCATGGCATAAGGACGTCGAAGCCCGTGCGCTGGCAACGCCGGGCGGGCCTAAGGTGCGGCCCTAGACGGTCTTACTTTCGAGGATGCGCCTTACTTCCTCGACAACCGCTCGCGGCTCACATGGCTTGGCGAGGTAGCCGTCACACCCCACCTGAATTGCCTTCTCGCGATCGGCCGGCATGGCGTGAGCGGTCAGCGCCACGATCGGGATGGCTGCCGTGGCTGGATCCTTCTTAAGCCGCTGAACCGCTTCCCAACCATCCACGAGCGGGATGGCGATGTCCATGAGAATTAGGTCCGGGAGCCCTGTCCGGGCTTTGAGGATTCCCTCAGCACCGTTCTCGGCCTCATCCACAGCGAAGCCAAAGTGTCGCAGCATCGTGCTGTACACGATGCGGTTGTCCTCATTGTCCTCGACAATGAGGATCGTTGGGGCGCGGTCGATTTGTGTGGCTGTCATCTCTTGCAAAGTCGTGCCAAGCGCGGCCGGAGCGGTGTGACGCGAGTCACAAAACATGCAACTCCACAGCAGGAAGCGCTATGAGAGTTTTTCCAACAACGCTTTCGCCTCTCGCTTATAGATGGGATCGTTCACGTCGCTTTGCCCGGTCGCCGCAATGATATGCTCGAGCTGCTCGCGTGCTTTCGTCTTGTCCTTCACATCTATGTAAATCTTTGCCAGGTCGAGCCGGTGGGTCAGCCGCTCAGGATCCGCGGCGACAGCGCGCTCCATATAAGAGACGGCATCCTTCCAATTCGCCGTTCCCAGCACGCCGCCGCCGAGCACGGTCTTCGCGAAGAAACGCTGCACGCTGTTGAGGCGCATCACTTCAGCGTTCCACACGCCCATGACGTGCAACGCGCCCGGATGCTGCGGGTTGATTTCCAGCGCCTTCATCGCCTGTTCGCGGATGTCCTTGGCGTACTTTACGCGATCGCGCACGCCGACGGAGAGCGCGGCTCTGCCTAACGCGCGAGCAAGATGAAAGTGATTCTCCGCGTCGTTCGGATTCGCTGTCACGGCTAGACGCGCGTAGCGTTCGCCTACGCGAAAGAGCGAATCGCGCGTAACACGGTTCTGTTCGCTCTCACCGACATCCACCGCATCGCGCGACGCTTTGCCGAGCGCCTCGGCGTTGTTCGGTTCCAGCGCGACGGCTGCCTCGTAGTGCCTGAGTGCCGCGGTGGAATTGAACGCCGCGTGCTCCTTGTCGCCCAGCGCGATGTGTTCGGCGGCTGTCTGTGCACGCGCTGTGGCCGAGAAAAGAGCGAACGCCAGCGTGCTTGCGATAAGCGGCCTACGGATCAGTTTCATGCGCCATGCTCCGAGTGTCGAATTGAGCCATCCACAGGGTGAGTACCCTGAAGTCACCGGAATGCTCGCACGGCGCCTGATCGAGCGGAAGCGTGATGGCGGACGCGTCACGGCCGACGAGTGGCGCACGCTCGCGCGCGCGTACGGCAGTGGGGACGTGCCGGACTATCAGATGGCGGCGCTGCTCATGGCCATCTATCTGCGCGGGCTCGACAGCGAAGAGACGCACGCGCTCACCGATGCGATGATCGCGAGCGGCAGCACACTGGACGTGTCGGGCCTTCCCGGTGCGCGCATCGACAAACACTCGACAGGCGGCGTTGGCGACAAGACATCGCTCATCCTTGCGCCGCTCATCGCATCACTCGGCGTTGGCGTACCCATGATGTCCGGACGCGCGCTGGGACACACGGGAGGCACGCTCGATAAGCTTGAGGCGATTCCCGGCTTTCGTACTGAGATGTCGTTAGGCGCGGCCCGGAAGCAGCTCGCCGCGATCGGCTGCGTTCTGATCGGGCAGAGCGCCGAAATCGCTCCCGCCGACCGCCGCATGTACGCGCTGCGCGACTCTACGGCGACGATCGAGAGCATCCCGCTGATCACCGCGAGCATCATGAGCAAGAAGCTGGCGGAAGGGCTGACCGGCCTGGTGCTCGACATCAAGCGCGGGAGCGGCGCCTTTCTTCCCGAGCTGCCGCGCGGTCTGGAGCTGGCCCAGTCGATGATATCGTTAGGTGCCGCTCGCGACTGCCCCGTGGTGGCCCTGCTGACAGCCATGGACCGTCCGCTCGGCCGCGCGTGCGGGAACGCCATCGAGGTAGAAGAGGCCATCCAGACGCTGCACGGCGAGGGGCCGCCGGACCTCATGCGCGTCACGTTCGCGTTAGGCGCCGAGATGCTGCTGCTCGCCGGCGCCTCGCCGTCGCGCGACGACGCCTGGCGCAAAATGGAAGTGGCGGTTTCCTCGGGCGGCGCCGCACGCAAATTCCAGGAAATCATCGAAGCGCAAGGCGGCAACCCGAGGCTCCTGGATGATCCCGCGCTCCTGCCGCAGGCCGCTGAATGCGAGTTCTACACGGCGCCGCGCAGCGGGATCGTGGCGCACGTGGATCCGCGCATCATCGGCAACGCCATCACCGCGATGGGTGGCGGACGCACGCGACCGGACGACGCGATCGATGCCAGCGTCGGCTTCGTCATCAGCGCCAACGTTGGCGATGCCGTGCACACGGGCGAGCCGCTGGCCACGATCCTCGCGCGCAACGCCGACGGCATTCGCATCGCTCGCTCAGCGCTCGATGTCGCCATCGTGATCGCCGACGAAGCCGAGCCGCCTTTACCACTCATTTCACACCGCGTGACGATCGAAGGAGTCGAACCATGGGACGACGAGTTGCGTTAGGCTTGACTCTGTGCGCCGGCGCGGCCTGCGCCCCGACGGCGATCCGCACGCCGGCGTTGGACCTGGCCCGCGTCGATCTCGTGGACCTCACGCACCCGCTCTCGACAAAGACGCTCTTCTGGCCGACGTCGCCGAGCGGCTTCGAGCTCAAGCAGCTGTCGGCAGGTAAGACGCCCGGCGGATGGTACTACTCCGCGTATACGTTCTCCGCGCCGGAGCACGGTGGCACGCACATCGATGCGCCGGTGCATTTCTCGGAGACTGGCCTCTCGACGGACAAGATTCCGCTGGCGGCGCTGATCGCACCGGCCGTCGTGATCGACGTCTCGGCGCAGGCCAAAGCAGACCGCGATTACCGCCTAACGCCTGGCGATATCGCCACGTTCGAATCGGCGTCCGGGCGCATTCCGGCCGGAAGCATCGTGCTCCTGCGCACAGGATGGGACTCTCGCTACGGCGATCGTCTCGCGTACTTCGGCGATTCGACCATGGGCCGTGCCGACAGCCTGCATTTTCCTGGCTTCGGCGCGGAAGCAGCGCGAGTGCTCGTCGACGAGCGAACCGTCGGGGGCTTGGGGATCGACTCGCCGTCGGTGGATTACGGGCCGTCCGCTGACTTTCAGGTGCACCGCATCGGAGCGGCGAAGAATGTGTTCAACCTCGAGAACCTAACGGGCCTGGAGAAGCTCCCCGCGACTGGCGCGTATCTCTTCGCGCTGCCGATGAAGCTCGAAGGCGGGTCGGGTGGACCGGTGCGTGCGGTGGCCATTGTTCCCAAGGCCGTGGGGAGCCTAGCGACGCCGCCGGTTGAAACGGCGAGCAATTCCACCTCGCCAAAGCGGTGAGTCCACGCGCACGCTGGGCCTTAACGGTCATCAGGATGGGCCTCGGGCTCATTTTCGCAACGTACGGCGTGCTCAAGGTGCTGGGCGGCCAGTACAACTACGGTGATTGGGTCATCGACAAGAAGACGACCGATGGAACCTCGCTCGTGTGGGCGTTCTTCGGATACTCTCAGTTCTACGGCCGCCTAACGGGGCTCTTCGAGCTCATTCCGGCCATTCTTCTCATGATCCCACGCACGGCGACGATCGGCGCCGCGGCGCTCTTTGCCGTCTCGCTCAATATCACCGCGATGGACTTCGCCTACGGCTACCCGTTCGTGAAGTACATGGCGCTGCTGTACACGTTTCTACTCGGCGTCCTGTTGTGGGCCGATCGGCACAAGCTGATGCTCCTGCTGGAAGACAGCGATCGCGCGCGTGGAGCGCTGGCGTCCATCGCGCAGTCGCGCGTGCGCGTGCCGATGGCGCGCCGAACAAAACGGCTGCTGCTCGCTGGCGTCGTCGTATTCATTGTTCTCGCGGCGAACCTCCTTGCGGCGTCGCTCAGTATGTTTCCAGTCGATGCTGCCACGCGCGCTGTCGTCGCACAGAGCGGCCCTAACGCGAACGTCGAGTTGCTTCGCACGCGCGCGCAGGGCCTCATTGGCGTGAACTGGACGTCGACGCTCGACTTTAGCGTTTCCGATCGTGGCGCGATCGACACCATTCGAGTTCGCGCGAGAAAGATCACGGGCTTTCTGCCGTGGCGAGTCGAGCATGTCGAGCGATTCAAGCAGTGACATTAGTCCGGCGGAGTCGGCGCTGTACGTTACCCGGAGCCGAGGCGAGGCACGCCGGCCGAAGGGCTTGCGCGCTGCGAGCAGCGAACCGATAGTGCCACAATGAACCTACCTCTCGACTTTGACATCAAGCCGTACGCTAAACTGGCCGCGTTAGGTGCGCTGGGTGTGAGCGCGGGCACGCTGGCGCTCTGGCTGTTGACGGTCTATGTGGCGCGTCCCGTACGGGGTGGCGGCATCGACAACACGCACTTTGTCCTGAGCGCCATCATCGTTGGGATGATCTGCGCCGCCGTCATCGCGGCACACGTCGTGTTCGCGCTGCAGCTGTTTCGTTACGCGAAAGAACCAGCGCGACAGTAGGGCTCGTTCAGATCGATTTGGTCGCGTACGTGAAGTACAAGCGACTCCGGATACGCAGCGTGCCGGGAGGCCACCGACCCTAACGCCGGCCGGTTTAGATATCGAGGTTGCTGACGAAGCGAGCGTTTTGCTCGATGAACGCGCGACGCGGCTCCACTTCGTCGCCCATCAGCGTCTGGAACACCTGGTCGGCCATGACCGCGTCGTCCATGCTCACCCGCAATAGCGTGCGGCGCTCCGGATCCATCGTCGTCTTCCAGAGCTGATCGTCGTTCATCTCACCCAGGCCTTTGTAGCGCTGGATATTGACGTTGCCGCGACCGTCGCCGTTGCCTAACCGCGCGACGATGTCCTCGCGCTCTTTTTCGTCGTACGCATAGAACTCCTCCTTGCCTTTCGCGACGCGATAGAGCGGCGGCTGCGCGATGTAGATGTAGCCCGCATCGATGAGCTGCTGCATCTGCCGGAAGAAGAACGTGAGCAGGAGCGTGCGGATGTGTGCGCCGTCCACGTCAGCGTCTGTCATGATGATGATCTTGTGGTAACGCGCTCCCTCGAGCTGGAACTCGTCCTTGATCCCCGTTCCAATCGCCGTAATGATCGTGCGGATCTCTTCGTTCGAAAGGATCTTGTCGATGCGCGCCTTCTCGACGTTGAGGATCTTGCCGCGCAGCGGCAGGATCGCCTGGAATTCGCGCGAGCGACCCTTCTTCGCCGTACCGCCGGCCGAATCGCCTTCGACGAGGTACAGCTCGCACATCGACGGCTCGTCCAGCGAGCAGTCGGCGAGCTTGCCTGGCAGGTTGCCGACGTCGAGCGCCGACTTCTTGCGCGTGAGGTCGCGTGCCTTACGAGCCGCCTCGCGTGCGCGCGCCGCGGACACTGCCTTCTCGACAATGATGTTCGCCGTGCGCGGATGCTCGTCCAGGTAGTTGCCTAACCAGTCATTGACGACTGTCTTGACGGCGGACTCGGCCTCCGAGTTGCCCAACTTCGTTTTCGTCTGCCCCTCGAATTGCGGCTCTGCGATCTTGATCGAGAGGATCGCCGTTAGGCCTTCACGCACGTCGTCGCCGGTGAGCGTGAAGTCGGCCTTCTTGAGGAAGTTGTTCTTGGCTGCGTAGTTGTTGATCGTTCGCGTCAGCGCCGCTTTAAGGCCGGTCAGGTGCGTGCCGCCTTCGTGCGTGTTGACGTTGTTCACGAACGAGAAGACTTGCTCGGCGTACGAATCGTTGTACTGCAGCGCGAGCTCGATGCCGATGCCGTCTTTGTCCGTGTCGACGTAGAGGGTCTCGGGGTGCAGCGTCTTTTTCTTTTCGTTCAGGAACTGCACCATCTCTTTGAGACCGCCCTTCGCGTGGAAGGTCTCGAGCTTGGACGGCTGCTCGCGCTCGTCGGTGAGCGTGATGACGACGCCCTTGTTGAGATACGACAGCTCGCGCAGACGCGCGGCGAGAATGGCGTAGTCGAAAGTGAGCTCTGTGAAGATCTCCGGATCGGGCTTGAACCAGACACGCGTACCGGATTCTTTCGCGCTCACCTTGCCTAACGTGGTGAGCTTCTTGGTGGTGTGGCCGCGCGCGAAATCCATGTAGTACTCTTTGCCGTCTCGCTTGACCCACACCTTGAGCGTTTCCGAGAGCGCGTTCACGACTGAGACGCCGACGCCGTGCAAACCGCCTGAGACCTTGTAGCTGTCCTTGTCGAACTTTCCGCCCGCGTGCAGCACTGTCATCGCGAGCTCGACGCCGGGAATCTTCTCAGTCGGATGCAGATCGACCGGAATGCCGCGGCCGTTGTCGTCAACCGTTATGGAATTGTCTGCGTGGATGGTGACCGAGATGCGGTCACAGAATCCCGCCAGCGCTTCGTCGATCGAATTGTCGACGACTTCGAACACGAGGTGGTGCAGACCACGTGAGGAAGTCGAACCGATGTACATGCCCGGTCGCTTGCGGACCGCCTCGAGCCCCTTGAGAACCTGGATGTTGCCGGCGTCGTAATTCGCGCCGTTCCTCCCGTTTTTCTCGTCGGGTTTGGCCATGTACTAGGTCGGAGGTCTGAGGTCGGAGGTCAGAGTGATTCTGAGGGCTCCGAAAGAAGGCCGAAACGTGCGGCCCAGGCGTCGCAGAAACCTAAGCGAGCGCAAGGTCCGAAATCAACCCATCGGTTACAGCCTAACCGATTGTTCAGCTTTGGCTTAGCGCATGAGTTGCCAGCGGATCTTCTCGATCGGATGAGCCGGCGTCGCGCGGTTGACCGTGGCGAGGATTTCAGGCTCCAAAAGAGCCAGCTCGGACATCCACGCGTTTGTCTTCACGCTCACGATGAGGACGCCGTTCGGACCCACCACTTCGGCGCGCGTGACCTTTGCGATGTGATCGCCGACGAGCTGCGCCCACTCCTCGACGACGCGGCTCTGCTGGAGGCGCCCGGCGAAACCTCTTTGTTCCAGCACGCGATCCAGCACTTCATGCACGCGCTCCGGCTTTTTGTCGCGCTTCGTCATTCGCTCAGCACGCCATCGCGAATCGTTAGGCGGCGCAGCGGTGCCAGCTCGCCCGGCAGCTCGGCGACGCGCGGGATCGCGATGACGCACTGCCCGAGACCATGTCCCTCGCCGATCGTTCCGCGCAACAAGTCCAGAATGCGCGACGTACGGGTCGCATCTAGCTCGGCGAAAGGGTCGTCCAGCAGCATGATCGGCAGGCGTCCGATCGCATCGCGGATCGTCTCGCGCGCGGCGAGGCGCAGGGCGATGGCGACGGTGCGCTGCTGCCCGGCCGACCCCACGAGCCGGAGCGCATGGCCACCTAACGATATAGCCAGGTCATCCCGATGCGGACCGGCGTGCGTCAACTGCCGCCGGATGTCGCGCGAGCGGTCGTCTGCCAGCGCGTGCGTGAGTTGTTCACGCAAGATGGCTTCGTGCCCTGGGCCCTCCGCCTCCGCGGGGATTTCAGGCCGCGCCGCATAGCGCACGCTCACGCGCTCACGTTCACCGATCGCTGCACAGAACGCCGTAATACGAGCCGCGTTGGCGTGCAGCCACTCGGCCCGCGCGGCGCGAATCGTTGCGCCGGCTTCGGCCAGGGCGCCGTCCCAGACGGCGATCTCGTCGCCCGCGTCGCGTCGTGTGTCCGAACGAACGGCAGCCCGACGCAGCGTCGCGTTGCGCCTAACCAGCGCCGCGCGGTAACGCTGCAGAGCCGTGAGATAGCGCCGGTCGGTCATAGCGAGCAGCACGTCGAGATAGCGACGTCGTTCGCCTGGCGCGCCGGCCACGAGCGCGACGTCTCGCGGCGCGATGACGACAGACGGAATCGCCCCGAATACATCGGCCAGTCGCGGCACGTGCACGCCGTCGACGCTCACCTGCTTACGCGATGTACCAGCACCACTCTCGAATCCGACGGTGATGCGCACCTCGCCGGCGCCCAGCGTCGTCGCGCCGCCTTCGGCCACAGCGCTTACTGAAAAGGCCTTCTCACCGAAGCGCAGGAGATCGCGATCGCGCACACCGCGCACCGAGCGCATGACGGCGAAGTACGCGATCGCTTCGAGCAGGTTCGTCTTGCCGTGGCCGTTATCGCCGACGATCGCAACACCCTGCGGCGGCAGCTCCAGCTCGATGTGCGCCAGATTGCGAAACTGGCGAGCACCTAACGAGAGCAGCGTAACGTCCCGCGCCTCCCGCGTTACGACTCGATCTGCCACGGCCGCGTCCATCGCGTCGGCTACACGCCGGTGAACTGAGCAGCGCGCTTCTCCACGAACGCGCGCGTCCCTTCGCCGGCGTCGCTGGTTCCGAAGAGAAGACCGAACAGGTTGGCCTCGAGGTTCAGTCCGTCCTGCAGGGGCACGTCGAGTCCGCGGTCGACAGCCTCAATGGAGTAGGCGAGCGCGAGCGGCGCGTTCGCGAGCATCTGCCGCAGCATCGCATTCGCTGCGGGAATCAGTTCATCGTTGAGGACAACCTTGTTCACGAGCCCGATGCGATAGGCTTCCTGCGCGTCGATCGTTTCGCCCGTGAGCAATAACTGCAACGCCCGTCCGCGACCCACGAGGCGCGGAAGACGCTGCGACCCGCCATATCCGCAGCAGATGCCTAACTTCACTTCCGGCTGTCCGAACTTTGCCGCTTCCGCCGCGATGCGTACGTGGCACGACATGGCCAGCTCGCAGCCCCCGCCTAACGCGAAGCCGTTGATGGCCGCAATCACGGGCTTGGGCGACACCTCGAACTTGCGAAACACTCCCTGACCCCGGAGACCACTCTGTTTCGCCTGCAGCGGCGTGAGACGCGACAGCTCGCTGATGTCGGCGCCGGCGACGAACGCGCGTCCCGCACCAGTCAGAATCACGCCCCCGACGTCGGAGCGGTCGCGCGCCTCATCGATCGCGCGGTCCAGCTCCGTGAGCGTCGCCGCGTTCAGCGCATTGAGCTTGTCGGGGCGATTGACAGTGATTGTCGCCACGCGATCCGCGACAGCGAAAGTGAGCGAGGAATAGGTCATCGAGTCGAGCCGGGTCGAGGGAGGCTGGTTCAATGTATTTTGCGATGAAAGCTTTGAATACTTGGCTTTGGGTTTTCAACTGATAGCTAAACACCGTTAGCTGTCAGCCGAGAGCTTTAGCTGAACAGTTAGCCCCGTACGCTTGCCCGAGACTACTCCAGTTACGTCCGTTCGATGGTCTTTGGACGGTCACTCTGTTCGTATCATCGATCAGCGTGAGCTGCCCGACCGCCTGATCGAACGTGATATCGCCACGTTGGACGAGCTCTGCGGCGCCATCCGGACGCTCGCTGTACGCGGCGCGCCCGCGATCGGCGTCTTCGCCGCGATGGCAATCGCCTGCGTGATGCAACGGCGCGTCGAGCTTCCACGCGACGTCTTCGACCGTGAGCTTACCATGGTGGCCAAGCGGCTCCGAGCCACTCGACCGACCGCCGTGAACCTGGGCTGGGCGATCGATCGCATGCTCGAGCGCGCGCGCAGCACGCAAGGTGAAGCGTTAGGCGTTGCCATGGCCTTGCGCCGTACAGCCGATGCGCTCCATGCGGATGACATGGCGATGTGCCGTCGCATCGGCGAGCACGCATTGCCGCTGCTCGTCGATGGTGCGCGAGTGCTCACACACTGCAACGCGGGCGCGCTGGCAACAACAGGAATTGGGACGGCGCTCGCCCCGATTTATCTGGCGCACGAAATCGGACGCCACATCCAGGTGATCGCCAGCGAAACTCGGCCGCTGCTTCAGGGAAGCCGGCTCACGGCCTGGGAGCTCGAACGCGCCGGGATTCCAGTCACCGTGGCAACGGAAGGCGCGATCGCTTCGCTCATGCGCACGGGGAAGATCGACCTGGTGATCGTCGGTGCGGACCGCATCGCTGCCAATGGCGACGTCGCCAACAAGATCGGGACGTACGGGCTGGCCGTGCTCGCTCGACACCACGGCCTCCCGTTCTACGTCGCGGCGCCCACTTCGACGCTCGACCCCAACACCGCTTCGGGCGCCGACATTCCGATCGAGACACGCGATCCTAACGAAGTCCGCGCGTTTCTGGGTGCACCGTCCGCCCCGTTAGGCGTGGCCGCGCTCAATCCGGCGTTCGACGTGACCCCCGCCGAGTTGATCACGGCGATCGTGACGGATCGCGCCGTGCACCATCCGCCGTACGACTTCCGCGACAGCGCCTCCTGACTGCGCTCCAAAAAAGGCGCTGCGTTTTCGCCCCTAACGCATAATATTGACGCCATGTCCGAAGAGACGGCCTTTCCCGAGCGTCGAAAAAATGCGCTGCTGCGCCTTCTCATCAACGAGATGATGCAGCAGATCCGCGAGCTCCAGGCGCACGAAGGTCCCTGGCCGAGCGACGAGCGTGAACGGGTCGAGCGCGATCTGGACCGCATTATGGAGCAGGTGCGCGGCGCCGCGCTTCGCAAAGAGGGCGCCTGACGACATTCGCCGAACTGGCGCTGTATGCGGCGCTCTTCGTCGCTCTGTTCGCGGTCATCGGGAGTGCAATAGGCGCATATCGACAGAATGAGGCGCTGGCCGTGGCGGCGGCGCGGACATTCCCGTGGATTTGCGGCCTCACCACCGTCGCCACGTTAGGCCTCGCGCTCGCTTTGGTGCGCAGCGAGCTGTCGCTCAAATACGTCGCGCAGCATACGACCACGAATCTGCCCACGCTGTACAAGGCCGGAGCGTTGTTCGCGGGAGCCGCCGGGCGTCGTCTCGCCTTTGGGTTGCTGTTGTCCGCCTGTGCCACCGCCGCGGTTGGTCCAGGCAAGCGCGCACCGCGCGCGTGGAGCCTGGCGGCACTGGCGCTCGTCGTGTTCGCGGCGCTCGCGTGGTCCGCGTTAGGTGCTCCCCCGTTCTCGCGCCTGCCGTGGCAGCTAACGGAGGGAAGCGGCCTCGCTCCTCGGCTGCAAAACCCGCTCTTGTTCACGCAGCAGCCACTCCGCTTGCTCGGATACGCGCTGATCCTCGTGCCGGCCCCGCTGTCGCTAGACATTGCTCTTCGCCCGCTGCTGAGCCGCTGGGTTCTCGCGGCGTGGCTCTGCCTGATGGCAGCGCTGCTGTTAGGCCAACCGCAATCGCTTCAGGTCATTGGCCTGTTGCTTACGACGCTGGTGCTACCGCTGCCGCCGCTGCGACATCAGTGGTGGCCGTCAAGCCGGCGCGGCGTATTCGCACTCACGACGGCGACACTTCTGGTTGCGATGTTCGCCGCGCTGGCCTTGTTCGCTGCGCGATGGGAACGACAATACACGGTCTCGTTAGGGCAGGGGGAATCCACGACGTTGCCTGACGCGTTCGGGCGCGAATGGACGCTGGCGCAGCAAGGCGTGTCGGCTTTCCGTGCGGAGAACCGCGAAATAACGGCGGTCACAATCGAAGCGACGCGCGACAACGGCGAACCGACGATTCTCGTCACTGAGCGGCGCCAGTCCGTCGATAGCCGAGGCGAAGAGATCGCCGAGCCGGTGGTCGTACCTGGCCGAAGACACGGTCTCGCGCAGGAGGTAGCCGTTAGGCTCGCGCGGACACTTCCTGGCGACGCGGCCGAGCTGCGCGTCGGCTTTCGCCCGTTCAAGTCAGGCCTCAGCGCCGCCTATTTGCTGCTGATTGGAATTGGCTTCGCGCTCTGGATCAGCGCGTCCAAACGGCGCGCCTAGCCCCGTTCCAGCCGGGGCCACGACAGCCCGCAGCCTAACGTGGAGGAGGGTGGAACGGGGCTAGCGCTCGATGGCTTCGAGACGCCGTCGCGCGTAGGCGAGCGGCGCGAAGATCGCTACAAGGCAGAGCGTACCGGCCGCCGCGAAGCCCAACACCAAGTCGCTGGAGGCGATCGGTTCGTTGAATGTGCGCGCGCGCAAATACGCGTACACAGGCCGTGCCTCGAACATGATGATTCCGGCGATCAGCGCAACAGCCGCCATCATGTATATGAGTCCGCCAAACGACGTTGGAATCTGGGCAGCATTCTCCGTCTCGAAGCGCGGATACAGCGCGCCAAACGCGACAGCGAGTGAAGCGAGCGCGAAAGTCATGAACGTGATCGTCATGACGGAGACAGCAAACATGAAAGGATCCACGCGCAACAGCGTATTCGTTACGCCGATGATTCCTACGGCCAGAATGAGTAGCGGCAACGTTCCCATCCAGAATTTCGCCCAGAGGACATCGCGCATCGGGAGCGGACTCGCGCGGAGCAGCCACCAGGTGCGTCCCTCGAGGCTCACGCCGGGGAACAAGAAGCGCGCCGCGATCGACGCCAGCACGAATCCCGCGAGCGCGAGATTGAGAAACGGGATCAAGTTCCGGATGAACAACGTGACGCCGTCGCCGGTGAGCGGCAGCAGTCGGATGTTGAGGATGTACACGACAACGAGCACGGCCAGCAGAATGAGCTGTGACCACTGTGTCGTATCGCGGAAAAACAGCCGAACTTCCTTGAGCACGAGCTCGCGCCGGACGATGCCTAACGGCTTGAGCAGCGCAGTAAAGACGCGCGCCGCGAGGCCCTCACGAGCCCAACGCTGCGCGCTCTCCTGCGCTTTGGTGAATCCGACCGAATAACGCGCACGGTGCAGCGCGGCACCGGCGACGATCAACACGGCTGCCGTTGACCACAGCAAATACAGCGACAGCGGATCGAAATCACCGGTGAGCCAACCCATGATCGTTCGCTGCAGCCACTCGTTCGGCAGCATCGGCGATGTCGGACCGCGCAACACCGTGATGAATTCGACGAGCGATCGAAATCCTTCCGGCCGCGCCAGCTGCTCCGGCCGCATCAGCCTCACCAGCACGACGACTCCAGCCGCGGCGAACAACGCGATGAATCCGAGGATGTCCCGCGTGCGTCGCGCCGGAAATACGTTCACCAGCAGCAACGTCAGCGCACTGCCGATCGCTGCCGGTATGAGCACAAATGGAATGAAGCCGGCGAGGGCGACGAGCGGATACAGCCACCCGCCGTCGTACACCACGCCGTAAGCCGTGACGATCGGTAGCGCGAGGAGCGCAACCATCCAGCTCGAGTGCAGTGCGGTTTCCAACAACTTCGCGATATACAGCGTCAGCCAATCGACGGGTCCTGAGACGAGCAAGTCGAGGTCGCGCGCCAGGAAGAAGCTCGAAAGCGCGGTGATGACGCTCGACAGCATGAGCATGCCCAGGAAGCTGAGCAACAGCACGCCTAACAACTTCCCCGCGAGGAGCGCTCCGATCTCCTCCACCGAGTGGAAGTAGCGAAGCACTCGCGCCAGTACCCCGAACACGAGTCCCCAGAAACCGAGGCCGAGCACGGCGAGCAGCACGATTCGGCCAGTGCGGCCGCGATCGGGAACGCGCGCGCGAGCGCGCACCGTAAGCCACTTCGGCCAGAGCAGGTGCCTCAACGCGCCGAACCATCGACCCGCTGAAGGCGGGACCACGTGACCACCGCCGGGCGTGACCATCGCGCCCGGAACGGCGCGAACGCCACCCGAGAGCATACGGTGCCGTGCCACGAGCGCGCCGTTACCCGGCACGATCTCGTGCGACGCGTTTTTCTTGTCGCGCGGGGTCATGTATCCAGGACGTCCACCAGCTCGCGCGTTGCGCGCTCACCCGTTAGGCGGAGGAAAACTTCTTCCAGCCCGGACTCGTGTCCGTTGCTTCCGGCAACCGCGCGCAATTCGGCGAGCGTGCCCTGAGCGCGGATCTCGCCGCGCTGGATGATCGCAACCCGATCGCAGAGACGCTGCGCGACTTCGAGCGTATGCGTGGACATCATGATCGTGTGGCCGCGCCTAACGTACTCGCGGAACAAGTCTTTGAGTGTGCGCGCTGCCTTGGGATCCAGCCCAACCATCGGCTCGTCGACGACGATCACTTCCGGGCGATGAATGAACGCGCTCGCGATGATCAGCTTCTGGCGCATCCCGTGGCTATATGACTCGACGAGCTCGTCGCGCCACTCCTCGAGATCGAAGAGCGCCAGCAGCTCGCACCCGCGACGCTCAACCGGATCGCCGGTCTGCGCGAAGAGTCCAGCGACGAAGCGCAGAAACTCCATCCCCGTCAACTTTTCATAGATGAAGGGACGGTCCGGGATGTATCCGAGCTTTCGCTTCGCGGCGATCGGATCCGCGGCGAGGTCGATGCCGCCAATGCGCACCGAACCGGCCGTGGGGCGCAATATTCCTGCGATCATGCGCAACGTCGTCGTCTTGCCGGCACCGTTAGGTCCGAGGAAGCCGAATAGCTCTCCTGGAGGGACCTTCAGATCGATGCCGTTGACGGCGGCCAGATCACCGTAGCGTTTGGTCAGCCCGCGAAGTTCGATCATCGTTAGGATTTGCCCGAGGTTGCCTTCTTGCTGAGCGGACTGGTCCCGCGCCAGTTCTCGAATGCGAGCTCGTAGGCCGTACGCTGAAGCGTCGTCCCGTCCGGTCGTTCATGTCGCACCAGACGGCCGAGCGCGTCGACCCACATCGTGCCAGCGAAACCCTCGAGACGCCACGCGCGCACGGAGTCGTTATGCACGCTCCGCCATTTCGCTGCCGGCGCATCGTACGCCGCGCTGTCGGGGACCACGAACAGCGACTCGGCCGCCAGTCGCACCTGCATCGATTGCGTCGCGCCTGAGCTGGGGTTCAGCGCGACGAAGTTGACGACGCGACCAATGCGCCCTTGTCCACCGAGCATTGTGACTGGCGCGATGAGCGGAGCTGCCGTGACAGCCTCGCGAATCACACGACGCGAGGAATCCATCGTGCGGCCGCGTGGCCCTATCGCCGAACGCGCCACGAACTCCAACACGCTGTCACTCAGTATGCGTCCGCGCACGAGCCGCGGAACGCTGTCAGTGGTTTCCTGGACGAGCCAATCGCGCAGCACGAGGCGGCGGGTCAGCCTAACGCGCGTGCGAAGCGTCTCGCGTCGCAACGAATCGCCCGACGGAACGTCCGACACGAGATAGTCGGTCACTTGGATGCGCGCTGGGAGCGTATCGATTGTCGTCGACGCATAACCGACGTGCTTACCCTCGCGCAGCACGGCGAAATACGTCGCGCCCGGTGCTACGCGAAGCGCCGACTCAGCCAGGCGCTCGGAGTCACTGCGCGAAAGCTCACGCCGCGCGAAGGCCGCGAGTCCTGCGGCCCACGCTAGCACGATGACGATGCCGAAAACGCCGCGCCGACTCATGCGTGCATCAGATGAGAGCGAGCGACGTTTCCGCGTTGATCCAACTCACGTACTTTTCGAGCCCCGCCCGCACTTCCAGCGCGAGCAGCTCCGGGACCTTGTACGGATGGAATTCAGTGAACGCCTGTTCGATCGCGTGGTAGATCGCCGAGCGCGTCTTGAGGAGCACGACGACTTCCTGCTCGTCGGCGATCTTTCCCTCCCAGCGATAGAACGAGCGCGCGCCCTGAAGCATCGTGCCGCAAGCGATTAGTCGTCTATCGAGTAGGGATCGAATGAGTCGAACGCCCTCGTCGCTGTTAGCGACAGTGGTGAGGAGAACGACGGCGTCGGTGTGTGGCATCGTGGCTCGGAGTGTGTGGGATTCCCCGTCCGCTGACCCGGAGGCCACGAGGCGCCCGTAAGCGGACAGGTAAGGCTGCCATCCGGTCACAATTGTACTCGCGGTTCGGCTTCCGAGCCGTACCTTTTGGTCGGCGGGGCATGCCGCTACGGCGGCTAGCACGCTAAGCGTCACTGGGATCTTGGGTCGTACATGGCGTGACGCCGCCTTCGGGCATGCCCGCGCCGCCCAACAACCACGTCCGCGTTAGGCGAATGCCGTGGCCCGCGCGAGCGCTGGGAGGCGGGGCGTCCTCGTGGGCGCCGTCACGCGGCGAGAGCCGGCGCGCGCCAACCGGCCAAGTAGGCTGCATTCGGCGACGAACGCGCGCAGCCGAGATCGAGAAGCGTGCTAGGCGCCGAAGCGGGATGCCCCGCCGACCACCCTCGACTGCGCGGGCTTTCAAACCGGCCGCTTGAATGCGGAAGAACAGCGCGCGACTATACCAGGCTATGGCTCAAGACGCGCTTATCGTGCGCGGCGCGCGCGAACACAACCTCAAAAACATCGACGTCACCATCCCGCGCGACCGGCTCACGGTCATCACGGGACTGTCGGGTTCGGGTAAGTCATCCCTCGCGTTCGACACGATTTACGCCGAGGGCCAGCGCCGCTACGTCGAATCGCTCTCCGCTTACGCGCGGCAGTTCCTCGGCCTCATGGAGAAGCCCGACGTCGATTCGATCGAGGGCCTCTCGCCAGCCATTTCGATCGAACAGAAGTCGGCCGGACACAACCCGCGTTCAACGGTCGGAACTGTTACAGAGATTTACGATTACCTGCGACTCCTCTACGCGCGCTGCGGAACGCCGCACTGTCCGCAATGCGGCCGAGCGGTTGAACGCCAGAGCGCGGGTCAAATAACCGACGCCGTACTCACCTGGCCGAGCGGTACGCGAATCGAGATCCTCGCGCCGCTCGTGCGCGGACGCAAAGGTGAGTTCCGCGACCTGTTCGAGTCGGCGAGGAAGCAGGGCTTCATCCGAGCGATGGTCGACGGCGCGCAGGTCGATCTTTCCTCACCGCCCACGCTCAATCGCCGCCAGAACCACGACGTGTCCATCGTAGTCGATCGCCTCGTCGTGCGCGACGACGATCGCACGCGCTTGGCGGATTCGATCGAAACCGCGCTCAAGCTGGCCGACGGTCTCGTGGAAGTCGTTAGGCACGACGCCGGCCAGTCGCAGCTCTTCTCCGAGCGCTATGGCTGCCCGACGTGCGGCATCAGTCTCCCCGAGCTGGAGCCGCGCCACTTCTCGTTCAATTCGCCCTTTGGCGCGTGCCAGGTCTGCGGCGGACTGGGTGTTCGCCGCGAAGTCAGTCCCGAGCTCATCCTCGGGGATCCCAGCGTCTCGATTCTCGAGGGCGTCGTCCTGCCTTGGGGTGAGCCCGACGGGTACCTGCGCCGAGTGATCCTGCCGGGCCTCGCCAAAGCGTTAGGCTTCGAGCTCAACACACCCTGGGGAAAGCTGCCCAAGAAGGCGCAGGAGCAGCTGCTCTACGGCGTTAGGCACGAGATCAAGGGCGCCAAGCGTGAGAGCGTGACGTGGGACGGAATCATCACGAGCGTGCAGCGCCGGTACGAGGAGACCGACGCCGACAACGTGCGCATGGAATTGGCGCAGTATATGGTCGAAAAGCCCTGCGCCGCTTGCGAGGGGAGACGCCTCAAACCGGAATCCCTTTCAGTGACGCTGGGAGGACGCAACATCGGTGAGGTCGCCGAGCTGTCGGTCGCCGATGCGGCGCGATTCTTTGCTTCGCTTCCGATCCGCACAGGCCGCAACGGTACGGGCGCAAAATCGGCGAAGAGCAACAGCGCCGGACTCGATCCCGAGGTCGCGCGACCGATCCTCAAGGAAGTTGTCGAGCGACTCGACTTTCTCGTGGCCGTCGGGCTCGAGTATCTCACGTTAGGCCGTTCCGCCGAGACACTTTCCGGCGGTGAGGCGCAGCGTATCCGTCTCGCGACGCAAATCGGATCGCGTCTCGTCGGTGTGCTCTATATCCTCGACGAGCCCTCGATCGGGCTGCATCAGCGAGACAATCAGCGGCTGCTGCGCACGCTGCAACAGCTGCGCGATCTCGGCAACACGGTCCTCGTCGTGGAGCACGACGACGAAACAATCCGCGCAGCCGATCACGTGGTCGATCTGGGACCGGGTGCCGGCACGCACGGAGGCAAAGTCGTTGCCGCGGGCACAGTCCAGGACATCATCCGATCCAAAGGCTCGCTAACCGGCGACTACCTCGCGGGCCGTCGTAACATCCCCATCCCGAAGGGGCGCCGCCCGCGAGCCGCTCATCGTTTGCTGCGCGTCGAAGGCGCGCGCGCACACAACCTGCGCAACCTCACCGTCGAGTTCCCGTTAGGCTTGTTCATCGCCGTGACCGGCGTGTCCGGTTCCGGCAAGTCAACGCTCGTGGAAGACATTCTGCACCGCACGCTTGCCAGGCACTTCTACAGATCGCGGGTAATCCCCGGCGCGCATACGCGCATAACGGGCTTGGAGCACATCGACAAAGTTATCGACATCGATCAGAGTCCGATCGGTCGCACGCCGCGCTCGAATCCCGCGACGTACACCGGTCTCTTCACACCCATCCGCGAGCTGTTCGCCGAGATCCCCGAATCGAAGATCCGCGGCTACGGGCCCGGACGATTCTCCTTCAACGTGAAAGGCGGACGCTGCGAGGCGTGTGAAGGCGACGGGCTCGTGAAGATCGAGATGCACTTCCTGCCTGACGTGTACGTCTCCTGCGAGGTCTGCAAAGGGAAGCGATATAACCGCGAGACTCTCGAGGTACGCTTCAGAGGGCTGAATATCGCGGAAGTGCTCGACATGACGGTCGAGGACGCGTTAGGCCTGTTCGCGAATCAGCCGCGAATCAGGCAAAAGTTACAGACGCTGAATGATGTCGGACTCGGCTACATCCATCTCGGCCAGAGCGCGACGACACTCTCAGGCGGCGAAGCTCAGCGCGTGAAGCTCGCGACGGAGCTTTCAAAGAGAGACACAGGCCGCACGCTCTACATCCTCGACGAGCCGACGACTGGTCTGCACTTCGAAGACGTGCGCTTACTGCTCGACGTTCTGCACAGGCTCGTCGACCGCGGAAATACGGTCGTGGTGATCGAGCATAATATGGATGTGATCAAAACGGCCGACTGGATCATCGACCTCGGCCCGGAAGGCGGTGACGAGGGCGGGCGAGTTGTGGCGGCCGGCGCTCCAGAGGACGTCGCGGCCAACGACGCATCGCACACCGGGGCCTTTCTCCGATCCCAGATTCTCCAACCGGCTTAGCTGCTGTCAGCCGTCGGCTGTCCGCTGACAGCTGACAGCTTTAGTGTATAAGCTGTCGATTTGACACCATATTTCCCAACGCCGCGTATGGTCCCCACCCTCGAGATTACCAGGTAGCGACATGGTCTCGCGCGAAGAAGTCGAACGATTCTTGGATCGCCTCGGCGCCGAAGGCGCCGAATGGAAGGAGCTTGAAAAAGGCTTGTGGGTTGTCCAGCCCGGCGGTGAGTTCGGACTCAACGTCGTCGTGCACTACAACCCGCCGGTTTTGGTGTTGCGCGTCAAAGTCATGGACGTCCCCAAGGGCAACGGCCGGCGCGCGGACCTCAATCAGCGGCTGCTCGAGCTCAACGCGACGGACCTCGTCCACGGCTCGTACGGCATTAGCGATGGAGCCATCGTGCTGACGGAGGCGCTGGAGCTGGAGCATCTCGACTATGAGGAGTTCCAGGCATCATACGAAAGCCTAACGGTGGCGCTGGCAACGCATCTGCGCGAGCTGGCAACGTTCCGAGAGGAAGCCTAAGCATGGGTCTCTTCGATCGTTTTGCAACGCTGATCAAATCGAATATCAACGACCTCATCTCCTCCGCTGAAAACCCGGAGAAGATGCTGAACCAGATTCTGATCGACATGCGCGATCAGCTGGTCAAGGCGAAGCAGCAGGTCGCGGCCGCCATCGCGGACGAGAAGCGGCTACGCGACCAGGCCGACGCCGAAGCCAAGTCAGCGGTGGAGTGGGAGCAGCGCGCCATGCTCGCCGTGCGCGAAGGCCGTGACGACATGGCCAAGCAAGCGCTTGTTAGGCAGAGTGAGTACCTGGCGCACGCGCAGGCGCTCGAAGTCACCTGGCAATCGCACCAGCTCGAAACTGAAAAGCTCCGCGCGCAGCTGCGCGACTTGAATGACAAGATCGAGGAAGCCAAGCGCAAGAAGAACCTGCTCCTCGCTAGGCAGCGCCGTGCGCAAGCACAAAAGCGCATCGCCGAGACGATGTCGTCTATTTCGGAGAAGTCAGCGTTCGAGGCGTTCGCGCGCATGGAAGAGCGCATCGAACAGAACGAGCGCCAGATCAAAGCGTCCGCCGAGATCGACGAAGAGTTTTCGGGCGATCGCTTGCAGCGTGATTTCAAGCAGCTGGAGAAAGTCTCCGGCGCCGCGAGCGCAGACATGCAGCTCATGGCTCTGAAGCAGAAGATGGGACTGCTGCCGAGCGGTGCCCCCGCGGGGAGCAAGCAGATCGGGCCAGGCGGCAAGAGGGATGCTGAGACCGTCGAGGCGGATATCGAAGACGCCCACGACGAGAAGACGCGCGGGTGACGACGCGAATCGCGACGCCACTCGCAACGCCCGCGGTCGACGGGAAACCGTCACCCGGGCGTTTTCGTTTTGCGGTGCTCTTGGCAGCCACGATTGCCACGCTGCTGCTTGTGTGGCTCTTCGGAAAAGCGGCGGACATCTTCCTGCTCGTTTTCATCGCGTCGCTCTTCGCCGTCTATCTCGGTGCGGTGACCGACGAAATCGTCAAGCGCCTACCGGTCTCGCGGCCGTTCGCCTTCGCGATCGCGATCTTTTTCACACTCGCGCTGATCACGGCGCTGGGTGCCACGCTCATTCCGCCGCTTGTCGAGGAAACACAGGCGCTTATCCGCGTCCTGCCGTCCTACATCGAGGCCTGGGAGCGCGGGCTCGATCGACTCGCGGCCAGTTATCCATCCCTCCGCGAAACGATCCGTCCCGGCGAGAACAGCATCCTGCAAACGCTGTATCACCAACTCGAAGGGATGGCGGGCCAGGTCGTTCCTCGTGTTGTCTCGGTCGGCCACGCAATCGTCAACATCGTCTCCGTGTTCGTGATGGGTCTCTACCTCGCGCTCACGCCGCAGCTCTACCGCGAGTGGATGATCGCGCTCTTTCCGCCGGTGCACCGCGACGTCGTGCGCGAGGTCTTCAAAGACCTGCGAGGCACGCTGCGCAACTGGATGGCGGGACAGCTCCTCGCGATGTTCATCTTGGCCACGCTCACAGCGCTCGGCCTAACGCTGCTGAAGGTGCCGTACGCTCTCACGTTCGGCGTATTCGCCGGCGCCGTCGCGATCGTGCCGTTCTTCGGAACGCTCGTATCGACAGTTCTGCCCGCTCTGTTCGTGTTGGGCGGGCCGGGCTTCGCCGGACTCGGCCCTGGGTGGCACGCCTTCTTCGTGATCTTGTTAGGCGTCGTGGTGCACGTTGTCGAAGCGAATCTCGTGGTGCCGCTCATCGTCGCGAGGCACGTGCACATTCCGCCTGTGCTGTCCATGGTTGCCATCCTGCTCGCGGGGCGCTTTCTCGGTCCCGCCGGTCTCATCGTCGCTGTGCCGCTGTTGGCCGCGACGATGGTGCTCGTGCGCCGCATCCTGGTGAACCGGCTGTACGAGCAGCCAGGGCTCCGCAGAATTGTGCGCGACAGACCACTCGTGCTGCACGTGCCGGCGCCGGACGGCGGCGTTTCCAAGATGGACGGCCCCATCGACGTCCTTTCTGTTCGACTTCCTGAGAGCAGCAAGACTTAACTAGCGCGCGCGATTCCTCGGCCGTGCAATCCGAACCAGTTGCCGGTCGCTGCGAGATAATCTGTCCGCTCGGCGCTGGCGGATTTGCGCTGCGCGCCGTGCTGATGCGGTTGCTCGCATCAGTGCCGGGCGCTCGTTATGCATCCGCGATGGCTGCGCGCGCGCCCTCCCTGCTGGCAGTCGGGCGGCGGCGCCGTTACACGACGTGTATCTCGGAGGGCACCCTGGCCTTTGCGCGCGTTATCGCTATCAAGCCAAAAGACGTCGGGTTCGGCGTCAAACACCCCAAGGTGCGTCATGAGTTCGACGCGGACGGTCGCACGCACCACGATTCCGATCTCGTGCTCCCCGTCATCGCCGATCGCTGGAACCGGCGACGATTCAGATCCTGTATCTCCCAGCACGCAACTACGAGAGCGACATCATCAGCACGTCGTCGGTCCGTTCACCTGTAGGCCGGCGCCCTCTGCGAGCGGAGTCGCGCAAGAAGTGGCGCGGTCGGAGAAAGCGTTTCTCTTGGGCGGCGTGAAAACGATGCGGTGCCGCCGTGGACGCGAAGTACAATGGCGATCCACGTTCCCATCGAGGTTCCAGTGTTGTCGGTTACGCGAGTTCTCCGCGCGCTGGCGCGCTTCCGGCCCGTTCCACAAGTCCCGCGCAGTGAGGCCAGCCCACCGCTCATTCGCCTAACGTTGCCACTTCCAGTCGTCGATCCCCCACCCGACCAGGTGGCACCGATTGGCGATCCTGTCAGCGACCGTGCGGTAGAGATTCCGCTTTACCTCGAACCCTAAAAGCGTCGCTGGTTGCTTAGATTCTCCCACCTCTGAAACGTCGCGTTTTCCGCTCGTCGTCCGCGTTTCTCCGCGGTGGTTCTGAATGTCTGAACTAAGGCTTTACAACACGTTCTCACGCAGCATCGAATCATTCGCTCCGGCTGACGGCAAAACCGCACGTCTATATACCTGCGGGCCGACGGTCTACAATCCGGCGCACATCGGCAACTTCCGCACGTTTCTGTTCGAAGATCTGCTGCGCCGCGTTCTGCGTCTCAACGGCTGGGACGTCATCCAGGTAATGAACCTGACCGACGTCGACGACAAAATCATCAAGCGCGCGTTCGAGCAGAAAAAGACGATCACGCAAGTGACCGAGCCGGTGAGCGAGATCTTTCATGCCGATCGCAAATACCTGCGCATCGAAGACGCGGAGGTGTATCCGAAAGCGACGACGCACATCCCCGAAATGATCGCGCTGGTGCGGACGCTGCTCGACAAGGGAATCGCGTATGTCGCCGATGACAAGTCGGTGTACTTCGCCATCTCGCGCTTTCCAGGGTACGGGCGCTTGTCGCGGCTCGATACGCGCGAGATCAAAGCAGGCGCGCGCGTCGCGCAGGACGACTACTCAAAGGAAAACGCGCAGGACTTCGCGTTATGGAAAGCCGCTAAGACGGAAGACGAAGCGACCGGCGCGGCGTGGGACGCACCATTTGGTCGCGGCCGTCCCGGCTGGCACCTCGAGTGCTCCGCGATGGCGATGAAGTACCTCGGCGAGACGCTCGACATTCACTGCGGCGGAGTGGATCTCGTCTTTCCGCATCACGAAGACGAGATCGCGCAGAGCGAAGCGGCGACGGGTAAGCCGTTCTCGCGCTTCTGGTGCCACGGCGAGTTCTTGATGATCGACGGATCCAAGATGGCAAAGCGGGTCGGCAACGTGGCCAACGTGCAGGATCTGCGCGATCAAGGGATTTCGGCGGCCGCTCTGCGCCACTTCGTATTCAGCACGCACTACCGCAAGCAGATCAATCTGTCAGCGCCCGCGCTCGAGGGGTCGCTCGAGGCTGTGCGCCGGGTGGGCGAGTTCAAGCATCGTCTCGATTCCGCGTTAGGCGCTACTCCGGAGCTTGCCGCTGCCGCGCAGGAATGCGACCGTGCGTTCCGTGCGGCGCTGAACGACGACCTCAACGCGCCTGAAGCTGTCGCGGCGCTGTTCGCTTTCATTCAGCGCGGAAACGCGGAGCTGGATCGACGCGGCAGCGACGAGGCGGCGTTGCAGACGGCGCGCAGCGTCTTCGCGGCGATGAACGGCATCCTGGACGTCGTCCCCGAAGTCGTGCGCATCGCGGTGGGGCACGATGGCGCGATAACAGCGGAGAAGCCTAACGAGCTCGCGCCGAGCGTGCAGGCAGAGATCGAATGGGCGCTGGCGCGCCTGGGTGAGCGTCGTGAGAAGCGCGCCGCGCGCGACTTCGCCGCTGCCGATGCGCTGCGGCAGGAAGTGGAGGCGAAAGGATTTGCCGTGAAGGACACGGGGCACGGCGTCGTCATCGAACGCTATCTCTAGCATCAACAACTACTCCACCGCTGACACACGCGAACACGCGCGAACAAGATCAACTCTTGTAGTTGTCAAGGCATTTGTCCGGCCTCGTCCGCGTTAGTCCGCGGTGAGGCCGTTTCCGTCCTTGCGCACCCGAAGCTAGGTGAGTACCCTCAACACTTGAGGGTACTCGCTCATGCCTGACCGACCGCTCGAACTTCTGCAGGGGACGCTGGACGTCCTCATTCTCAAAACGCTCACCTGGGGACCGACGCACGGCTACGGAGTCGCGCACTCGATCCGCCTGAAAACCGCGGACGAGCTGCGCATCGACGACGGCGCGTTGTATACGTCGCTGCACCGCCTCGAGCAACGCAAATGGGTGCGCAGCGAATGGGGCGTCACCGACCAGAATCGCCGCGCCAAGTTCTACAGCCTAACGAAGCAAGGGCGTGCCGCGCTCGTCGCGCGCACCGAACAATGGACGCGCTACGCGACCGCCGTGTCGCGTGTGCTGCAACCCGCGTAGGCGCAGCCACATGGAACATCCACGCGGAATCCGCCGTCTGCTGCGCTTCCCCGCCGGTCGGCGACCCATCGAGCGCGAGATCGACGACGAGATCGCCTTTCACTTCGACGCGACGGTCGCGGAATTCCTGGCGCAGGGCCTAACGCCGGAGGAGGCACGACGCGAAGCGGCCCGCCGTTTCGGCGACGTGACGCAGGTGCGGCGCGACCTGCACCAGATCGATTCCGTGAGCGACGCGCAGGAGCGGCGCGCAGACCGAATGGGGGCGCTCGTCCACGACGTGCGCTCGGCCGTGCGTGCCCTGGTCAAGGATCGCCGCGTTTCGCTCTTCGTCGTCATCACATTGATGTTAGGCCTGGGCGCGAACGCCACGATGTTCGGCATCGTGGATCGTCTGCTCCTGCGACCGCCGCCGCATGTCTCGAGTGATCCGCGCCTCACGTCGATCTACATACGCCGTCAATCGCAAGGCTTCGGTTCATTCGTAGGAAGGAGCACGAGCTACCCAGGCTACGCCGCTCTGCGTGACGAGCGCGGGGCCTTCAGCGATGCCGCCGCGTACTGGAGCGCGGTCGCCTCGTTAGGCCGCGGACCCGACGCGGTGAAAGTCAACGCAGGCCTAGCAACGGCGAACTTCTTTCCGCTGCTCGGTGTGCGCGCCGAGCGTGGTCGCTTCTTCGCGCCTGACGAGGATCGCCGCGGCAACCCCAAGCCGCCCGTGGTGCTCTCGCACGGGTTCTGGCAGCGGCAATTCGGCGGCGATGCGCAAGTCATCGGTCGTGAGATCCAACTGAACCAGGGCTTTTACACGATCGTCGGCGTCGCGCCGCAGGGCTTCAACGGCGCGAGCCTGTATCCAATAGATGCGTGGATCCCGATGCACGTCGCGGCGCCCGAGTTCACGAACCCGACGTTCGACACGTACCAGGACATGCGCTGGCTCGAAGTCGTCGCACAACGGCGCAGCGACGTGAGCGCGGAGGCAGCCGCCGCACGCGCGACGGCCACATATCAGCGCCTCATGCGCGAGGCGCGGAAAAGCGATTCGACCGCGACGATTCTCCTGGCATCGATGGTCCCGGCGCGAGGCGTCGAAGGCATCGGCGGCATGCTCACGGGGAAATCCGGCAGTGGCAGCCTCTCGGCGCGCGTCTCCGCGTGGCTCGCCATCGTCGCGGCGATCGTGCTCGCCATCGCCTGTGCCAACGTGGCGAACCTGCTTCTGCTGCGAGCCGCGCGGCGACGCCGCGAAATCGCGCTGCGCTTAGCGTTAGGCATCAGCCGTGCTCGGTTGGCGACGCAGCTGCTGCTCGAGAGTACCATCCTTGCTACGGTGAGTGGACTCGCTGCCCTGGCCCTGGTGCCTGGCGCCACCCAGCTCCTGCGTGCCACGCTGCTCGGCAGGCTGGACATCGCGGCTGGACGGCCGGATCTGCGTTTGGTGCTCTTTACGGCTGGGTGCGTACTCGCTGTCGGCGTCGCGGCAGGTCTCGCGCCGCTGGCTCTGTCGCGACGCATGGACGTTGGTGACGCGCTCAAGGCAGGTGTGCGCGAAGGATCCGTGCGGCGATCGCGTCTGCGAACGACGCTCCTCGTTATGCAGGGGGCGCTGTCGATGCTCCTGCTGATTGGCGCCGGGCTTTTCGTGCGTAGTTTGCGCAACGTCGCGCGGCTGGACCTGGGTTTCGATCCCGACCGGGTTATGGTCGCGCAGGTCGACCTGAGCGGTGTCGTGAAGGGACGCGAGGCGTTCGAGGACTTCTGGCGCCGTGCGCTGGAGCAGGTCGCGGTTCTCCCGTCCGTGGGCAGCGCCTCGCAGTCCGTCACTACGCCGTTGGAATCGGGTTGGGCGCTCGATCTCGAAGTGCCCGACCGCGATTCGCTGCCGCCGCTCGCGAATGGACCGTACATCAACGCGGTCTCGCCCAGCTACTTCACGACGATGGGGATGCGCATCGTGAAAGGGCGCGCGTTCACTGCAGCCGACGATGCCGGCGCCGCGCGTGTCTCCGTGATCAGCGACTCCATGGCTCGCTATCTTTTTCCCGGCCAGGAAGCGTTAGGCAAGTGCTACTATATCGTGGTCGACGACGACAACCGGAAGAAGAAGCGCACACCGTGCATCACGGTCATCGGGATTTCGCAGAACACCCGGGTGCACGAATTCCGTGAAGGTGGCGCTCCGGAGCAATACGTTCCGATCTCACAGTCGCCATCGCTCATGCAGTGGCGTGTGCTGATGGTCCGGGCGCGCGATGGCGTCCCTGCGGCTAACGCTGCGCTGGACGTGCGGCGGACTCTGCAGTCGATGGGGGGCAACCTTCCATTTGCCGATGTTCGGCTGTTACGGGAGCCGGTCTCATTGGAGACTCGGCCATGGGAGTTGGGGGCGACGATGTTTGGCCTCTTCGGGACACTGGCTCTAGTAATCGCTGCTGTCGGGCTCTACAGTACGATCGCGTATGAGATGGCGCAGCGAGCTCATGAATTCGGTGTTCGCCAGGCACTGGGCGCCCAGCGCGGCGATGTAGGTCGCTTGGTCGTTGGCCGAGCGCTGCGTTATGCGTTGCCAGGCTTGATCTTGGGAGTTGGTCTGGCGCTTCTGGGGACGCGCGCCGTTCGGACCCTGCTGTTCGACGTCTCGCCGGTCGATCCCGTGGTTTATGTCGGCGTCGGTGTCACGTTGCTGGCGGCATCGCTTCTGGCTGCGATCGGCCCAGCTCGGCGCGCTTGGCGGGTCGATCCGATCGCCGCATTGCGGGAGGAGTAGCCTGTACTGCCGGCCCAAGTCGTTTTACAGCAATGGATTGACTTGCTCTGTCAGGCCCGGTAAAATGTGTGTCTCGCGTAAATAGCCTTCGGGTGCTGACGTAGCTCAATGGCAGAGCAACTGATTTGTAATCAGTAGGTTGCGAGTTCAACTCTCGCCGTCAGCTCACTATCAGCGGCAGGACTACCTGGCGCTGCTGTTGTTCGCGTTAGGTGGGGTACCTAAGTGGCCAACGGGAGCAGACTGTAAATCTGCCGGCTTAACGCCTTCGAAGGTTCGAATCCTTCCCCCACCACTCTGGCGACCATCGCGTTAGGCGATATCGGCCAGGAGCGGCGGGAAGGAACGAAGGGTGGAGCGGCAACAAGACAACGGAGTCGGAGTACGGCACGTCCTGCGGGAGTAGCTCAGCTGGTAGAGCGCAAGCCTTCCAAGCTTGATGTCGCGGGTTCGAGCCCCGTCTCCCGCTCTACGATTGAGGGATACGGTGAAGGAAAGCTTTGCTCGCGTAGCTCAGTCGGTAGAGCACACCCTTGGTAAGGGTGAGGTCATCGGTTCAATCCCGATCGCGAGCTCTGTAACGAACTTCTTTTGATTGGATATGCCTCGAGAGAACATCATCCTCGCGTGCAACGACTGTAAGAATCGCAACTACTTCACGACGAAGAACCGGCGTGTGCATCCGGAGCGTGTGGAGTGGAAGAAGCATTGCCCGCGCTGCAACAAACACACGCTGCACAAGGAAACGAAGTAGCCGTGGCCGTGGATATCGCACAGGCGCCGACCGGAGGAGGGCCGGGCGTCATCGGGAAAGTTGTCACTTTCTACCGCGAGACAATCGCGGAAATGAAGAAGGTGACGTGGCCCGACAAGACGCAAATCCGCCAACTCGCCATCGGCGTGATCGTGCTGTCGCTGTTCGTCGGGCTGATCATTTTCGTCGTGGATTGGGCGCTTCAGCTTCTACTCGTTAGGGGCATCCCTTCGATCTTCCGCGGCTGAGATGAGCGCGCATCGGTTTTACGCGATTCAGACAACGGCGGGGCACGAGAACAAAGTGCGCTCGCTCATCCAGCGCCGGATCGATCAGGATCCGCGCGCTCCGGAAGAGCGCATGATCCGCCAGGCTCTGGTTCCGACGCAGGAAGTCGTCGAGATCAAGAACGGCAAGAAGGTGAACGTCGAACGCAAGCTGTACCCCGGGTATGTGTTGGTCGAAATGGTGTGGAATCAGGAAACGAGCCACGTCATCAACAGCATCCAGGGCGTCATCAAGTTCGTGGGCCACGGGCGCGATCCAATGGCGCTGCGGTCCGATGAGGTCAACCGGCTCCTCGGCATCGCCGATGAGACGGTCGAGGAAGAAGCAAAGGAAGAGATTCCATTCCTGATCGGTCAGGCGGTGGAGATCACCGAAGGACCGTTCACGGACTTCAGCGCTACGGTTGAAGACATCTATCCGGATAAGGGGAAAGTGAAGGTCACGGTCAGTTTGTTCGGCCGGCCGACCAGCGTGGAGTTGGATTACCTGCAACTAAGAGCGTACTGATGGGCCAGATGGGGTCAGACTCCATTGAGCGGGGCGTGATGCGCCAACCGCGGTTCAAAGGAGTCTGACCCCATCTCAAGTCGATGGGGGATTGGCGGCAGCACGCGAGGGAACTGCGGCGGCTGTCTCCGAGATGATCCCACTGCCGAGTGCCGTTCACCACGGCGTTCGATCGTCGCAGTCACCGGCCCTTGCGCGGGGCGGCCACATGGCGAGGAGCGCACCGTCGGATACCACAACGACGCTAAACGGACCGTGGGAGTCGGTTGGAAGCGACGAGAATCCAAGACCGTGAGATCGGCACCGCGTTAGGCGGCGTCGAGCACAGTCGTCCAACGCATCTCGCCGCTCCTCCAGCCTAACGCAGAGGAGAAATGCATGGCCAAGAAAGTCACCGGATTCGTCAAGCTGCAGATCCCGGCAGGTGCAGCGAACCCGGCGCCGCCAGTCGGAACAGCCCTGGGACCTCAGGGGATCAACATCATGGCGTTCGTGAAGGAGTTCAACTCCCGCACGCAAAGCCAGGCTGGCATGATCCTGCCCGTCGAAGTCACCATCTACTCCGACAAGTCCTTCACCTTCATCCTCAAGACGCCGCCCGCGGCGATCCTCCTGAAGAAGGAAGCAGGCATCGAGAAGGGCTCCGGCCAACCGAACCGCGACAAAGTCGGATCGGTCACCAAGGCGCAGGTGCGGAAGATCGCCGAGATCAAAATGCCTGACCTCAACTGTGACTCCATCGAGTCCGCGATGGCGATGATCGCCGGCGCGGCGCGCTCGATGGGGGTCGAGGTCAAGGACTGATGCGCACACACGGCAAGAAGTACATCGCCGCGGCAAAGCGGCGCGACATCGCCGCGCAGCACCAGCCGCGTCAGGCAATGGAAATCGTGAAGCAAGGCGCGTACGCCAAGTTCGACGAGACGATCGAAGTCGCCGTTAGGCTTGGCGTCGATCCGCGTCACGCCGATCAGATCGTGCGCGGCACCGTCGTACTCCCCGCCGGCTCCGGCAAATCGGTGCGTGTGCTCGTGATCGCCGTCGGCGACAAGGCGCGCGAGGCCGAAGCCGCCGGCGCCGATTACGTCGGCGTCGAGTTTGTCCCGAAAATCAAAGAAGGTTGGCTCGACTTCGACGTCCTCATCGCGACGCCCGATCAAATGGGGCAGGTCGGCCAGCTCGGACGCATCCTCGGTCCGCGCGGACTCATGCCTAACCCGAAAGCTGGAACGGTCACGATGGACGTCGGTCGCGCGGTGCGCGAAAGCAAAGCAGGTAAAATCGAGTTTCGCGTGGATAAGAGCGGCAACGTGCATGCGGCGATCGGCAAGGCGTCGTTCAGCGTCGAGGCGTTGGAGCAGAACTTCGGCGCGCTGATGGATCAGATCGTTCGCCAGAAGCCGAACGCCTCGAAGGGCGTGTACGTCCGCAATGTCTCGGTCTCGAGCACTATGGGACCGGGCCTCAAGATCGACACAACTCCGTACCGGTAACTGCCAATGAAGCGAACAGAAAAAGAAGAAGCTGTCACTGCATTGAGCGAGCAGATGCGGGGGATCAAGGCGCTGTACTTCACCGACTTCACGGGACTCAACGTGAAGCGGATGACGGACCTGCGCCGGCGCTTCCGCAAAGCCGGTGTGCAGTATGTAGTGATCAAGAACACGCTGGCGCTGCGCGCGGCCACCGCGAGCGGCCTAACGGGAGTGGGCGATCGTCTCGCCGGACCGACCGGTGTGGTGCTCGCGAAGGATCCAGTGGCGGCGGCCAAAGTACTGGCCGATTTCGCCAGGGAGAACGACAAGCGTCCCACCGTCAAAGGCGGCATGCTCGACGGCGTGGCACTCACCGAAGATCAGATCAAGAAGCTCGCGACGATGCCGTCGCGCGAGCAGATGCTCGCGCAGTTAGGCGGAGCCATGCAGGCGCCGCTGGTAGCGTTCGTGAGTGGACTGAGCGCGCTCTTGTCGACGTTCGTCGGCGCGCTCGAAGCACGCAAGGCGCAAGTCGAAGGCGCAGGTGCCTAACCCAGGCGGACTTCACCGCCGGAATTGTCAGTGAACAATCCCAGCTCTGCCTGGGGACTTATCGGGAGAACCTAACGAATGGCAAACGCAACCATGACGAAAGACGAGATCCTTGACGCGATCGGCAACATGTCGGTCTTCGAACTGGCGGAACTGATCGACGCGTTCAAGGCTAAGTTCAACGTGACGATCGCGGCCGCTCCGGCCGCTGCCGCGGCTCCGGCCGCCGGTGGCGCTGCTGCTGCGCCAGCCGCAGAGGAACAGACGGAATTCGCCGTCATCCTCAAGGAAGCCGGCGCCAAGAAGATCCAGGTCATCAAGGTCGTGCGCGAGCTGACGGGCCTCGGTCTCAAAGAAGCGAAGGACCTCGTCGACGGCGCGCCGAAGGAAGTCCGTGGTGGTGTCTCGAAGGACGAAGCCGCCACGATCAAGCAGAAACTCGAAGCCGAAGGCGCGACTGTCGAGGTGAAGTAAAGTCGCGCGCGGTGTCGCATCACGTCGCACGTTCCTGCTCGCTCGATCACGCACCCTCTCCGCGCAGCCGCGCGGGGAGAGGTGCGCTTGTGCACATACCCGGGTGATAAATGCCTAACACGATGAAGCTGATGTCGTTCGGCAAGCTCAACGAGGGGATGGAAATGCCGCATCTCCTCGATATCCAAACACGCGCCTTCGAAGCGCTGTTGCAGCGTGACGCTGCCGCGCACGATCGCGAGGATATCGGGCTCGAACGCGTATTCAAAGACCTGTTCCCAGTCACGGACGTCCACGAGAAGTTCTCGATGGAGTTCAAGGCGTATGCACTCGGAGAGCCGAAGTATTCGGTCGAGGAGTGCATCGAGCGTGACATGACGTATTCGGCGCCGCTCAAGGCGAAGCTCGGGCTGCGCATCTTCGAGGACGTCGACGGCGAGAAGCGACTCAAGAACGAGATAGAGAAAGAGGTCTATCTCGGCGAGCTGCCGCTGCTCACCGACCTCGGCACCTTCGTCATCAATGGTGCTGAGCGCGTCATCGTCAGCCAGCTGCACCGCTCACCGGGCGTCGTCTTCGAAGAGTCGACGCACCCTAACGGGCAGCGGCTGATCTCCGCGCGCATCATCCCGTTCCGTGGCTCGTGGGTCGAATTCACCGTCGACATCCACGACGTCATCTACGTTCACATCGACAAGAAGAAGAAGTTCCCCGCGACGGCGCTGTTGCGCGCGTTCGGTTACGGGTCGAACTCCGACATCTTGCGTCTCTTCTTCGGCATCCGCGAGTTGGACCTCGCCAAGAAGCGCGAGAGCCGAGTCGATCAGCGTGAAGTGTTAGGCGCCATCATCGCTGAGAACATCGATCTCGCCGGTGAAGCGGCGAATCCTGACGCGCCCAAGGCGAAGACGAAAAAAGCACGCGCGGCGCAGGAGCGTGCCGAGGCGATGCTGCTCGTTAGGGAAGGCGATGAGCTGACTGAAGAGGTGTTCAACCGCCTGCGCCGCCAGGGCATCGACACCATCAAGGTCTTCGCGTCGTACATGACCGTCGATCTGCGCGACGAGCTCGACGCCGCCGAGCGCGGTGAGCGGGCCGTTCCGCGCGTGCTCGCGGCCGATGTGGTCGATCCCGAGACCGGCGAGGTTCTCGCCGAAACGGGCCAGCCGCTCAAGGAGCCGCTCATCAAGCGGCTGCGCAAAGCCGCGGTAACGAAGGCGACGGTCTTCGTTCCGTCAGGACGTGCCGAGTCGACGATCGTGAAGAACACGATCGGCAAGGACCCGACGGATCCGACGAAGTATCCGGAAACCGATCGCAAGAAGTACGGCGACACGTCCGGCAAGCAGGGCGAGGCGATCGCCTTGCGCCAGATCTACACGCTGTTGCGTCCTGGCGATGCGCCTAACACGGAGACGGCTCGTCAGGCACTCGAGCGTCTCTTCTTCTCGCCCAAGCGTTATGACCTCGGACGCGTAGGCCGTTACAAGATCAATCAGCGCCTCGGTCTGCACGAAGATCCGGCGATGACGGTCCTCACCAAAGAAGACTTCATCGCAATTCTGCGTTACCTGGTGGAGCTCGCTGAAGGGCGCGGCCACGTGGACGACATCGATCACCTCGGCAATCGCCGCATCCGCTCGGTCGGTGAGCTGATCGCAAATCAGTTCTCGGTCGGTCTCTCGCGCATGGCGCGTCTCGTCAAAGAGCGCATGTCGATCAACACTGACCCCGAAAAGATCTCGCTGGACGACCTCGTCAACGCGAGAACAGTCTCGGCGGTGATTCAGGCATTCTTTGGATCGTCGCAGCTCAGCCAGTTCATGGATCAAACGAATCCGCTGGCCGAGCTCACGCACAAGCGGCGTCTCTCGGCGTTGGGCCCAGGAGGCCTAACGAGGGAACGCGCCGGATTCGAAGTGCGCGACGTGCACTATTCGCAGTACGGGCGCATGTGTCCCATCGAGACGCCGGAAGGGCCGAACATCGGCCTCATTACGTCGCTCGCATGCTACGCGCGCGTGAACGACCTCGGCTTCGTTGAAACGCCGTACTTCGTAGTGAAGAACGGCAAGGTCACTGACGAAGTGGCCTGGCTCGACGCGAATCGCGAAGAAGATGCGATCATCGCGCAGGCCAACGCGAAGCTGAATCCGGACGGTTCGTTCGTGGATGAGTTGGTGCTCTGCCGCCAGCGCGGCGACGTCCCACTCGTTCCCCCCGACCGCATAGACTATATGGATGTAGCGCCAGAGCAGCTTGTCTCGATCGCTGCCGCGCTCATTCCGTTCCTCGAGCACGACGATGCCAACCGCGCGCTCATGGGTTCCAACATGCAGCGTCAGGCGGTGCCGCTCGTGAATCCGCAGTCGCCGCTCGTGGGCACGGGTCTCGAGGAGAAGGTCGCGCGCGACTCGGGCGCGGTCGTCATCGCTCGTCGCACGGGCGTCGTTACGCACGTCACCGCCGACGAAATCATCGTCGATGCGGGGCCGGAGCGTGGACGCAAGGACGATGATCGTCCGCTCGCGCGGCTCACGCAGCGCGATCGCTATCGTCTCAAGAAGTTCTGGCGTACGAATCAGGACACGGCCATCAACCAGCGGCCGATCGTGCGTCACGGACAAAAGGTCAAGCAGGGCGACGTTTTGGCCGACGGCTCGGCGACAGAACGCGGACATCTCGCGTTAGGCGCCAACGTCACCGTGGCGTTCATGCCCTGGTACGGCCACAACTTCGAAGACGCCATCGTGCTCTCCGAGCGCCTCGTGCAGGACGACATCTACTCGTCGATCCACATCCAAGAGCTCGAGCTCCACGTCCGCGACACGAAGCGCGGTCAGGAAGAAATCACGCGTGAAATTCCTAACGTCGCCGAGGAGTCGCTTGTCGATCTCGACGAGCGCGGCATCGTGCGCATCGGTGCGCACGTGAAGCCGGGCGACATCCTCGTCGGCAAGATCACACCGAAGGGCGAAACCGAGCTCTCGCCAGAAGAGAAGCTGCTGACCGCGATTTTCGGAGAGAAGGCGAAGGACGTCAAAGACTCGTCGCTCAAAGTGCCGCCCGGCATGGAAGGCGTCGTGATCGACGTCAAAATCTTCTCGCGTATCGAAGATCAGGTCGTCGAGAAGGACCGCGGCGAACGCATCGGCGAAGTGCGCCGTCTCGAAGGCGAGCAGAAGGTGCGCGTCAACGAGGTGCGCGACGACGAACTGCGCCACGCGCTGGACGGACAGACGGTGGCCCTCGCGCTCAAGGCTGGAACCGTGGAGGAAGCGATTCCTGCAGGGACTAAGCTCACAGCCGAGGTGCTCACTGACCTTCGTTTCGCGCAGATCGACCTCAAGACGTTCCGCGTCGAGAACAAGAAAGCGAACGAGCTTGTTCGCGAGTTGATCGATGCGGCCAACGAAGAGAAGGCGAAGCTGGAGGAGAAGGCGGAAGAGCGCATCGACCGCATTCTCCAGCCTGACGAGTTACCGCCGGGCGTGATTCAGCTCGTGAAAGTGTATCTCGCCGAGAAGCGCAAGATCTCGGTCGGCGACAAGATGGCTGGTCGTCACGGGAACAAGGGAATCGTCGCGCGTATCGTGCCGCAGGAAGACATGCCATTCCTGCCGAACGGTCGCCCGGTCGACATCGTCTTGAACCCGTTAGGCGTCCCCAGCCGAATGAACGTCGGCCAGATCCTCGAGACCCACCTTGGTTGGGCCGCGAAGATTCTGGGCTTCTACGCCAAGACGCCGACGTTCCAGGGAGCCAACGAGCGCGAGATCGGTTTGTTGCTCAAGCTGGCGAACCTAACGTGGGTGCGTGAGGCGCTGGAGCTCAAGGACATGCCGCTCGAAGTCACCGACGCGGACGTGCGCCGGATTCTCGACGACATCCAGCCTGACAAGGAAAGCGAGGAGCCGAACGTGCTGCTCGCTGAAGCGTCGCTCAACGACCTTGGCAGCCGCCACGTGTCGCAGGAGACGCGCGATCTCTTCCACAGAGTGCGCGACTTCCTCGCGGCTGCGGCGAAGACGCTGGCTCAGCGCGAAGAGCGCGAGCTGGAGCACCGCATCGAGTTCCATGCTGCGGCAGCGGAGGACGAATCGCTGCGGCCGCAAAAGCGCGCCGAGTATAAGACGGCGTTGCGTCAACTGGAGAAGCACAAGGGCCGCGAGCTGGGCGACATCCTCGAAGATCTCGAGCTGCCCGCGCTCGCCGGCATGTTAGGCAAGAAGTCCGAGGCCGACGTGGACGCGGCCGCCGTCGAGCTGCTGCGTCTAGGCGGCCTGACGACAACCGGTAAGACGACGCTGCGCGATGGTCGCAGCGGCGAGACGTTCACGTTCCCGGTCACGGTGGGCGAGATCTACATGCTGAAGCTCTCTCACCTGGTCGACGACAAGATCCACGCCCGGTCCATTGGGCCGTATTCCCTTGTCACGCAGCAGCCGCTCGCCGGTAAGGCGCAGTTCGGCGGACAGCGCTTCGGCGAGATGGAAGTCTGGGCACTCGAGGCGTACGGCGCCGCGCACACGCTGCAGGAGATGCTGACAGTCAAGTCAGACGACGTGAACGGCCGCTCGCGCGTGTACGAAGCGATCGTCAAAGGCCAGAACCTCCCCGAGCCGGGCACGCCGGAGTCGTTCAACGTGCTGGTGAAGGAGCTGCAAGCGTTAGGCATTTACGTGAAGATGGCATCGAACGACGAAGAAAACGGCGACGGTGCCCCCTTCCGCCACGATGGCGAGGAGTAAGCGATGATCGATTTCCGCAGCGCGCGTGAAGCGCGCGCATCCGCGTTCGACTACATCTCCATCCGCATCGCGTCCCCCGACGAGATCCGTGGTCCCAAGGACTCGAAGGAGCGCGAACGGCTCGAGATGCAGGGAATGCGTACATGGTGGTCATGGGGTGAGGTCACCAAGCCGGAAACGATCAACTATCGATCGTTCAAACCGGAAAAGGACGGCCTCTTCTGCGAGCGCATCTTCGGTCCCGTCAAGGACTGGGAATGCCATTGCGGGAAGTACAAGCGCATCCGCTATCGCGGCGTGATTTGCGATCGCTGCGGCGTGGAAGTGACGCTCTCCAAGGTGCGACGCGAACGCATGGGCCACATCGAGCTCAGCGTGCCGGTGGCGCACATTTGGTTCTTCAAGACACTCCCCAGCCCGATGGGGAATCTGCTCGACCTCACGCTGCGTGATCTCGAGAAGGTCATCTACTACTCCAACTACGTCGTCATCGAGCCGGGCCAGCAAGACGTTAGGCCTAACCAGCTGATCGACGAGGAAGAGTTTCTCAACCTCAAGACGAAGGCGCGCGAGGAAGGCGACACGGGCTTCTTCGCCGACATCGGCGCGCCGGCGGCGCGCGAGCTCCTCAGGCGCATCGACGTCGACAAGCTCGCGGCCGATCTGCGCGCGCAGGTCGCCGTGGAGACGTCGCAGCATCGCAAGAAGCAGATGCTCAAGCGTCTCAAGATCGTCGACGCCTTCCGCAACTCAGGCTCCGACGGGACGCGCAACCGCCCCGAGTGGATGATCATGGACGTCGTTCCGGTGATTCCCCCGGATCTGCGGCCGCTCGTCCCGCTTGACGGCGGACGCTTCGCCACGTCGGACCTGAACGATCTGTATCGTCGCGTCATCAACCGGAACAACCGGTTGCAGAAGCTCATTCTGCACCGCGCGCCTGAAGTGATCCTGCGCAACGAGAAGCGCATGCTGCAGGAAGCGGTGGACGCGCTGTTCGACAACGGTCGCCGCTCCAAGGCCATTCGTGGCCGCGGCAAGCGGCCGCTCAAGTCGGTGTCGGACATGCTCAAGGGGAAGCAGGGTCGCTTCCGCCAGAACTTGTTAGGCAAGCGTGTCGACTACTCCGGCCGTTCGGTCATCGTGGTCGGCCCCGAGCTGCAGCTGCATCAGTGCGGACTTCCCAAGCTGATGGCGCTGGAGCTCTTCAAGCCGTTCATCATCCACAAGCTCGTGGAGAAGGGGATCGCCGAGACGGTCAAGCGCGCCAAGAAGATCGTGGAGCGCGAGAGTCCGGAGGTCTACGAAATCCTGGAAGAGATCATCAAAGACCACCCGGTCTTGCTGAACCGTGCGCCAACGCTGCACCGGTTAGGCATCCAGGCGTTCGAGCCCGTGCTCGTCGAAGGCAAGGCCATTCGTATCCACCCGCTCGTTTGCGCGGCGTTCAACGCCGACTTCGACGGTGACCAGATGGCCGTGCACGTGCCGCTCTCGTTCGAGGCACAGATCGAAGCGCGGCTGCTCATGCTGTCGTCCAACAACATCCTCAAGCCGTCGGACGGACGCCCGGTCGCCGAGCCGTCGCAGGACATCGTCCTCGGTTGCTACTTCGCGACAA
>DASYRX010000158.1:0-4213 GCA_036003845.1 Gemmatimonadaceae bacterium | reverse complement strand
CCCCGGACCATGACACCCGCTATCCGCCGTGTGTTGCCGATGCTGCTCAGAGGATTTGCGTTGAGCAGCAGAAGGTCTGCCACGCAGCCCGCGCGCACTTGGCCGATACATGGCGACGAGCCGAGGAATACACTCGCGTTGGCGGTGGCCGCGCGCAGGGCGTGGTAAGGCGATAGGCCCGCGTCGACAAGCTCCTGTAGTTCGTCATGCGCGGAGAAGCCCGGAACAGTGCCGACGTTCAATCCGTCAGTGCCGACGAGCAGCTTCACACCCGCGCTGTCGAACGCTTTCGTGAGCTTTTGCAGCAGGGCGTGTCGGGCGAGAATCCCAGGCGCCTTATCCGGGCCAAACCGTCGTGTATAGGGATTTGTCTCCGGTCCCCAGCCGACTTTAATCGGCGCCGGCAGGTACTTCATTTCCGGGCGGGCGAGGATTGCCGAGAGATCCTGCGCCATGAGTCCGATGATCTTGTAGGCCGTGAAATTCGGCATGAGCCAAACGTCCGCGGCCACCATTTTGCGCGTGAATTCCGGGATGCGCGGCTCGAACTTGGGCAAGTCGACGTCGCGTGAGCTGCCCGTCGTGTCGTACAGGAACTCCTCGGCGTGTGCGAGCGCGTATTGGCGTTCGGCGAACACCGCATCGATGCCTAACGTGCGAGGCGCATGGCCGATGATGCGAATACCCTCGCGTCTTCCCACCGCGTTCAGTCGTGCGTACGCTTCGCGCGACAGCTCGCCGTGCATCTTGATGAAGTCGTAGCCGGCGCGTTTCTGCGCAACGACCTCTTGCTCCACGCTGTCGGGTGTGTTGAAGAACGGCGCATTCACAAATCGCCCCACCGTGTACATGTCGGGGCCGAACACGCGCCCCGACCGAATGTCCGATCGTAGCACGAGGTGATCTGGCGTTCCCCGCATGTTGAGAATCGTGGTCACCCCGTTGACCGCGTACATCTTCAGTAGCTCGAGCTGAAGCGCGCGTGGGACGTTCATATGAACGTGCATGTCTGCCAGCCCCGGCATGAGGTATTTGCCGCCGGCGTCGATGCGCGTGGCGCCTACGGGAACGCGCACCTGACTGCTGGAGCCCACCTGTTGAATGATCCCGTCGCGGATCAACACCGTCTGGCCAACGAGCACTGTGTCCCTATCCATCGGGAGCACGTTGGCGTTGACGATCGCGAAAGCGCGCTCCTGCGCGACTAGTGCCTTCCCGCCGCAGAGCGATAGCGCCAGTGCTACACAAAAGACTCGCATGGCTCTTCCATCAGATAATCTAGGGAACAACATGGCGCTCTCCCTTAGATAATCAAGGGGTAACCCTCCAGAAGCTGCAGAACAACCTCGTGCCTGCGGATTCGGGCTCCGGTGGAAAGCAGCAGCGGAAATCGAAACCACACTGCGGAACTGTTGTCAGCGGCTGCTGACCCCGTGACGGCGCATGATCTTGAGGAGGCTCGCGTGGTCAGCGAGGCCAAGGTCCTGCGCCGTTCGCGTGATGTGCCACTCGTTGCGTTCGAGCGCTGCCACGACGATCTGTCGCTCGGCTTCGGCCTTGAGCTCGACGAACGACCGCGGCGGCGCGCCTAACGAAGCAAGGCCGCGATGCGCGCCAATGATTTCTTCGGGGATCAGCTCCGGGCCGATCGCGTCACCGTCAGCCGCGATGATCATGCGCTCGACGACGTTGCGCAGCTCGCGCACGTTGTTCCGCTTCCAGTCGTACGCCGCCAGCTGCGCCAGCGCTTCGGCCTTGATGCGTTTGCGACGCATCCCGAATCGTTCACACGTGACTGTGAGGAGATGATCCACCAGCTCGGGAAGATCCGAAAGCCGCTCCCTGAGCGGCGGCACACGGAGCTCGTGTACCTTGAGACGAAACAGCAGGTCCTGGCGGAACCGCCCCGCAGCGACTGCTTCGGACAGGTCACAATTTGTCGCCGCGATGACGCGCGCAGGAACCGGAAGCGGCCGCGTGGCCCCCAGCCTAACGACTTGCCGCTCCTCGAGCACACGCAATAGCTTGGCCTGCGCTGCTGGTGGCAGCTCGCCGATCTCGTCGAGAAAGAGCGTGCCTTTCCCCGCCGCCTCGAAAGCGCCTTTGCGTGTGACATGCGCGCCGGTGAAAGCACCGCGCTCGTGGCCGAACAGCTCGCTCTCCACGAGACTGTCTGGAAGCGCCGCACAGTTCACGGCGATAAACGGCTCACGCTCGCGGCTCTCGCCGCTCAGCCTGTGCACATCGCGCGCGACAAGCTCTTTTCCAGAGCCGCTCTCGCCGATGATCAACACGGTGCTCGGTATCGGGGCGACGCGAGCTATTGTCTCTTTGAGACGCCGCATCGCCGGGCTTCCGCCGATAAGCGCACTGTCTTCGGCTGCATAACGACGCAGCGCCACTACCTCGGCGACTAACGCGCGCCGCTCGACCGCGTTCTCCACCTCGCGCGCGACGCGCTCGACTGGATCGCCCTTGTCGATGAAGTTGTGCGCGCCGAGCCGCATAGCCTGCACGCAGCGATCGTAGTTGCCGGTTCCCGTGTAGACGATGACCGGCACGTCGAGCCCGCGTTCGCGCATCGCGCGCAGCACCGCGAAACCATCCTTTCCGGGCATCTCGAGGTCCAGCACGACGCAGTCGACGCTTTCGCGGGCGAGAGTTTCGAGCGCCGCGTCACCGTCAAAGGCGGTCAGCGTCTCGAACTGCGCCAAACGCCGGAGGTCGTACGCGTACTGCTCGGCCATCGGCCGGACGTCGTCCACGATCAGAACGGTGGTCATTGGATCAAGGGGTCAGACTCCCCGGCCTCCATCAAGGCGCCTTGAATCCAGTTTCATGGAGTCTGACCCCATGATCCGAGACATGGCGGCGGGCAGATCGATAGTGAAGGTCGTTCCGCGTCCCGGCTCGCTCTGCACACGAAGATTTCCGTGCATGTCGGCCGTTAGGCGGCGGACCACCGTTAGGCCCAGACCGATCCCGCCATCTTTGGTCGTGTAGAAGTCGTCGAATGCATGGGACAGTTCCTGAGCAGTCATCCCACGGCCGGTGTCCGTGATGCTGACGCTGATGTTGGCGTCGCCGGTCCGGGCCGTGGTAAGCGTGACACTTCCACTCCCCGGCGTTAGGCTCTCGACGGCATTGCGCACCAGATTGTCGATGATACGCCGCAGGACCACCGGATCGCCGAGAACTGGCGGGAGTTCGGGTTGCACCTGCGTTCGCACGGGTGCACCGCCGCCAGCCGCTGCGCGCGCCACGTCCAGTATCACGGCGTTCGCGTCGAACACCCGTTTGTCGTTTCGCGGCGACAGCCGCGCGTAGTTGCGCGCCAGCATGTCGAGATAGGTGAGGCTCGACTCCAATGTCGCGCGGCGCTCGGCGAAGACGGCCGGCAGCTCGCGTGGCTGCTGCTCCTGGACTTCGGCGAAGTGCCGCACAACGTTGCGAATCGGGATCAATCCGTTCTTGATGTCGTGATTTACCTGGCGCGCGATCTCGCCCACGGTGGCGAGACGCTCGGCGTCGCGCAGCTTGACGGCGTTCGCGCGGAGTCGTCGCGACGTCGCCACCAAACGTCGCGCGAGGGTGCCGATCTCATCATCGCGCACAACGGCGATCTCGATGTCCGGACCGTCAAGGTTGATGGAGGCCGTTGCGCGCGCCAGCTCGCCGAGTGGGCGACTTAAAGAAAAGGAAAGCCAGACGCCTAACGCGAGTGCGCCGGCCACTGCCAATGCCACGGCAGCGAGAAACCAACGTGCCACGTCCGCGCGCAGAGCGTCCAGCTCGGCGGCGGAATGCGTGATCAATAGTTGTGCCGATCCGAGCCGCGCAGAGTCGGGAGCCAGGTTCTCCATGTAGGGCAGGGAAAGCTCGGCCGCGGTGTGCCGCCTAACGCTTCGTTCGCCAGTGTCGCGAGCGGATCCGCTGTCCGGCATCACCAGTGAGACGGTAAACTCATTGGTGCGAGCGAGTCGCTGAAAGAGAGCGCCGTCGACAGTTGTTCCGCCGACCAGGTCGAAGCGTCGGCCGCCAACTTGAACGGAGTCGACACGCGCGAGAACAAGTTGCAAGCCGTTAGGCGTTCGCGCGCGCACCAGGGCTGCACCATCAGCCACGCTACTGAGCAGCCCAGGGAGCTCCGGCTCGAGCCGATCGAATTCATTCCGAAAATGTCCCGAGCTGACGATACGTCCGGCGTCGTCCT
>DASYRX010000157.1:0-11428 GCA_036003845.1 Gemmatimonadaceae bacterium | reverse complement strand
CACGTGAACGTCGGCAGCCAGCCGAGCGCGCGCTCCCACGCCATCGCTGCGTCACGAAAGGCGATGAGCTCGGAACCCACACGCAATGTGGGGTACGCGAGCGGTGGTCCACGTCCACTGACGAAGTCGCGCGAGCCGGCGAATTCAATGGCCGAGCGCGACGCACGATGCAGCATCCCGAGCGCGTAGATCGCGCCGTCGGCTGGTTGGATGCACGGCACCGAGAGCCAATGGTTCCCGGTGATTTGCCAGGGAACAGTGGGGATCGGCTCGGCGCGAATGCGGCCTCGAGTTGGGTCCTGCAATTCGTTGACTCTCGTATTGAGCGCGCATAACCTAACCAGACCTTGCCCCGGATCGCAGCGGCCGATGTTCTCGAGCGAATGACTCGCGGATCGCGCCTCGCCTCTCGCGCCTCACGCGCGTTGGCGGGCGGGCTGGCTGTCTCGTTCATTGCTACGTTCCCAATCGAAGTCGCGCGTGCTCAGCGCGTACTTACGTCGCTTGATGATGCCACCGTGGTTCCGCGTGGCTCTGTGCGCGTCGGCTTTGGGGTGAGCTTTTCCCGAGCCGACAAGCGCTTCGCTTCAGGGCGACCGGGCGGGGTGGCGCGCGGTGAGCTCGAGTCGTTGGGCGGCGACTTTCCGCTCGATTCTCTGGCGCCAGGCGCTGGCGAAACGATCAGTGTGCTCACGCCGACGCTTAGGTCCCTGAGCGGCCAGACCGCCCTGTCGCTCTCGCTCGGCGCCCTGGGCATCGGAATCAATCGCGACGTGCGCACGATCCCGTTCACGCTGGACGTCGGCCTAACGAGCAGAGTGACTGTCGGAGTGCTCGTGCCGTACGTGCTGGTGCGCAACGACGTCGCCGTGATTCCTGGCGCCGGTGGCAATCTCGGTCTCAACCCGGCGGTCTCGGTGACGGCCGCGCGCACGAGGAACGGGACCGTGCTGGCTCAGATGAACGCGGCCGCGACTCGGTTACGCACGCAGCTCGCGGCATGCGAATCGGATCCGTCCGGCGCTGGTTGCGGTGTGATCAACGCGAATCGCCAGGCGGCGCTCGCCTTTCTTACTCAGGTGGACGCAGCCGCGGTGGATCTCGCGACCGTGTATGGAACGGCGAGCGCCGCGGGAGCGCGCTTTGCGCCGATTGTGGGCTCGTCGTTGGAGCAGTCGATCTTCGCTCGGCTCAGCGCGTTCAACGTCGTGTACCAGAACTTCCTGTCGTTGCCGGCCGAGTCGTTGCTCGTGACGGCGCGGCCGGTGGGCGGCACACGCCTAACGCTGAACGACGTCGGCACGATTCTCAGCGATTCGACGTTCGGCATTGCGGCCGGGCCGATCGCCTCGACAGAGCACGGACACGTGGGTGACATCGAGGTGGGTGGTAAGCTGCTGCTATACGATGGTTTTGCCGCGAGCACGGCACGCCGGCTGGCACAGAACACCGGCGTGAAGCTACGTCTCGCCGTTGGCGCCGCGTACCGCTTCGCCACGGGAACGACGGCTACGCCGAGCAACTTCACTGACATCGGGACTGGAGACGGTACCGCGGATATCGAAGCACGCGGTTACTTGGATCTCGTCATCGGCAATCACTTCTGGCAGAGCGCCGTCGTGCGTTACGGCGTTCCTCTGAGTGACACGGTTACGGTGCGCATTCCGGACCCCGCGAATCCCTTCTTTCCTGAGGCATTCCGTGAGCACGTCGTCGACAGGAAGCCTGGCAAGTACATGGAGGCTGAGTGGAATCCGCGCCTGGTGCTGAACGATTTCTTTGCCGTCGCCGGGCAGTATCGCTACCGGCACAAGGACGTCGACTCATTTACTGGCACATTCAACGTCACGGACGCAAGCGGCAATCCGATCACGCTCGACGCAGCCACGCTCGGCCCTTTTAGCGACGCAGAGGAACACCGCGCAGGACTAGCGCTCTCGTACTCCACAGTTGCCGCCTATGCGCGACGTTCCGGTGCGCCGTTGGAGTTGACGCTGCTCGTCACTCGAGTGGTACGTGGCGCCGGAGTGCCTGCGACGAATACAGTGGCGCTTAGCGCGCGCTGGTACACCAAGATCTTCGGGCCGAACAATCTGCGGCGTTAGGCTATCTCCGACGCGGTTGCGAGACCACCCTCCCGACAACTGCAAACTGCAACTGCAAGAACTGTTCGGAAACAGCAAACCGGTTCATTTGTCGAAGTGCGCGAAGATCCGCCGTCAACGCGTTTGAAAAAAAGGATCCTCACGGAATTCCGGGAATTTCGGAACGTCAAAGACAGAGGAATGATCGGAGGGTTGCCCTCGGGAATTCCCTGAAGATGTCTGTTTTCAAAAGCGTGAACGGCAACGACCTATTCGGATCAAGCGGACTTGTCGGATGGGACCGGATTGAATTCGTCACTGCCAGCGCAGTTCATCGGCTGTGGCCCACGACTTCCGAAGCCTTTGTTCTTTTACAAAAGCAAAAACGTAGCTGCGCAGCGCATGTGCTGATGCTCAGTTTTCTTTCAGGCGCTCGCTCCGTTCGCTCCGCGCGATTCGTTCCATCCGAAGAGCAGTTGCTCTTTCAAATCGTCAACCGCAAAAAAATCTGTGTGGCGCAAGCGGCGATGTCGGGTAGAAGGCGGATTCGGTTCGTCGGGCCTTGCAGTGCCACCAGCTGGCCAACGCCCACTGTGATCGTAAATCCCGAAATTCCGAGCAGAGCCTTTTTTTGAACGCATTAAATCAGCCTACCGTGCGTAGCTGTCAGCAGCTGTCAGCTGTCGGCCGCCAGCCGTTAGCTGACAGCTTTGGTTGACCTGAGCAGGAGATCTACTCCTACTGGTCCGACAGATGCACGTGCGCGCGGCTCGTGCCCTGCGCCGTGCGCCGATGAGATGCGTGCTGCGCGCCTGCTGACGCTGTGAGAGCCTTTGTGACAAGGCGGCTCGCAAAGTCCCCGTGGTCCAGAGCTGGCGCAGCGGGTCCTGGATCGGCGATGGCACAGCCGGTCGGACACGTTCCGACGAGATACTGCACATGCTCGAATCGCACGCGCGCGAAATCTTGACTCGCGTACGCCGAGTTGAGCAGCGAGATGAGCATCGACACCTCGCTCGCCATGCCGCGCTCGATCACCCTGAAGGCGTCGTACACGATGCGACAGATGTCAGTCGGCGGATACCGCGTGCCGCGCCCGATTCCGACATACTGCACGCCGCCGTCTTCAAAGACGCGTCGTTGGAACGCGTTCGCTGCATCGACAAGCACTCGCAGCTGTCGCCCAGCGAGCAGAATCGATCCCACGCGTTCCACATAATCGCGATGCGCCACGCAAACGACGGCCAGCTCAGCACCGTCGAGTGCTGCGTCGAGATCTGTGGTGCTTTCCTCATCGAGAATCTGCGGCAATCCGGCCGTGACATCGGCTCTTCGAACATGCGGATCGTGCAGCGTCACGTTCGCTCCGGCCATTCTTAAAGCTCGCGCCAGTGCGAGCGTCGGCGAGTTCTTCGTGTCGTCGGAGTTGGATTTGTACGCCGTGCCTAACAAGCAGATTGTGCGCTTCTCGAGGCCGCCCAGAGCCCGCTCGATGAGCGCCTTAACGTGGAGCGGCGACTCGTCGTTGATGCGCCGTGCCTCGAGAATCAGACTGTCGTCCGCAGCCGCCGTGAGCGCTCGCGCTTGCGCCCATAGCAGTCGGCCATCGCGCGGAAGCGCGTGCCCGCCGACGCCGAGCGTCGGAATGAGAAGCGCACCGCGCGGGACGGCGGTCGGTTGGAAGCTCGCAATGTCTTTCTGCAGCAGTTCGCCGTTCAGCCACTCGCGCAGCTTGTAGAAATCGATGTCGCGCTCGTCGCAGTAGCGCACGACTTCGGTCGCGAGCGCGATGCGCACGTCGCGATAAGCGTTCTCCAGCGTTTTCGCCAAGTCCGCTGTGAGCGGATTCGTGCGATAAAGCGTCGCTCGCGTCACGACCTGGTTGTACAACTGGGCCATGCGCGACGTCGTCTCGGTCGTGAGACCCGCAACCAGTTTGTCCGAGGACGCGACGCGCTCCATCAGGCGCCCCGGCATCACGCGGTGGGGGCTATATCCCAGATGGACGTCGCGACCCTCTTCCAAGCCTGCGGCGCGAAATACTTCCGTCACATCGTTCTGAAGCGCGGTCGGAGCGAGCGTCGCCTCGATGACGACAAGCGGAGCCACGCGACTGGCTCGTTGTGCAACCTCGCGCGAAACCGCGTACAACGCGTCATACAGCGGATCGGCATCGGGCGCGAGATCGGATGGGACGCACACGAGAATGACGTCCGCGTCGCGAAGAACCGTGATGTCGTCAGTCGCACTGAGAAGTCCGTCCGCAACGACGGTGCGAATGATGGAATCGAGTCCCGGCTCGATGCCGCCGATTGGCGATCGACCGCCGTTGATCGCGTTGGTCTGCCAGCCTAACGTGCCAGGGCCGCGCTGAACGACGACAACGTGAGCGGGATCCTCACGGCCAATTCGAATTCGTGCATAGGCCAGGAGTGCGGCGATCGGCATGCCGATGAATCCCGGGCCGACGACGGCAATCCGTCGCACGACCATTGGTGGATTCGCGACGTGAACGCCGAGCGGTCGCGCGATCGATTCTGTCATCGCATTCCCTCGCGGCTGCCATGAACAAGCACAGCAACCGACGCCGTCGCATTGCTGTTTGTTTGTGACAAGCTCGCATCCAGCCGCGCCGCTTGTGAGTTCGCCAGTCCAATGAGGTCATTGAGACTGAGCACACCCGACGCACACTGCGCCGCGTTCACGAGGTGAATGCGTGGGCGCGATGTCGCCAGTGGCGGTAACAGGTCGCGGCTGTAGTGGCGCGTCGGCACCGGGATGGCATGCCGCGTTCGCGCGATATCCCAGGCGATCACATCGCGGCGTCCGAGGTGCGGATACATGGAACCTAACGCGGACATGAAGCGATGCCGCAGCGTCGTGTCGCTGAGTGACCAGTACGAGTCATGCTTCGCGACGAATCGTGGCAGATACACCAGCGTGGCGCCGCCGAACGCCGACGGTGTCGTTAGCGTCGTCGCTTCGACCACCGCGTTGAACGGCATGCCGGTGCTGGCGATACCGGTGCGATACATAGCACCCAACGGTTTGCGTAGCAGCATCGAGACAGAGACGATGCCGTGATAGACGATGCCCTCCAGCCGCGCGCGCTCCGCATCGCTCAGTTGCGGGCACAGTCGAGTGGTGAGCGGCGTGGCCGTCGTGACGACGACGTGGTCGAAATTCGCCACGCGGCCGTCCTGCGACAGAATGGAGGCGGCGTGGGGGTCATCGATCACTCGTGTAACTGGCACGCCGAGCTCGAGTCGCACACCGATCGAAGCGACGGCCGGGCCTAACGTCTGAAGAATCGCCGCGGCCCCACCTTCGAGATATCCATAGACAGCGCGCCGATGACCCGGACGACGCGTCCCGTACAGGCGATGCACGAGCGTCCAGACGATCGCCGCGCTGGCATTCACGTGATTCTCACCCGCGACGGCGTTGAGGAGCGGTGCCCAGTAACGTTCGTACGCTCGGCGTCCGCTCCAGCTCTGCAACCACTCGGCAGAGCCGCTCGATTCGAGCGACGTGCCATCACGCAGATGCCGCACGCGGCGCATCGTTAGGGCGATGCGCAGCTTGTCCAGCGGAGTCAACGCTGCCAGGTGCCTGTAATCCAGCGGCGAGGATAGCGCGTGCAGTCGTCCGCCGACGTACAGTCCCGCGCGGCTCAGTCCCCAGCGCAGCCGATCGGCGATCCCGAATTCATTTACGAGATCCTGCACGTGCAGGTCGGACTGCAACACAACGTGGGGGAAGCGGTCGTAGGCAAACGGCCCGATCGCCGAAGGCGCGGCGAGTCCGCCCGGTACTGGCGCCGCTTCGAACAGCGTGACGGCATGCCCGCGCTGCCGTAGTCGATACGCCAGCGCGAGCCCGATCATGCCGCCGCCGACGATTCCCACGTTAGGCACGCGCTGACGCTCCTCGTTCTTTCACGGACGTGCGCCGGCCAACCTGCTGGCCTCGCAGGCGTGGCCAAACGCGGCGCCGGCTCACGGCGCGGTTACTTCGAACACTCCTCAGCTGCGACGTCACGTCTCAACGTCTCGCACGCTTGGGACCGCTTGCACTGTTTCGCTCTGTGCGGCCGCCCTTATGGGAACTGACCGCCCGTCGCGCTAAGTCGTTAGCCACCAATGGATTCGTGAAGCCGACGGCGCGCTGCTATCACGTTCCTGAACCGAGCCGTCACAGTGGTGGCGCTGGGCTGGCAAGTTTGTCGTCGAAGCGCCACACAAAATCTTCCGCAATGGCGCGCGCGCTTGCGCTGCGCACGGGACGGCGGCAAGGTCACCCGCTCGCCCTGCAAATACATCGCGAATCCCATTCCCATGCTGCGACCGCTGCTTCTCATTGCGTTAGTTGCTTCCCTCGGCCGCGCTCAAACGCCGGTCACCGTGCTGCGTGCCGCAAGGCTCATCGATACGCGCACCGGGACGACGGTCTCGCCGGGGATGCTGCGCGTCGAAGGCGAGCGCATCACGGGCGTCGGGCAACGAGTCGACGTCCCACCGGGGGCGACGCTGATCGATCTCGGCGATGCGACGCTGCTCCCCGGATTGATCGACCTTCATACGCACCTCACCAGTCGCCAGGGCGTGCACTGGGAGGACGCCCTCGTGAAGACGACGCCTGCGCACGATGCTCTGTGGGGAGCGCATAACGCGCGCCTAACGTTGCTCGCCGGCTTCACGACGTGTCGTGACATGGGCCCCACGTGGCCGTACGTCGACATCGAGCTGCGCAACGCGATCGAGCAAGGCGCGGTGCCTGGCCCGCGCCTCCTCGTGGCCGGTGCCTATGTGTCGTCCACTGGCGGCGCTGGCGACGCACGCCAGTTCTCGCAGTATGTGGACGTGCCGATCGCCGATTACCTCGCAGACGGCCCCGACGAGGTGACGAAGGCAGTGCGCACGCGCCTCAAGCGCGGCGCCGACTTCATCAAGATTCTTGCGACTGGCGCAGTGCTCTCGAAGGGAATTCCTCCCGGAGCCCAGCAATACAGCGACGCCGAGATCGAGGCTGCCGTTGTCGAGGCGCGGCGCTGGGGCCGCGTCGTCGCCGCGCACGCGCATGGTGCGGGCGGCATCAAGGCGGCAATCCGCCTCGGCGTGCGCACCGTCGATCACGGCTCCGAGCTGGACGACGAGGCGGTCGCCATGCTCAAGAACACGCGCGCCACGTATTACGTGCCGACGCTATACACGACGGAATACGTTCTCGCTGAAGGGGCGCGCAACAACATTCCAGCGTCCGAGATCGAGCGCTCGCGTCAGATCCAGGATAAGAAGATGGCCGGGTTTCGTCGCGCGCTGGCCGCCGGCATACCGATCGGCTTCGCGACGGACGCCGCGGTCATACCGCACGGGAAAAACGCGCACGAGCTGATCGTGCGCACCTCGTTAGGCGAGACGCCTGCGGCCGCGCTCGTCGCCGCCACGCGGCTCAATTCCGAGATCATCGGTTGGAACGATCGAGTCGGAACGCTGGAGGTCGGGAAGTACGCCGACATCATCGCGGTGCCCGGCGATCCATTGCGTGACATCGCCGTCATGGAGCGTGTGGGCTTTGTAATGAAGGGCGGCGTTGTGTATCGCGACGAGCTCGCAAAACGACAGCCATGACCACGCTCCTTCTCGCCTTGCAGGCCGTGGCGCTCACACACGCGACGGCGGCCGTAACCTGCGTCCGCTGTACGTCGCGTGGGGTGTGACAGGCGTACGCGATATGAACGGCGCGCTCAACAACTTGCGGCGCTGGCAGCGCGAGATCTCGAACGGGACGCTAGTAGGTCCACGCATGATAATCTCCGGCCCTTATCTCGTCGGCGCGCGCGTGCCGTTGCCACACATCCTTGTACGCACGGCGGCGGAAGCCACGCCGGCTGTGGATTCACTGGTGCGCCTGGGCGTGGACTTCATCAAGGTGCATAACGCGCTTCCGGCCGACGCGTACTTCGCCATCGCACGCGAAGCGAGACGGCGTCGTATTACTCTGATTCGCTCATGGCCCTCATGAAGATCGTCATGCCGCTTCCGCCCAATGTGCCGGACGCAGCGCGGTCGTGCTCGACGCCGATCCGCTCGCGGACATCCGCAACACGCGCCGCATCTTTCTCATCGTTGCCAACGGCCGAGTGTACGACGCCGGGACCCGGGCCGCCTTGATTGCCGGAGTCAAGCAAGCAGCGAAAGGAAGTCGATAGCTTCGCGTCGCGGGTCAGCCCCGCTTACCTTCTTGCGCATGACATCTGCGCGTGGGCGTGAACCGTTTACAGTCGGCATCGTTCAAGAGAGCGCCGGCAAAGACATCGGCGCGAACGTGGAGCGCCAGATCGCGCGCGTGCGCGAAGCGCACGGCAAAGGCGCGCAGATCGTCTGCCTGCAAGAGCTCTTCAACTCCACGTACTTCTGCAAGCGGCAGGACGCGTCGCGCTTCGACATCGCCGAGCCGATTCCGGGACCGACCACCGAGCGCATGTGCGCGCTCGCGCGAGAGCTCGGCGTCGTTCTCATCGTACCGCTCTTCGAGCGTCAAGCGGCCGGCATCTATCGCAACTCCGCGGCAATCGTCGACGCCGACGGATCCTTGTTAGGCGTCTATCGCAAGATGCACATCCCGGACGATCCGCTCTACTACGAGAAGTATTACTTCACTCCGGGTGAGCCCGTCGCCGTGCGCGGCGACAAAGTACGCTCGTACGAAGGGTTCGCGGTCTGGTCCACGCGCTATGCGGATATCGGTGTGCTGATCTGCTGGGATCAGTGGTATCCGGAAGGTGCGCGCATAACGTCCCTGTTAGGCGCGCAGGTCCTGTTCTATCCGACGGCGATCGGTTGGCACCCTTCTGAGAAGGCGGCCTTTGGCGTGGCGCAAACTGAAGCGTGGCGCACGATGCAACGCGCGCACGCTATCGCAAACGGCGTGTACGTGGCGTCGCCCAACCGCGTCGGCTTCGAGGACGAGCCGGGGACAGAAGGGATCGAGTTCTTCGGCCATTCATTCATCGCCGATCCGTTCGGGCGCATTGTCGCGTCGGCGGAAGCCGAGCCGGGCGTCGTCATCGCACAGTGCGATCCGGCCGTGGCGGAGGATACGCGACGCAACTGGCCGTTCCTGCGCGATCGCCGCATCGATGCGTACGGTGGCGTTCTGAGCCGATGGTTGGGGTGAATGTGGGAGCCGAGGCCTAACGATGGCACTACCACCGCCGCCCTATCGCATGCCGGCGGAGTGGGAGCCGCATCGCGCGACGTGGATCGGCTGGCCGCACCACGAGCCGGACTGGCCGGGCAAGCTCGAGGCCATCCCCTGGATCTACGCCGAGATCGTCCGTGTGCTGCACGTGCACGAGGTTGTGGAGATTCTCTGCCACAACGACGACGTCAAGGCCGACGCGCGCGCGAAGCTCGAGGCGCACGGATGCGATCTGTCGCGTGTGCGCTTGCACCTCGTCCCTAACGATCGCGTCTGGCTGCGCGACTCGGCACCGACCGGCATCAAGGCGGCCAACGGGAGTGTTCTGTGGGCGCATTGGCGCTTCAACGCCTGGGCCAAGTACGACAATTACCTGAGCGACCAGCACGTAGGCGAGGCGGTCGCGCGCCTGTCGGGACGCCCGCGCCTGACGCCGCAGCGCCCGGACAATGGCGAGCACGTTGTGCTGGAAGGCGGCGCGATCGATGTGAACGGTGCGGGGATCCTGCTCACGACCGAGGAGTGCCTGCTCTCCGATGTGCAGCAGCGCAATCCGGGCCTAACGCAGGAAGGTTACGAGCGCATTTTCCGCGATGTGCTTGGCGTTAGGCAGACCATCTGGCTCGGCGCCGGGTGCGCCGGCGACGACACGCACGGCCACGTCGACGACATTGCGCGGTTCGTCGATCCCGATACCGTGGTCCTGGCGGTGGAGGAGGACCCAAACGACGCGAATCATGCTGCATCGATGGACAATCTCGACCGGCTCGAGCGCCTGGAGGGACGCAATCTGCGAATCGTGAGGATTCCGTTCCCCCGTCCAGTCATGATGGATGGTCAACGGCTCCCGGCCAGCTATGCCAACTTCTACATTGCCAAGGGCGTGGTCCTCGTTCCGACGTTCAATGACGCAAACGATCGCCACGCCTTACAGGTCCTCGCGACCTGTTTCCCCGACCGTGACGTCGTCGGCATACACGCCGTCGACTTGGTATGGGGACTTGGCACGTTGCACTGCCTCACTCAACAGGAACCGGCCTGACTATGAAGCCCATTAGGTACGTGATCGGTTCAGCATTCTGTCTAACGGCAATGGCATGCGGTCGCCAGGACAATGCGACTGGCGGTGACACAGGCGGCACCGTCATCATCGCCAGTGGCGCGGACGCGGAGGCTGTGCTTGCCCCGCTCGTGTTTATGACCGTCGGGAAGATGGTCACGGACCAGATTTACGAACCGCTCGCCGACATCAACGACAGTTTGAATGCGATTGGCGACCGTGGCTTCACGCCACGCCTCGCAAAGAGCTGGTCTTGGGCCGCCGACTCTCAGTCGATTGCATTCCACATCGATCCGGCCGCGAAGTGGCACGACGGCAAGCCAGTGCGCGCACAGGACGTGAAGTTTTCGCATGCGCTGTACGTCGATCCCGCAGTCCATTCGATCAGCGCATCGAATCTCTCGAACGTTGACTCGATCACGACACCCGACTCGCTGACGGCGGTGGTCTGGTTCAAGCGACGCTCGCCGGAACAGTTCTTCGATTTTGTTTACAACCTGCGTGTGCTTCCCGAGCACCGGTTAGGCAGCGTGCCGCGCGCCAAACTTGGCGAGTCGGCCGAAGCGTCGAGGCCTGTTGGCAGTGGTCCGTTCCGCTTCGTGCGTTGGGAGCGCAGCTCATTGCTCGAGTTGGAAGCCGATACAGCGAACTGGCGCCAGCGGCCCTTTCTCGACCGCATCATCCTGAGCGTCTCTCCGGATCCAACGGCGGCGACGACACGAGTGCTGGCCGGTGAAGCCGATTTCATCGAAATACTGCGCGGCGACGCAATACAGCGCATCCAGAACAATCCCAACGCGGTTGCGCTCAATTTCCAGGGTTATGACTACGGCATCGTGCAGTGGAACCTCACCGATCCCACAAACGAGAAGCGTCCGCATCCCATCCTCGGTGATCGCGGAGTGCGCCGCGCGCTCGCCATGGGCCTGGACCGCGCCACGATCGTGCAAAGCGTGCTCGACACGTTAGGTGTCGTCGGGCAGGGACCCTATGTGCGTGCCCAAGCGTTCGTGGATCCGACGATCGTTGCGTTCAGGCATGATCGGGCCGCTGCCAGCGCCCTTCTCGACTCGTTAGGTTG
>DASYRX010000156.1:0-15616 GCA_036003845.1 Gemmatimonadaceae bacterium | reverse complement strand
GCCTACGCGGTTGTACGACATAATAGCGATGTCGCGAAACTGGCTCTTGCGCTATTCGCTGCGCTTGCCGTGGTCACCGTAGCTGTGTTCTTCACCGGCGAACCCGCGGAAGAAGCTATCGAACACATGCCAGGGTTTTCGAACACAATCGTCGAACAGCACGAGGAGCTCGCACTCCTGTCCACCCTCGCCTTTGCGGGCGTGGGCGCACTCGGTCTTGCGGCACTAGCCTACTTCCGCCGCCGCTTTCTGCCTCGCTGGGTCGCGGCGACCGGGCTGGCGCTGAGCCTAACGATTACTGGGATGATGGCCGTAACGGCGAGTCTCGGTGGACAGATACGGCACAGCGAAATCAGGGCCGGCGCGAGCCTCGGCAGCACTGACAGCGACGATGAGCAGCGAAGATGAAGGCCGGACATCGACCCACGAGTTTGCAACGGAGATTCACATGATGAACGATTTTGCGACACCCAGCGAGCCAATTCTGCTCGCCACAGATGGGCTCAAGGACGCCGACGCTGCCGTGCGCATCAGCGCGCGCCTGTCGGAGTCGACGCGGCGCCCTGTAACGGTCGTCGCCGTGCTCGAACCTCCTCCGCTCGTCACGGGCGAGTATGGCTTTGTCGTACCGGTCGCTGATGTCTGGAAGGATCGCCGCGACGCAATGCTCGCACGCGTGCAAAAGCAGATTGATGCAGTTGCCGGACCGACGCACGATTGGCCGATCGAAGTCCTCACGGGGCATCCCCCGAACATCATCGCCAGAACAGCTGAGATGCTCGATGCAGCCCTGATCGTAATGGGGCTCGGTGATCACGGGATTGTCGACCGCGCGCTCGGCGGTGAAACGGCGCTTCGTACGCTGCGTACAGCGCGTCGTCCTGTGCTCGCCGTCCCTGCTGTGTGCAATATCCTCCCCAGCCGTGCAATCCTGGGAGTCGACTTCAGCGAAACATCGGTGGCCGCCGCGCGCTGCGCGCTCAATTTGCTACCGAGCTTGACGGATATTGAACTGGTGCACGTCGCGCCGCGCTGGGATCTGCAGCCGGCTGCGTATGCCGAATGGCGAATCGAGTATGAGCGACGACTGGCTCCCCCGCTCGGACGCGTGATGCGCGATATCGATGCTCCGCCTGGCGTCGTTCTGACTAGCGCGATTCGCGAGGGAAATCCGACACGCCAGCTGCTGGCGGCAGCGGTCGAGTACGATGCCGACCTAGTCATTGTTGGAAGCCGCGGGTTGGGCTTTCTCGAACGCTTGCTTATCGGAAGCACAGCCACCGGCATTGTGCGCGGAGCCCAGCTCGCCGTGTTCGCGTATCCTTTCGTAGCGCTGGGAGAGCTGTCGGTGAGGTTGCAGGCGCAATCCACAGGCCCCTAACGAGACACGCAGAGAGGGATCCAGGAAGTTGCGGACGCCGACGTTTCGTGAGCTGAGCCACGAAGAATGCTTGGACGTGCTGCGGCGCAATCATTACGGCCGCATCGCGTTCACGCTGCACGATCGCGTAGACGTAGAGCCCGTGCACTACGTTCTCGACGGACAGTGGCTCTACATTCGCACGAGCCAGGGCACCAAGGTCACAACGCTCAGACACGGGCCCTGGGTTGCCTTCGAAGTTGACGAAGTGCACGGGCTCTTCGAGTGGACCAGTGTTGTGGCAAAGGGTACGGTATATTTCATCTCCGGCGTGCGAACGGCTGACGATCCGGCCGCGTACACCCATGCGGTCGAGGTGTTGCGCCGGCTCATGCCCGATGCGATGACGCCTAACGATCCGGTGCCGTCGCGCAGCGTCTTGCTGCGTATCTCGCTCAACGAGGTGCACGGCCGCGCCTCACAGCCGTAGCTACTTCCCGCGTCCCTGAGCCGCCTGTTCCAGTCGCTGCTGCACGGCGCGAGCGAGGACGTCGAGCGTGAAGGGCTTCTGCACGAAGGGCGCGTCGGCAGTCATGAGGCCGCGGCGCAGGATGTCGTCGCCGCCGTATCCGGACATGAACAACACGGGGAGCCCCGGATATCGCTGCATGATCGCTTCGGCGAGCTGCTGTCCGTTCATGTTAGGCATGACGACGTCGGTGAGGACGAGATCGACGTCCGCGGCTTCCGTCGCCAGGAACTTCAGTGCCGCCGCACCGTTAGGCGCCTGATACACTCGATATCCTGCGGCTTCCAGCCCGCGTTGCGCGAGCGAGCGAACGACCGGCTCGTCTTCCACGACGAGAATGCGCTCGCCATTGCCGCGCGAGACTTCGCGTGCCCCTTGCGACGGCGTGACTTCGTCGTCGACAAAGGGAAGGTACACGCTGACCGCTGTTCCACTCCCAAGCGCGCTCTCGATGTGCACGTAACCGCCGCTTTGCTTCGCGATGCCGTACACCATCGACAGCCCCAGGCCCGTGCCATGACCGACTGCCTTCGTCGTGAAGAATGGCTCGAACGCGCGGGCGAGCGTATCCGGCGACATCCCTGTGCCGTCGTCGCGCACCGTTATGCGCGCGTACGAGCCAGGCGAAGCGCCTTCCTCACGGTGGAGACTCAACGACGGAGCATCGAGCGTCACCGTTTCGGTCTCAACGGCGACGACGCCATTCGTCGCCGTCGCGTCGCGCGCGTTCGCGGCGAGGTTGATGAGCACTTGCTCCAGCTGCCCACGGTCTGCGATCGCGCGCACAGCCTTGCTCGCCAATCGAACATCGAGCCGGCGATCGGAACCGATGAGGCGCCGCAGAACTGGAACCAGCTCCGTCACAACGAGACTGATGTCTAGGACGCTCGGATTGAGAACCTGCTGGCGACTGAAGGCGAGCAGCTGTCGCGTCACGTCCGCTGCGCGCGCACCGGCACGGATCATTTCATCGACGTCGCGCCGCTGCGGATGGTGCGTGCCTAACGCGCCGGCCACGATCTCGCCGAAGCCAAGGACGGCCGTCATCATGTTGTTGACTTCATGCGCCATTCCGCCGGCTAGCGTGCCTACGGCCTGCAGGTGCTGGGCAGCTCGAAATTTCTGTTCAGCCTCGACGCGGTCGTGAATATCCGTCATCGATCCGAACCACTGCACGACACGCTTCGTGGCATCGCGGTACGGTTCGGCGAGAGTGAGCATCCAGCGTACAACCCCACCGGCTCCCAGAACGCGCTGCTCGTGCTGAAACGTGACCCCACGGTTTCGTGCGTCGTCCCACGCTGCCGCAGTCGACGCTCGATCATCCGGGTGAATCGTACTGAGCCAACCTTCGCCTCGAACGTCCTCCAGCAACCGACCCGTGAAATCGAGCCACCGGCTGTTGCAGTAATCGAGCTGTCCCTCGGCGTCGGCGGTCCAGATGAGCAGCGGAAGCGCGTCCGCGAGGAATTGATGCCGACGCTCCGTTTCGATCAGCCGCCGGCTCGCCGCCACGGCTTCGCCGCGAAAGAATTGGTGATCCGAATCTCCCGGATGAGTTTCCCGCTCGCGCCGAGTGTCCGCGCGTGCCTCCTTGGCGCGTTCTATCTCCTGCTTGAGTCGAACAAAGTCGGTGACGTCCTCGACCCAGTGGATGATCAGCTCGACTTCGCCGTTTGGGCCTAACACTGGACTGTTGAGCGGGCTCCAGTATCGCTCCTCGAATCCGCCCCCCTCATCTTCGGGACGCCTGATGTCATACTTCTGAACAGTCATGCGGTCCGCCCGGCGAGTGGCGATGACGCGCACCAGCGATTGTCGAAGGTTGCGAACGCCGTCCGCGCTCGGCTCGTTCGGATTGTCAGGAAAGATCTCGAACAGTCCGCGGCCGACGATGTCTTCGCGCCGCGTCATCGTCGCGGCTAAATACGCGTCGGTTACACCGGCGATGCGGAAGTCCGGATGGAGAAGTAGGTAATTCCCCGGTGCTGCATTGAAGGCCGCCGTGTAGTTAGGCAGTGCCTTGTGCTCCCAAGCCATATCCAACCCTCTCCCGGTTTCGCCCGCCATGTAGGCCCCATGGGCGCTCGCCTCGTCGTCCACCCCGATGCCGATGCATACGCCGCCTAACTAACGCACCCTAGTCACCGAGCGTTGTAGCCGGGATCAACGTGCATTGGCAACCGAGGCGTGATGTCGAAAGACAGCGTAATACAGCGGTGCACCGAGTGCCACGATTCCTGTTCCGAGCGCCGCTTGCAGCGGACTGTTGCCGGCGAGAAGAACCAAGAGAGCGACGACGAGGATTAGGAAGACCGCTGGAGTCAACGGGTATCCCGGCGTGCGGAACGAGGCGCTGGATGCGTCCCGTCGGCGCAGAATAAAGAGTGCCGCCACGGTGAGCCCTAAAAAGAACACAGTGACGAATATGAAATAGGACACGATCTGATTAAACGTGCCTAACAATACGAGGATCGACGCCAGCGCGGCTTGCAACGCGATCGCGCGAGCCGGAGTTCCGTATTTCGGATGCAGCTTCGCCACGCCGCGGAAGAATAGGCCGTCGCGTGCCATCGCGTAGTAAACGCGCGGCAGCGCCATGAGCAACGCGAGGAGACTGCCTAGCACCGCTACGATGACTAGCCCAGAGAAAATGCGTCCGCCGGCGGCGCCAAAGAGCGCTTCGCCCGCCTGCGCCGCGAACGTTTCGCCCGAAGTGACGCGCTCGAGCGGCACGAGGTAGATGAATACGAGGCTCGTGAGGACGTAGACCAACGTCACGATGAAGATACCTAACGCGAGAGCGCGAGGCACCGTCCGCGCCGGATCGCGCGCGTCACCGGCGAGCTTGCTGATCTCCCACCAGCCGCCGAAGGCGAAGAATGCGCCGACGAGCGCCGGCGCGAGTGCGCCGGGCAGCGGGACCGACCCCGGACGCTGATCCACGAACGGCGTGAAGTTGGCCCAATCGCCGCGCCGCAGCACGAGCGCGAGCAGAATGATCATACCTAACGCAGCGACCTTGAATGCAGTGAGCCACTGCGCGACGCGCGCGCCGAGCCTAACGCCTAACATGCTGACGAGCGCGAGGACGAGAATCGCGGCGATGGCCAGGCCCTTCGTCGCGGCCGGCGAGAGGTGTGAGCCGTAGCCGACGTAGCTCGCCAGCCCGACCGCCAGCGCCGCGGTGATCCCAGGGTCCATCACGAGCATGCACTTCCAGCCATACAGAAACGCGACGGCGGGCCCGTACGCCCGCCGCAGATACACGTAGCCGCCGCCCGCTTCGGGAAAGCGCGCGGCAAGCTCGCCATAGCAGAGCGCCCCGCACAGCGCCATTCCACCCATCACGAGCCAGACCATCAGTAGCCAGAACGGCGAGCCGAGTGAGCGCGCCATACCGGCCGGCGTGAGGAAGATGCCGACTGCGATCACCTCGCCGATAACAAGCGCGGTGATCGCTCCGACTCCCAGCTGACGAACTAGCGCGTCGTCCCTACTCGGCTTGTTCATGTCGACATAAATGGTGGTCCAGCTGCTGTCGGCTAATGGCTGGCAGCAGACAGCGGACAGCTTTCGTTGATTTTAGGCAGTGGTTTTAGGCATTTGAACGAAGACCTGCCCCCAAGGGAACTCAGTTGTCATTCAGCCGTATCAGCGCATAGCCGATTCATCAGGCTGCCTCGCAACTGGAGTTGGGCCATGCGGTCCCGAACTCGCTCCCGTGTTCTCCACTCGGCTGTCGCGACACGACGCGGCGCGCGATACACCGCGCTCGTGGCAGGCCTTGCTACGCTCGTCGCGTTCGCGGCGCCTGCCGGCGCCCAGGTTCAAGGCCGCGGTTTTCTATTCAGGCCGCCTATTGGGAGCTTTGGCGTACGCGCCGGATTCGCCCAGGCGAACGCCAAAAGCGAGATCTTCTCCTTCGTGACCGATGAGCTGACGCTTGGTCGTGGCGATTTCGCCAGTGCTTCTGTCGACGCCGACCTGGCCATTAAGGTGCTCCCGCGTCTCGACGTCGTCCTCGGCGCTTCGTATTCCGGACGAAATGCACAGTCCGAATTCCGACGGTTCGTGGACAACAATGACTTGCCTATCGAGCAGACCACCAACCTCACTCGCGTCCCGATAACGCTCAGCGGTAAGCTGTATCTGTTGTCACGCGGTCGCGCGATCGGCCGCTTCGCGTGGGTCCCAACAACATGGGCGCCCTTTATCGGCGGGGGCGCTGGGGCGATGTGGTACCAGTTCAAACAGGAAGGCGACTTCATCAACATGGAGACGCTCGACGTCTTCACCGACGCATATGAATCGAAGGGATGGGCAGCCACAGCGCACGGGATGGCGGGGTTAGATATTTCACTGGGGCCCCGCTTCGGAGTGACCGGTGAGGGGCGCTATACGTGGGGGAAGGCTCCCATGAGCCGCGACTTCCAGGGATTCGACAAGATCGACCTGTCCGGATACAACGCTTCTGTCGGCATCTACGTCAGGTTTTAAACAGGATGGACATCATGCGCAGCCTTGGTGATTTCGCACGGCGACTCTCGCGCGCGGCTGGTCTGACCGCCGGCCTTCTGCTGCTCGGCAACACAGCAGCAGCACAGGACGTGAAGCTCGACTCTCGTTGGCAGGCGTGGGTCGGCTGCTGGGAAGCTGTCGATCCGAACGCCGCGGCCGACGGCTACGCCGACGTTTCTATCAACGCGCCTGGCAAGCCGCGGATCTGCGTGATTCCGGCAGCCGGTAAGTCGGCTGTCGACGTCGCGACAGTGGTGGGCGACAGCAGGGCGATGCGCCAGCACATCGACGCGACAGGCGAGCAGCGTGAATCCGTGAGGGACGGATGCAAGGGTTGGGAGCGCGCCACGTGGTCCGCGAATGGACAGCGCGTCTTCACGCGTTCCGCATATACCTGTCCTGGCGGCCTAACGAGAACGTCCAACGGCGTGATGGCGATGACGGCTGACGGCGAGTGGCTGGACGTACTCGGCGTTGTCGCAGGAACGACGGTCGGCGTTCGAGCAGCGCGCTATCGCGAAGTGAGCCCTGCGACGCTCCCTGCCGCGATCGCCGCGGCACTCAAGGACCGCACACAGTGGGCGCGCGACGCGCGCATCGCGGCGTCCGCACAGGTCACGTCGGCCGATGTGATCGAAGCTTCGCGCTACATCGATCCGGGTGTCGTGCAGACGTGGCTGGCGGAGCGTGGCGAAGGATTCGCCGTCGACGCGAGGCAACTCGTCGAGTTGGACAAGGCCGGGGTTCCACCGCTCGTGATCGACGTCATGGTTGCGCTTTCGTATCCGGAAGTCTTCTCGCTCGATCGCACGCGAATCGGCGGGGCGCCGGCTGACAGCCTGCGCGACGACGTCGGCCGCACCGTGTATGTGTACGGTTGGGACCCGTACTACTCGCCGTGGGGGTATCGCCGCGGCGGCTACGGGTACGGTGGATACTATGGAGGATGGTACGACGGCCCGCGTCCGGTCGTTGTCGTTAGGCAGCCCGCGGACAAGGCGCACGGGCATGTCGACAAGGAGAAGGGCTACACGCCTGGCGACGGAGCGACGCCGCGGCGCGGTTCGACATCAGGCACCAGAGACGAGGCGAGGGGCAGCAAGGGCGAGTCTGGTGGCTCGTCCAGCAAGGGCTCGTCCGGCTCGAGCGGCGGATCTTCGAGCAAAGGGACGAGTTCGGGCTCAGGACGCACAGCCAAGCCGCGTCCGCCGCAGTAAACGCGAAGTCCGCGGCGCGGCGTATATGGAGAGAGCCTTGCTGCGCAGCCACAACTCTTGGTCCAAAAGCCTAACGCGGCGTCGGATCGAAGTGTAGGCGGCTAGCGTCACGCCGAGCGCGCGGGTGTGGTTGTGTAGCCTCCCGCGCGCATGCGCAAACGCACGTACGCTGCGCCTAAAACCAGTCCGTAGATCACATGCCCCACGAGGCTGCCCATAGCGACCGGGCGCATCGGCGCCATGCGCAGAGCGGCGAACGCGGGCATGCCTAGCAGGAGCGGCATGAGGATCAGTGCGCCCAACACCCACCACACGACGCCCCAGGACGCACCCCACCCCAGGCCAGCGCGATAGGTTCCGGCGCGGTCGCCTAACAACCATGCGAAGAGGGCGCCGATGACGGCGCTGTTGAATAGGTGATAGATCCAGCCCACGACGAGACTCTCGGAACGAACGACCATGGCGACCATACCCATCATCGGCATGCTGCCGCCGTCCGGCGTTGGCGCGGTCATCATCTGCATCAAGACGCCGAAGACAAGACCACCGGCGATTCCGGCCAGCGCGCCATTAGCAATCCGGGATTGCATCGTTAGGCCTCCTTGAAGCTGGTTGAAGCAATGCTTTGCGTGGCCACCGTACCGCGCGCCTGTTTGATGCACGCGTCGGCCAGGGCCGCGAGCTGAGAGTCCGAGAGGCTGCCAACCATGGCGTGCAACAAGCCTGGCTCCCGCCAGGCGACGACATGGTACCCCGCCCGTGTCAGGCGCTGGAACGGCAGCGCTCCCGTTGTGCCGCGAGGCGGCAGGTCATCGCTGTTGGGGATGACGAAATACGTAACGGCCACGCCGTTTACTGTGTACCGCAGGGCAGCGCCGCGGCGGCCATCTTCTACGCGCAAGCGGGCGCCGATCAATCGCGCATTGGGCAGAGACGGCACGAGCATCGCGAAGTGCACGCGCTCTGAGAGCCAGCGCGACACGGCCGCCGGATCGCTCGATACGATGCGAGCATTGCCTAACGCGCGCGCGTGATCGTCAGCCAGCACCGCCAGTGGATCCGCGCTGCCACGACGCCAGAGGCGATCGACAGCGAGCGTCCCGCTTAGGACCGCCAACGTCGCCACCGCCGCCACGAGCCATGCCACATGGACGACCCGGCGAGGTGCGAGCTGCTCGCCAGCGCGCGCGCGCGCGACGGCCGCAAACAGCCGGTGACGTGCGTCGGCCGGTGCCGCCTCGCGCAGTGCGCCCGCGCGCACGATGTCGGCCTGCGAACGCATCTCTCGCACAAAGAGCTGGCAGGCGTCGCAGCCGGCGAGGTGCTCCTGAGCAGCGACCAGCTCCGCCGACGTTGCTCGCGGGCCACCGTCCGGCCAGAGAAGGCGCCTAACGTGCCCGCAAGAAGTAGCCGTACCACTCATATGCTCTCCGCTCGCCTCATGTCAGCTCGACCGGAAGCGAGAAGGCCGCGCAACGCGCGGCGCGCACGAAAAAGACGTGACGCGACGGTGCCCTCCGGGATGTCGAGCATGTCGGCCACCTCACGCTGCCGAAAACCCTCCACGTCACTCAGCCAGATGACGGCGCGCACGTCGTCATCCAGGCGATCGAGCGCAGCCGTAAGGCGCTGGCGCGCGAGCGCTCCATCGGCGTACTCGTCAGGTACTTGTACTGGTCGCCACTCGGCGAGCGCCGCTTCGAACGCGTCATCATCGAGGTCAGGGGCCAGCGTTTCCGCCCGGCGGCGCCGCGTCCTCAGTCTGTTGAGGTTGGTGCGCGCGAGAATCGTATAGAACCAAGCGCGTGCGGCCGTGGGGTCGCGCAAATCGTCGAAATGCCGAAAGGCGCGGAAGACAGCGTCTTGCAGGAGGTCCTCGGCGTCTGCGCTGCGGCCTGCGCAGAAGCGCAGCGCGCTGGAGTAGAGCCCGTCGAGATGCTCGCTTAACAGCTCCTCGAATTCTCGCGCAGTGCTCGGCTTCATTGTGTCGCTAAAGCTGTCGCACCTTTCTCGGGGGCTCGACGCTTGCGCATGATGACTAGACACCGAGGCCGGGCAATTCCTTCACGGTCGCGCTTGCATTGACAGTCCTGCCTGAAGAGCGCGCTTGCTTCGTCCGCCTTGCGCGTCATGTTAGAAGATAAACCTACTTCGGAGGTTCCGTCGTGAACCCGATTTGCCGGTCCTCCATGAGCTTCGCGGCGCTTGTTGTCCTCGTCGCCTGCGCGCCGGATAGCTCCCATTATTCCACCGCGCCACCACCGCCTAACGAGGCATCACTCGTCGTCATTCCGCCGCGCAGCGCCGACCGTGAACCGCAACCGATACCCGGCGGCATCGTAATCCCGCCGCTCATTCACCTCTTCCTTCCGGGACCGGTGGCCAGCGGATACCAAGGGGAGGACGTCGAGCCGAGTGTCATTCGCGATTTCGATGGCTTCACAGCGCTTGCCTACCTCGCTGGAAGCGCCACCGATGCCAGCGGCAACACGTATCACGTCGAGAATGATATTCGAGTCTTTCAAGGAACGTTCGTCGCTGCCGACGGCAAGCAACATTTCGGCACCTACGTCCTCATATGAATCGACCTGTTCGACCCCGGTTCGGGGTCGCAGCTGCATGACTTCAACGGTGGCATTGCGCCGTCAGGTCTTTTCTGGGCAGTTCGAGTCCCCGATCATGCCCTAACGATTGGGAACGGCACTGCGCACCTCGTGCTGCCGCGGGTGCACGTCGTCGACAGCCGCACGTTTCTCGGTCCGGTGGAGTTCCCGGGCGAAGTCAGCATCGACATAACCTGGACCGCAACGGGTGCGCCTACTCTGCACCTCCCGGGTTCAACGAATCCAACCGATCCACGCGCCTGGTACGGCGTGATGTCCGTCGCGTCGGCTACCGGCAACTTCTCGGGGCTCACGAATCACGGCTTCCGCTTTACCGCGAACAATCAATCTTCCGCGCTACGATGGGCGGAGTTGGGCACGGAAAAGAACGGCGTTTTCATCCCGTAGATCCCGCGCCTAACGGGCACGCAAGGGGCGGGAGCACTCCCGCCCCTTTGGAGTCTATGGCATTGAGGGGCGCGACTCCCGTTGCTTGCGCAATCCGTATGGCGTCATGCCGCGCGGCTTGTAAATGGCCAGTATGGTTGCCACGAGCAATAGCACCAGAGCCAGCGCAGCGTGCAGCAGCGGAGAGCTGCTGCGTACTGTCGCGAGGTCTGCATTCGTGTCAGCCGCCACGCTCGCCAGGAAGCGAAACGTCTCCATGTACATCACCAGGACGAGCGTGGCGAATACATTGATCAGCAGCTTGAACACGACCCAGTAGTGCCGGAACAGCCCCCAGGTGCTACCTAACGACTGAATCAGGCCGCTGAGCAGCGACGCTATGGCCAGGGGCAGGAGCGCGAGCCGCGCAGCCGGTTCCATCACGAGGTACGCGCCACGCACCGTCCCCGTATCGTCGCTCGTTAGGCCCACGACCGCGAGAGCCAGGAACACGGTTGCGGCGCCCACCCAACCGACAGAGGCGGTCACGTGCGCGGTGAGCACGAACTTGCGCAGACGCGGTGGCATGATCATCGGTGGCCACTCTGTGACGTGTCAGCATGGCGAAAGTGGCGACCGGGCCCGTGGCGACCACCGCCCGCGACCATGAGCACGACGAACAGCAGCACAACGAGCAAGGCAATGATCCCGAACACCTTCACCCAACGTGGTGTGCCCACGGTTGATTCGCGTTTGCCGCCAGCGCTGGTCTCGTTCTCCATTCGAACCTCCTGCGGCTACGCGACGAAGTGAGCGCAAGCCTACGGCAGCACGCCCGGATGCCTCGCGTGCACCATTTGTCGGTACTTGGCAAGTTGATCCGGCCTGAGCACGGGAACAATTTCCTGCAGCGTTAGGTGCAACGCCTCGCGCACGTGCGGCTGCAGCGTGTGCCACGTTGAATCGACTGCTTCCTGACGACGCGCAAAGATCGCGGCGATCGCCCGTTGTTGCGCCGAGTCGAGCCCTAGCTCGCGCGTGAAGTGGCTCATCACGTCATGTGGAGCCACGCTGGCCGCGTTATGCGCAGGCGTGCGATAGCGCTCGTAGCTCACCCCAATGACTACCCCGGCGGCCAAGGTCACGCTCAGCAATAACGCCCCTTTCAAGTAAGCCATATCGTCACCTATCACCCGGTGCGCGGAGGAGCAGTGCGCCGATCGCCGGCGGCGTATCGAACATGGCAATCGCCTTCCCCATATCGTCCGTTGGAGCAAGCGCCTGCTCCCACGTCGCGCCCGGCCTCGCGGGCGCTCGCTCCCCCGATAGCATCAAGAGCGCAAGCGCGGATGCCAGGACAAGAGACGCGGCAACCCAGCTGCTGCGTGACTGCGCTAACCAATCGAGTGCAGATCCTCTCGATTTGCGCTCCGCTTGTGTGGCAACGCGGTCGGCTAGCTCATCCCAGAACTGCGCCTGATCACGCACGCGGGATGTATCGAAGAGATCAGCCATGCTCGTTATGCCTTGTGTCGACGATTGAACGCTGCGCGGGAGTGCCCGGAGTAGAGTTGAATCCGTCGAGCGCCTGACGCAGCGCCGCGCGCGCCCGGAACACATGCTGCCGCACGGTGGATTCGCTGATCCCATGCATCGCCGCCACCTGCTCGACTGAGAGATCCCGCACGGCGGTCAACTCAAAACACGCGCGCTGCATGGGCGAAAGGTCCTCCATCGCGCGTCCCACGGCGGCGGCGTCCAACCGGGCGAGCAGCCCGGCGTCGTCGGGACGGGCCACGGATTCGGCGGCGCTTCGCCAGCGCCATATGCGCAACAGACGCGCCCGTCGCAGCGCTCGCGACCTTTTGTTGGCCGCCAGCCGCCTAACGATGGCGAAGAACCAGGGAGGAAACGGACGCTCGGCGTCGAACGCACGCGCCTTCCTATGCACGACGGTGAACGCGTCCTGCACTATGTCCTCCGCATCGTCCACATCCCCCAACAATTGTACGGCGAGCAGTGTTGCCGCGCGGATGTGGCGGCGCACGAGCACAGCGAAAGCGGTGCCGTCGCCGCGCGCCGTGGCCCCGAGGAGAGTCGCATCCGAGCGTCCGTCATCCTTCACGCGCTAGCGCGTGGTTAGGCGCTACTGTCGCGCGGGCGAGCACTCTGACCACTGCCACGTCATCCAGTCTTCCTGTGCAAGGAGAATGTCATGTCGCCGTCTTCGCAGACCATTTCTCCTGTGATCGCACCTGCCGTCATCGGCGTGAAGGTGCTCAAGACCGCAGTCGCCTTGCACGATCTGCCGGACAAGCTCTGTGTCCACTGAAGTTTTTCGCCGTTCATCGCGAAGTCAGCAGCAGTGCCGAAATGAAACTGCGGATCGCCCTTCATCATGAGCATCACATTGCGCAGGCTATCGTGTGTCACCCGCATGTCGAGGGCGCTGGAAACGCCGTCATGGGATCTGAGCGTTCCTGTCCAGCTTCCCTGCAGCCAAGCGTGCATCGCAGCGTGCGTGGCAGAATCTGGGGGAACGTGTCCCGGACCATGTGGATAGACACCGCGCGGATGCGCGGTCGGATGCTGTGCCGCCGCCGGCAGGGCGGCTCCTAACAGGAACGAAGTAGCCATAGCGAGACGGCGGATCATTGAGACTCCCACAGTTGGTCTTGAGAAGACGGCGATTCCACGAAACGCGGAGGTCGCGCTACACCATATAGATTCGCGCGAGTCGCGCGTGCGTTTACACGTTCGCAGCGCGTTATTCGCCTGCTGAAGAACCGTGAATGCGTCGAGCTGAGCCGCTGACTCAAATCACAGCGGGAGAGCGCGGCAAGTGCTCCAGATGCGGTTCTAATAAAACCGCATCTGGAGCGTTGCCTAACGCCAGCTCTTACTGATCCGACGTCACCTGCCGGTCGGATGTGCGCCGCCACTTGCCGTACCACTGCATCATATACAGCTGCGTGCGCAGCCAGTTGGATGGCCGCGAGCTCGTGCCATGGTACTCCCCTTCGAAACGCAGCAGCGCCGATGGAACGTTGCGCATCTTGAGCGCGGCGAAGTACTCCTCCGACTGCGGCATCGGTGTGCGCAGGTCCAGCTCACCCGTCATCAGCAGCGTCGGTGTGGTGACGTTCCCCACGTACATGAGCGAGGAGTGCTGGAGCCATGGCGTCGGATCTTCCCAGAATGGCTTCGCGAAGAAGTTGTACGTGAAGAGCGTGATGTCGGTCGTCCCCGCCATGCTGATCCAATTCGTTACGGGACAACGCACAGCCGCGGCCGCGAACCGATTCGTATGGCCGATCACCCAACTCGACAACACGCCGCCGCCGGAGCAGCCGCCGACGTACATGCGCGTCGTATCCACCAACCCACGCCTAACGACAGTGTCTACCGCAGCCATCAGATCGTCGTAATCGGGGCCGGGATAGTTGTTCTCGATCGCGTTCCCGAACGCGCTCCCGTAGCTCGTCGAGCCGCGCGGGTTCGTGTAGAGCACGAGATATCCGTTCGCTGCGAAGTTCTGGTACTCCGGATCGAAGCCGACGTTGTACATGCCATGCGGGCCGCCGTGGATCTCGAACACAAGCGGGTACTTGCGCCCGGCCTGGAATCCAGGGGGCTTCACGATCCAACCGTGCACCTTGGTGTTGCCGCTGGACGTGACCCAGAGCTCCTCGAGATCGCCCAGCTTGACGTTCGCGAGCACGTCCTCGTTGACGTGCGTCAATGCGGAGAAGCTGCCCTGCTTCAAGTCGATGCGCGCGATGTCCGGCGGGTCCTTGGCTGCGGAGCGTACCCCGGCGCCGACTCCCGTCTTCGCGAGCGAGGCAAGCGACAGCATGTGTGCTCCGTTCGTTAGGCGCTTCGGCTCTCCACCTAACGAGGAGAAGTAGACGTTCGTCGTCCCCTTGTCGGCGACTGTGAAATACAGGCCGCTCCCGTCCGGCGACCAGAGGATTCCGCTCGGATCACGATCCAGCGAACCAGTTGCCTTCGCGAAGCCGCTTCCATCCAGATTGATCACGTAAACGTCCGACGCCTGGTAGCTCACGCGCTTGGCCGGGAAGCCGCGGAAGGCGATGCGACGCCCATCGGGCGCTACAACTGGGCCGGACCAAGCGCCGTCGGTTGGCGTGAGCTTGCGGATGACGCCGGTCTGCACGTCGGCGGCGTAGATATTCCCAAAGCGGTACTTCAGCACCGTCCCGGTATCCGCACCGTCGAACACAATAGACCGGCCGCCAGCCGCCCAATCCCAGCCGATTCCCGCGGCCTGGCCCTCGTTCGTGTAACCGAGAACGACGTTCCCGCGCGTGATTTGGCGCGGCGTTCCACCTTCGACCGGGATGACGAACAGTTGCCGCATCCCTGGCTCGAGGAATCCACGTCTGTCGAAGCGATAGTGCAGCTTGTCCACAAAACGCGGCGCACCGGTCCACTTCGCGCCTTTCGGCGCGGCGGGCATGTCGATGTTGAACTCCGATTTCACGGGAACGAACATGCTGAAGCCGATCGACTTTCCATCCGGCGACCAGCGGACATCGCCGAGCGGATCTGTCACGCGGGTGACCTGCGACGTCGCCCCTTCGGCATCCATCCAGCGCACGAAGACCTGCGGCCCACTCGGCTCTCCCTCGGCCGTGTAGACGATCTGCGTGCCGTCGGGGGACCAGCGAGCGCCGCTGCCCTTCACCAAAAAGCGGTTCTTCGTACCGTCGACGTTCATGATCCAGAGCGCCGTCTCCCAGCGATCGTTCATCTTGTCGACGTAGCGGCGCGCGTAGATGATCTGCGAGCCGTCGGGCGAGATCTGAGGATCGGCGACCTGCTCGAAATTGAGATACTTCTCCGTCGTGAAGAGGGTATCGGAGCGTGTCTCCTGAGTTTGTGCGCTCGTCGCGAACGCGATTACGAGCGAGACGCCGAGCTTACAAGAGTGAGTCGTTAGGCGAACCATACGGGCACCTCCTGGCGCGGGGGCGGG
>DASYRX010000155.1:0-19403 GCA_036003845.1 Gemmatimonadaceae bacterium | reverse complement strand
AATCCGCCGATCCGATTGTCGGCGCGGCGGCGTTGATCATGGCGCTGCAGACCATCGTGTCGAGACGCGTCGACCCGTCGGACCCCGCTGTGGTGAGCGTTGGGCACATTCTTGCAGGGACGGCGTCGAACGTGATTCCCGAGCGCGCCACGCTCACCGGAACGCTGCGCGCGACGACGCCGCGAACGCGTGCGCTACTGCGCGCGGAAGTCGAGCGGCTCGCGGGAACAGTCGCTGCGTCGCATCGCCTAACGGCGACGGTGACGTTGCCCGACGGGACGCCGCCGGTTGTGAACGATCCCAAAGCCGCCGCGATTGCGCGCGCGGCGGCTGCGAGTCTCGTCGGTGAACGGAACGTCGTTCCCTTCGGCCTAACGAATATGGGCGGCGAGGACTTCGCGTTCTATCAAGAGCGGGTGCCGGGATGTTTCCTTCGCGTTGGCGCGCGCGAACCGGGCGGCGAGCGCACGCCGGCGCACTCGCCGCGGTTTATGGTTGCCGAAGGGGCGATTTTTGTGGGCGCCGCGGTGCTCGCCGAGTGTGCGCGCCGCGCGAGCGGGGTCTAGCCTCGGCCTCGGGGTCAGGTCTTGCACTGCAACATCTAAACATTGCGGCGGTGCCCGAGTCACGCCGCGTGATTTAGATGTTGCAGCGCAAGACCTGACCCCGGCTGCTAGTACCCACGCCAGCCGCTACCTCTCACAATCTTGCCGGGCTTGGCGCCGGTGTGTTTTCCATCGGCGAGGACCTGCACACCGTTCACAAAGACATGTTTCACGCCCACCGACAGCTGATGCGGCTGTTCCGGTGTCGCCTTATCAATGATTGTCTTCTCGTCGAAGACGACGATATCAGCGAACATCCCCTCGCGCAGCATGCCGCGGTCGCGGATGCCTAACCGTGCGGCGACGGCGGAGCTCATTTTGCGCACCGCGTCCTCCAGTGTAAAGAGCTTCGCCTCACGCACGTAGCGTCCCAGGATGCGTGGATACGTGCCGTACGCCCGCGGGTGCGTCACGCCGGTTGCGCTATCCGGATCCATGCCGCCGGCATCAGTGCCGATCACGACCCAAGGCCATTTGATCTGCATCTGCACGTTCTCTTCACTCATCGTGAAGTTGATCTTGCTGAGGTCGCGGTTCTCGCCTAACGTGAGCTCGACGATCGTCTCCGGCCACGGCTTCCCCAAATCCGCCGCAATCTCGCTGAGCCGCTTCCCCTCGTACTTTTTCAGCTCCGGCTTGCGGAAGTCGGCGATCATGTAGCCGGTCGGCCCCTCGCGCTGACACAGCGGTGCGCCGTTAGGGTCCGCCATCTCGCGCAGAATACGCGCTCGGATCGTCGAGTCGCGCAGATTGTCGAATAGCTTGCCGTTCTCCGAGGCCCAGTCCGGGAAACACTCGCCGAGGTTGTTTCCGGAGAACGGATAGGGGTACATCGTGGCCGCGACGTCGAAGCCGGCTCTGCGCGCAGAGTCGATCTTGGCGACCATGCCGGGCGCCTTTCCCCAGTTGCGCCGATTGGACGCCTTGAGGTGATAGATGTCGACGCTCACGCCGCCCTCGCGGCCGATGCGCATCGCTTCGTCCATCGCTTCAAACAGCGAGTCATCCTCGGAGCGCATGTGCGTGATGTATTTGCCGCGGTATGGCGCCATCGCTTTGGCCATCTCGATGAGCTCCATCGTCGTGGCGAAGCTGCCCGGCGGATAGATGAGCGCGGTGGAGATGCCGAAGGCGCCGTCCTCCATGGCATTGCGCACGACAGTCCGCATCTCTTCCAGCTGAGCCGCGTTAGGCGTCCCCGGGGCTTGGCCCATCACGTACGTGCGTACTGTCGCTGCGCCCAGGTAGGAGCCGGCGTTGACTGAGTTGCCGTGCTTTTCGATCGCCTTGAGCCACGCCGCAAAGCCATGTGGACCGCGGAAGCTGCGCTGCAGCTCGGCGCGGGGCGGCTCCATCTCGCTGAGTTTGTCGAGCTCCTCGGTCTTATCGTTGGACGGACCCGGTGTTGAGGATTCGCCGAGGATTTCAGTAGTGACGCCTTGGGTCACTTTGCTGACGACGCGTCCGTCGCGCCACAAGAGCGCTTCCCACGAGTGAGCCTGGATGTCGATGAACCCTGGTGCGATGACTAAGCCCGTCGCGTCGACGAAGTATTTAGTGCGCGCACGGCGCAGGCCGCCGGCTTCGCGCACAGCAGCAATGCGATCGCCGCTAACGGCCACGTCGCCGTAGAAGTACGGATTGCCCGAGCCGTCGACGATTTTGCCGTTAGCGATGACGACATCGTACGAGCCTAACGCCGCTGCTGCTGGCGGAATCGTCAATGTCGGGCGCGCGCAGGCCGCGATGAGGAAGAGCGCGACGCCGCTGGAGGAACGAGCTGTGCGGAATTGTCTCATGCTTCGGCGGAAGGAATCAACGCCGAAGCTACGCCCCTGCAACAGTCAATCAAGCCGCGTTAGCGCGCGATCGTGAACTCGAATGGCTGCGTCACCAGGGCCGAGACTGGACAGCCCGCAACGCGAGCCGGAACGTACTTCGCTTTGAGGATCGCGTCGTACACGTTCTGCGCGAACGACATGGTCGTGGCGCGCTGAATGAGGATGCTCCGCGGATCGGCGGTTCCATCGCTTCGGACGACAAGCTCGACGTGGACCTTTCCCTCAACACCGGCTTGACGTTCGCCGACCGGATAGTGCGGGGCGTCTTCCGCGTTCTGGTTCGACCAGGGTCGGGTCACCTGATCGAAAACCGGCAGACGCACGCGAAAGAGCGGACCCTTGATCGAGAGTGAATCCGCCATCGGCGACATGCCGATCGTTAGGCGCAACTCGATCGAGTCCTTACGATCGGCGGGCAGCGGCAAAAGACCGCCGCTGTCACTCGCGGCGATCACGGCGCGCACTACAGCGGAATCCAAACGTTGCGAGAGCGACGAGACGAGCACTCGCGGCCCACCGAGCTGACCACCCGGCGAGTAATGGAACGCGTAGAGCCCATGCGCGGCAAAGGTTGCGATGGAACCGACCACGGGCACCTCTAATTCGGCAGTGGGCGGATCGTCGCCAAGCACGCTCAAGTCCAGTGGGCCATCGAACTGGATACGGGCAGCGAGCTCGTTGAACGCGAGAAAGAGGTGGGTGAGTGGAAGATCCGCCTCGCTATCAAATGCTCGCAGAACGCCCTGGTATTCGCGAGTCGCCCAGCCCACTCGCGATTTCGCGAAGACGGAATCGCAGCTGTCGGCCGGGATCGCGCTGAGCGTCGCTAACCTGTGAGCTTCACTTTGGTGCGCGCGACGTGCGACTTCCGGCACTGCGCTGGGCAGCGTGAGCGCCGCGATCGCACCAACCAATAGCTGTCGAGACCTTGCCTGCGCTTTGTGTCGCACCGCACATGCGCAGTGGGTCCTTCACCGCACTGCGCCCTCCAGCTGTCGCGCCGCGTCCAGAATGTGCGACGCGGTTCGGTTGAATGCCGTCGCGATGCGGCCGATCTCACGTTCAGCGTCCGACCACTGCTTGAGCTCGATCGCCTCGCGCGCACCCGGAAGCGTCTTTACGCCGTAGCCTGTGTAGAGCCCCGGGGCGTATACCAGATGACGATACCAGGGCCGCTTGGGTAATCCGTCCGGCGACGTCAGCATCCGTTCGGTCTGAATCAGCTGATCGTTGAGCGCCTTGAGGACCGCTGGATCGAGCCGTCTGGCGGCGCTCGACCCATCGTTACCATCCGACGTCGACATGCCGCCGCCTAACGCCTTGCTCAACGCAGCCTCGTACTTCGCCGCCGCGCGCGTCAGCGAATCGACGGCGTTGTCCAGCGGTGCGAAGTTGAGCACCGGCGGCAGCGGCTCTTTCGCCGGCAACACTTCCTTTACCTTGGGATCCTGCGTTACCTCGAACACGCGATCGTCGATCTGCCGATTCTTCTCGGCGATGCGCTGCGCCATGTCGTCCCGCACACCCTTCACTTCCGTCACATAGCCGCGCGCCGTCTCCGCGAGGTTGCCAAACTCGTAAGGCAGCACATCCGCGTTGGCGAGACGCATGACCATCGTTCCGACGGTCTGCGCCAGCGCACGCCCGTAGACAAACGACGTATCACTGAAGCGCGTGTACCAGGCGAAGTCGTCGTAGATCGAGTGATAGATCCCGCCGCCGTCGCTGCCTCCATACCCCAGATTCAGCGATGCAATTCCCAAGTGTTGCAGGAAGGGCGTGAAGTCCGAGCCCGAGCCTAACGCGCCGATCCGCAGGTCCGCACGTTCGCGTGCCTCGCGTCGCGCCGCTCCCGACGCATCACGCACGATCCGCGCTTGCAGACGCTTCCACACCGAGATCTTGCTCTCCGGGTCCTCGATGTCCTTGGCGACTTCGTTCGCAAATCGCTCGAGCGAGTGCGAGCCGCCGACGCCGAGGTAGCCGCGCCCGTTCCCGTCGGTGTTGATGTACACGGCGGCCTTGCGGCGCAGCTCGTCGTCATGATGCTCCGCCCACTCCGTGGAGCCCAACAGCGCCGGTTCTTCCGCGTCCCACGCGGCGTACACGATCGTCCGACGCGGCCGCCACCCTTGCTTCACCAACGCACCTAACGCGCGCGCCTCCTCCAGCTCCGGCGCCATTCCGGCGATCGGATCCTCGGCGCCGTTTACCCAACCGTCGTGATGGTTGCCGCGCACGATCCATTGATCCGGAAACTCGGACCCCTGCAGGCGCGCGATCACGTTGTACGCCGGCGCGAGGTTCCAATTGAAGGACAGCTTCACGTGCACCCGTGCCGGCCCCGGGCCGAGTTTGTACGTGATCGGCAACGCGCCACGCCACGCTTCCGGCGCTACCCGCCCACCTAACGCGGCCAGCAGCGGCTGCGCGTCTCCGTATGAAATCGGAAGCACCGGGATCTTCATCAGCGTGGCCGCATTCGCCCGGTCTATTCGTGCGGCGTCCCGTGTAGCTCCAGTTCCTATCGTTAGGGGATCGCCTGGCGCGACGGGCATGTCCAGGACGCTGCCGCGCTGGACGCCATCTTTCGGCCGCCACGGGCCGACGGGATACACATCGCCGTTGTAGTAGCCGTCGTCGCGCGGATCGGAGTAGATGATGCATCCGATGGCACCATGCTCGGCGGCAACCTTCGGCTTGATGCCGCGCCAGGATCCACCATAACGAGCGATGACGATTGCCCCGCGCACGTCGATGCCGCGTCGCTCCAGTTCCTCGTAGTCCGCAGGCACTCCGTAATTCACGTACACGAGCGGGCCAATGACGTCCCCGTCAGCCGAATACGCGTTATAGCTCGGGAGTTGCTCCGACTTCTGCGACGTCGTTGGATCACTCGGGATCGGAGGCTCTTCCAGCTTCGCGACGAACCGCGTGGGCGCGACAAGCTCCAGGAGTCGCTCCTTTGGCGTCGGGAATAGCACGTGGTACTCGGCGAGCTCGGCCTCCCATCCCCAGGAGCGGAACTGGTCCCGCATCCACTCCGCGTTGGCTTTTCCGTAGGGCGAACCCACATGATGCGGGCGCGCCGCCAGTCGCTCCACGTACGATCGAATGAGCATCCGATCCGGCATCGCTCGGAGTTTTCCCTCCCATTCGCGTTGCGCCGATGCTGACTGAGGCGTAAAGCCCCGTGGACTGGTCGCTTTTTGCTGCAACGGCGTCGCCGCGATCGCGACAATGGCCAAGAGGCCGAAGAGAGGGTGGCGATGGGGTCGGAAGCGGGGGCTGCGAATTGTCATAGTTGGGAACCGAAAAGACGGACAGGTGTCGTTATTCGAACCTGCTGTTTCGCGCTGTCAAACGATCTTGCACGGCGTGCTGGGACGCGTCCAGTGTGACGGTCGCTGGGGTCCAGAAACGGTGGTCGCCGTTGCGCAATTCGAGGCGGTTCCCAATGTTCACGGAAGCAGGTTCAAGGAGGTTCCGGTGAATCGTTCCCGGATGCAGCACATCGCGCTGCGACCGGTGCGATCCTTGGCGACGCTCACGTGCGTCGCGGTCGCGTTGGCTTTCGCCACGACGGGTCGCGCCCAAGAAACTCGACCAGCTACAGGGAGCATCAACGGTCGGGTGCTCGACCCGGCCGGTCGCGCCGTAGCCGGCGCCGAGTTGACGATTCCTGGCAGCACCCTGCGGGTCGAGACGGACGATACCGGCGAGTTTCGCCTCAAGAATGTCCCCGCCGGCGACTTGTCAATCCGCGTTAGGCGCCTCGGTTTCAAGCCCGACACGTCGATCATCAACGTCCTGGCTGGACAGACGGTGCCGCTGATGATCGCGCTGCAGCCGCTTCCCGTCGTCCTCGCGCCGATGACGATCCTCGGAAAGCATTATACCGGCCGTCTCGCGTCGTTCTATCAACGGCGCGACCGCGGCATGGGCCACTACTACACGCGCGACGAGATCGAGAAGCGTAATCCGGCCAACACGACTGACCTGCTGCGCACGGTCCCTGGCATTCGCTTGCAGCCGTTAGGCTTCGGACGCCAAACGCTGCGCTTCCGCGGCGCGCGCTGTCCGCCGCTCGTGTGGATCGATGGTTCTCCGCTCGGCGCCGGCGAATTCGACATCGACAACGTGCCGACGCGATCCATCGAAGCGATGGAGATCTACACTGGAATCGCCGCGCTGCCGTCGGAGTTCACTGCCGGACCGACAACGACGACGAGCTGCGGCACGATCGTGATCTGGTCGCGTCAGGGTGAACCTCGCTCACGAAAACGATCCAGGGGCGAATCGGCCGCGGCGGAGATTCAGAGACTCGTCGAGACGCTGTCCGTCTATACTGCCGATCAGGTCGACCAGCCCGCCCGCGCCGACTCGAATCGACGCGTTGTCCCGATCTATCCGCACGATCTGTATCGGACGGCGACACCGGGTGAGGTCCTTGTCGAATTCGTCGTCGAGCCAGACGGCACTGTCGACATGGACAGCTTCAATGTCGTCTGGACGACGCATCCGGCGTTCGGCGAGAGCGTGAAGCGTTCCGTGCGCGAAACGGCGTGGATCCCTGGCATCAAACAGGGGCGCACGGTGCGCCAAGTGCTGCAGCAACCGTTCAGGTTCGTGCCGGATTCGAACGTGCGACCGCGAACCTAAAACAGTTCTGGGTGAGACCAAAAGGCCGGCGTCGTTAGGCGCCGGCCTTCTTCTTTGCCGCTGTCAGGTGATTGCGTCCGGCGGGACTCCCATTCCCATCGCGTGATAACCTTTGTCGACGTACAGCGTTGTCGCCGTGATGCCGCTGCCTAACGGGGAGCAGACGAACGCCGCCGTGTTGCCCACTTCCATCGCCGTGAGCGCCTCTGCGAGCGGTGAGTTGGCGGCGCAGTACTCCACCATGCGCTCGATGATGCCGATCGCGCTCGCCGCGCGACTCGCTAACGGTCCGGCTGAAATCGTGTTGACTCGGAGTCCCCACCGGCGGCCGGCTTCGAACGCCAGAGTGCGCGTGTCGCTTTCGAGCGCAGCCTTGGCTGAAGACATGCCACCGCCGTAGCCCGGAATCGCGCGCTCGCTCGCCATATACGTGAGCGAAACGACAGATCCGCCTTTGCGCATCAGCGGCCCCAATCTCTGCAACATCGCGACGAGCGAGTAGGCACTCACACCCACGGCGGCAAGGTACCCCGCTCGCGAGACTTCCAGCAGCGACTTCTTGATCTCTGGGCTGTTGGCCAGCGAGTGCACCAGGATGTCGAATGCCGGCGATCCGAAGTCGCTCGTTAGGCGATCGGCCAGGCCCGCGATCGAAAAGTCACCCACATCTTTGTAGCGCTTGTTACTGCGCAGCTCCTCCGGCGCCTCGGCCAGAGTGTCGAAGGCCGCATCCAGCGGATAGATACGCTCGAATTGCAGCATCTCGCCGTTCGACAGACGCCGGGACTCGTCCAGCTTCCCGCGCTCAAGCAGGTTCTGGAAAATGTTCAGTGCCGGCGGCCAGGTTCCGACGCAGACACTGGCACCGGCCTCGGCGAGCGCCTTGGCGATGGCAAAGCCATATCCAGCGTCGTCCGCCACCCCGGCCACGAGCGCGCGTTGCCCCGTCAGATCGATTTTGAGCATGGCGGGTGATATCGCCCGGCGGGTATCAGGGTCAAGTGGCCCAGTGCTCCCGTCCGCTGGCCAATATGTTGCCTACATTCCAGCTGTCAGCCGTCCGCTGGCAGCCGTCGGCCGACAGCCTAGCACCTCCGACCTCTGACCACCGCTCATCGCACCTCCGTTCCGCAGCTCGTACCCGTGAGCGAGGCCGCCTCGCTGACCGTACGGGGCCCTTCGTTCGCCCGCGCGTTGTGGCGCATCGCTGCTGCCGACGTGTCGTCGGGGAACAAGGTGCGTATCCTGCGCGAAGGCGCTCGGCTCTTCGACGAGATGATCGACGCGATCGATTCCGCGAAGGAAAGCATCGCGTTCGAGATGTACATCTTCCGCAAGGACGAGCTGGGGCGGCGCTTTGTGGAGTCGCTCACGCGCGCAGTGCAGCGAGGCGTGAAGACTCGAGTGCTGTTGGACTGGGTGGGGCGCATGGGGACTCCGCTGCGCTTTTTCGATCCGCTCGTTCGCGCCGGCGCCGAAGTCGTCTTCTTCAATCCACCTGGATTCCGGCGCTGGCTCGGATTAGTCCCGCGCGATCACCGCAAAGTGCTGGTCGTGGATGAGCGAGTCGGCTTAACGGGAGGGTTCGGCATCGGCGTCGAGTGGCAGAGCGGTGTTTTGAAGCGCCGGCACTCACCATGGCGCGACACGGCCGTTTGGATAGAGGGTGAGGCAGCGCGGTATTTGGCGGATGCGTTCGACGATATGTGGCGTCGTGCGGGCGCACGTTTTCGGAAGGTGCGACGCGACCACCGCCACGTCGTGCGCGCCGCGCGTGGTGCACACATGGATTCATCCGTGCATCCGCCGGCGCTCGTCGGCATCATCGAAGGTGTGCCGCTACGGCTGCGCGTATCTCGCGCGCTTCAGCTGCAGGCTTTGGCTGCCGAGCGGACGATCTGGATCGCGAGCGCGTACTTCATGCCGTCGTGGAGTGAGATGGAAGCGCTGGCTGGCGCAGCGCGCGACGGCGTGGACGTGCGCGTGCTCGTGCCGAGCCGGTATGACCACCCGTGGCTGCGCGGCCTAACGACGCGCTTCTATCGCCGGCTGCTGCGCAACGGAGTGAAGCTATGGGAGTGGGACGGTGAGATGATGCACGCGAAATCCAGCGTGATCGATTCGCGCTGGGTGCGCATTGGATCGACGGACTTCAATCCTTTGGGCGTCGCGATCAACTACGAGATCGATGTGCTGATCGAGGACAACGCCATCGCGCGCGAAGCCGAGGAGATGTTCCTGGACGACCTTGCGCAGTCAAAGCAAATCACGCTGGAAAAGGTGCCCCGCTAGCGGTTACATCGCGGATGGATCGAGGCGCTTCATCCACTCCGACCGCAGCGCCTCCACGGACCGGCCCGCAAATTCCTGGACGCGTTGTTCCCAATTGCCTGCTTTCATCGCGGGAAACAGGGCGATCACCTTCGCGACGCCCATCTCCTCGACGAAATACTTGGTCAACGATTGGCTGCAGGCGTAGAAGATCGGTGCGACTTGCGGCCGGTCCGTGGTGAATAGCGCTGCCAGTGCGCTGCTGCGACCGACTGCTGCGAGTACTTCGGCGCCGCGCGCGCTGCCCCTAACGCGTGCGGCGCACGTGCTGTCGACGCGCGCGAGGCCACCGATCGAAAAGACATCCCCGTCGCGCAGTCCGGTCTCCGCAGTGACCGTCTGGGCAAGCACATCTGGCAACCCTTCGAAGAGCCAAAGGGGGATCTGGTCCTCAGCTCGGCGGCCCTGCGCTGTGTCACCGTACTCCTCTCCATAGAACGGTCGCTCGGGAGCGAGCAACTCATGGCTCGCCTCGTGAAGAAAGGGGGCGCCGCGCGAACGCACGTGATACATCGAGATGAAGACCGCGCCCGTGCCGCTGCCGTGGGCGATGAATCGGCCAGGGCCCAAATAGAACACCACTGGCCGACTCTGAATTCGCTGCCAGGCGAGCGGCGCGCGCATCAGGGTGCGAAGCGCGCCAACACCGATGTCGAGCGTATCAACTAGTGCACGCAGCGCCGCATCCGAGACCGAGTCGTTAGGCGCCCAGACCAAAACATGACGACCGCCGAGCGATCGTCCATTAGTCGGCAGCCATTGCACGCGGCTCGAATCGTCGGCCCACGGATTGATTGGCTGCGGTGCAGCCGCTTGCGCTCTCGCTTGCGTGCTCGCAGTGGCGACGGCGCACACGGCGAAGATCCGTCGAGTGAGTCGCGATTTTTGTAAGATCAAAAGCTTCAACGCAGAGGACGCGGACAAGGAAAAGAGGAAGCAGAGACATACAAAATTCTTGTCCTGAGCGTGCTCCGATGGTGGGCACGGGGGACTCCGCGCCCTCCGCGTTGACCTGTTTCGGAAGGTGATTTTGCGACGCGACTAGCCCCTGCGAAGTGCAACCATTGGATCGATGCCCGCCGCTCGGCGCGCCGGGATCCAGCTCGCCAGCAGCGCCGCTGCCGCGAGAATGACGGCCATTCCGACGTACGTGGACGGGTCGGTCGTGGTCACCTCGAAGAGAAGCGAGCGCATCACTCGGGTAGCGCCTAACGCAGCGACGAAACCGATAAGGACGCCAGTACCGGCGAGCAATACACCGTCACGAATCACCAGGCGCAACACGCGGCCGCGGCCGGCGCCAAGCGCCATGCGAATGCCGATCTCGCCGGTCCGCTGTGCGACAGCGAACGACATCACGCCGTAGATGCCCATCACTGCCAGAGACAGCGCGACAACGGCGAAGAATCCCAACAGGACGGCGCTGAATCGCGTTTGCGCGCTCGCCGTAGCGACGCGTTCATGCATCGCCCGGATGTCATAGAGCGGATTGCGCGGCGCGAAATTACGGATCGCGGCGCGCACGCCCGATGCCACGCCTAACGGGTCGCCTGCGGTGCGCACGAAGATCATCATGCGCGGGACGCGCGCCTGTCCGTACGAGATGTAAACGTCCGGCCGAGCCGTCGAGTCGATCGTCCCGAAGCGCACGTCGCCCACGATACCGATCACTTCAGCGCCTGTGTGAAATCCTCCCTGATAGACGGCGACCTTCTTGCCGATCGGATCTTCGTCGCGGAAGTAAGCTCGCGCCGCAGCTTCATTGATCAGCACGACTTTCGGCGTGCCTAGCCGGTCGGTCTCGCTGAATAGACGTCCGCGCTTGAGCGGGACTCGCATGAGGCCGAACCAGCTGGGCGAGACCCAGTGCACACCGACTTGTGCGTTGCCTGACGAGGTCTGCGGGCGATCGGCGAACGTCATGATCGTGCCGTTGCAGCCGTTGTTGAGCGGCGGGCAGTCCGCGAGCGCGACTCGTTGCACGCCGGGCACTGCTGCGATCGTGGCTTGCAGCTGCTCGTAGAATCCGGGCATCGAATCGGGCGCGACGTCGCCTGCCGGAACCGTGAGCCGCAGCGTGAGCACGTTAGAGCTATCGAAGCCTGGATCCACGCTGAGCAGGTTGCCGAGGCTTCGGATCATCAGCCCTGATCCTGCGAGCAGCACCAATGCGAGGGCGACTTCGGCGACCACGAGCGAACGACGACTCGCACCAACACGGCGGCCGCCTCGCGCTGCCACACTTCCCTCCTTGAGGTCGCGCGTTAGGTCGGCCCGCGTCGCACGCAGGGCGGGCAAAAGGCCGAACAACAGTCCGACGACCACGGTGACGCCAAACGCGAAGATCAGCGCGCGAGCGTCCAAGCGGATGCTGTCGAAGCCGATGGCGCCAATGCCGCCGTCGAGGCCCTGCACGCGCAGCGTGTCCTGAGGATTGATCGCGCTCAATAGTCGGGTTCCAAGCATGGCAACGGCGAGACCGGCGGCACCGCCTAACGTGGCGAGCACGGCACTTTCTGTAACCAACATCCTTACAAGCCGCGTGCGAGCAGCGCCGATGGCCAGTCTCACGGCGATCTCTTGTCTGCGCGCAACCGCTCGTGCGACGAGGAGGTTCGCCAGGTTCACACATGCGATCAGCAGCACCAGCCCGACGGCACCGAAGAGTACGAGCAGCGAACGCTTGAGACCCGACGCTACGCGAATCGTGTCGAGCGGCCGAGCCGCCGCCGTCCAGCGCTGCGGCTCCTTGCTGGTCGTGAGCGTTCCGTCTTTCATCGGAAACGCTTCGTAGATCCGCGGCCCAAGAGCGCGCGCTTCCGCGGCCGCCTGCTGGACTGTGACAGCGTCCTTGAGGCGACCGATCATCGAGAACTCCAGCGACCATGGCTCGTTGAGGCCATCCGCGCCGCGCGCGCTGAGGTTTACCACTGCATCGGCCCGCCCCGTGAGTCCGCGGAACCCTGGCGGCAATACGCCTGCAATTTCCCAGGACTGGTTGTTGAGAGAAAGCGTTTGGCCGAGGACCGCGGGATCGGCGTTGAAGCGGCGCTGCCACAGCGCATCGCTGATGACGGCGACGCGGCGAGCAGCGGGCGCGCGATCCAGCTCGTCCGGCAAATCAGCGCCTAACGCAACTCGCAAGCCCAGCGTGCGTAAGTATTCGGTTGTCACTTCTTCGACAGAGAGTCGCTCAGGGTCCTTCCCAGTCAGAGTGGTCTGCGTTTCTCGGTAAACAGCGAGTGTGGCATAACTGCGCTGCGCGTTGCGGAAGAAGAGATAGCGTGGGTGCGACCAGCGCGCATTCCAGTCGTTGTCGGTGCTCTGCGTGATATCGATGAGGCGGCCCGGGTCACGAAAGGGCAGCGATCGCAAGAGCAGCGCGTCGACTGCAGAGTAGATTGCCGTGTTCGCGCCGATGCCTATCGCGAGAGTGAGCACGGCAATGGTTGTGAACCCCGGACGGCGTACCAGGCCGCGAACCGCATAACGAGCATCACTCAATACGTCGAAGAATCTGTCGCGCACGTTGAGTCTCCGTTCTTTGCGTTCAGCAGAATCACCGAGCCTTCGCTCGGCCTCGGCGAGACTACCGCCCAGTCGTCGTAAGGCTTCGTCATGTGCGGTCTCTCGAGACATCCCTCGCGCCATCAAGTGCGCGATGCGAGCGTCCAGGTGGTATTGCAGCTCTTCGCGGATCTCGTTGCGTGCGGTGCGCTTCGATCCGCCGAACTGAAACAGTCGCCGCGAGCTCATCGTCGACTAACCTGACGCGGAAAGGATCGCCGTGAGCGCCTGGGCATAGCGCGCGAGATTCGCCCCTTCGGCGCGCAGGTGCGTGCGACCGGCAGGGCGGATCTTGTAGTAGCGCGCGCGGCGATTGTTTTCGGTAAGTCGCCACTCGGAGGTGACGAGACCGCGCTCCTCCATTCGATGCAGCGCGTAGTACAGCGCTCCGTCGTCGACGTCGAAGGACCCGCTTGATTTGCTTTCGAGCCACGACGCTATCTCGAAGCCGTGCATTGGTGCCCAGGCAAGCGCCTTGAGCACGAGAACGTCGAGTGTCCCTTTTAGCAACGGCAGTGAGTCAGTCATAGCATGGTAACCCCAGTGCTTCTACTGAGACACTGGGGGGAGTGCAAGGGTTGCCGCAAGGTCGCATTTCTGCACCATGGGGTCAGACCCCGTCCCTGGGACCGTGTCTTCTCTTTGCGCCTTGGGGTCAGACCCCGGTATACAAATCCGGCGAGGAGTTGGCGTCGTAGCATCGGCGTTAGTCGCGGAACAACAAACAGACCTCATGCGCTTCCTTGTCACTCTCATTTCGCTTGTCGCCTTGAATCACGTGCCTCCGGCGACGCCGGATCCCGTCGCAATCGACCTCAAGACCTTTCAGTTCGCGCCTGACACGTTGCGCGTAAGCGTTGGAACCACCGTGCGCTGGACGAATCAGGACGACATCGAGCATACGGTCACGGCGGGTTCACCATCCGAGCGTGATGCCTCGTTCAACGCAACGCTGGCGAAGAAAGGCGCGACAGCTGAGAGGATGTTCGATCGCGCGGGGACGTTCATGTACTTCTGCGACCGCCATCAGTTCATGCGCGGGACAATCACCGTCACTCGTTAGGGAGCCACACACAATGAAACGCATTATCAGCAGCGTGGCCGTAGGCGCGCTCTTGGCCGCCACCACGCTCAACGCACAGAACATGCAGGCCTCGCATACAGCGTCCACGATGACTGTGGCCGCGCTCAAGGCGAAGCTCAATACCCTGTTGTCCGAGCACGTCTACCTCGCCGCCGCTGCGACTGGCGCGGCGTTAGGCAGTCGTCAGGCGGAGTTCCAGGCCGCAGCCTCCGCACTCGACAACAATTCTGTCGACGTCTCCAAGGCCATTGGCATGGTCTACGGCACCGGCGCCGAGTCGGCGTTCCTGGCGCTCTGGCGCAAGCACATCGGCTTTGTCGTCGACTATACAACCGGCATCGCCGGCAAGGACAAGATGAAGGCCGACAAGGCTGTGAACGATCTGGTGCAGTACACGCATGACTTCGGCGCCTTCCTTTCCTCGGCGAATCCGAATTTGCCGAAGAGCATCGTCGCTGACTTAGTGAAGGGGCACGTGCTGACGCTCAAGTCGGTGATTGACGCCCAGCAGATGGGCGATCAGCAGAAGACGTACTGGGCGCTGCGTGAAGCCGCGATGCACATGCAGATGATCGCGGATCCGCTGGCGGATGCGATTGCGAAGCAGTTCCCGGGCAAGTTCGCGAACTAGTGCGTTAGGCAACCGCAACTACTTCACCGCGGACGAACGCGGACACATGCGAACGAGCGCGGAGACTGCGAGTTGTTTTTCAAAAACGCAGTGTCCGCGTTTGTCTTGTAACTCTCCGCGTTCGTCCGCGGTGGTGCAGTTGATCTTAGCCGCCGAGTTTAATCGCAAGACCAGTGTAAATCGCGAAGCTCCCATTCTTCGCCGACTCGCGCACCGATCCGAATTCGAAATCGGCGACATTCGAAACACCGAAGCCGTAGCGAAGACCGGTGATGAGCACCAGCGGACCGAAACCGAAATCCAGTCCGCCGCCAACAACGCCACCGATATCGACTGACTTCGTGCTCACACCGGGAATGTCGTCGCAATCGCCCGAGAATCCTTCAACTTTGCAGTCGATCTTGAAGCCGAAGTATGGGCCCGCGTACACGTGCGGATTGATGTTGGAGCCTTGGCCGAGGCTCAGTCGTAAGGCAAGAGGCACTTCGACGTAATCGAGCTGCACGCCGTCCGCGTTGCTCGTCGAACCTTTGGCGCCTTTGCTCGTGAAGAGCAAGCCTGTCTGCAATCCCAGCGCACCGCCGGAAACGAGCGAGAGCCCACCGATGAGTCCAGTGCGGCTATCGAGACCATCGATGCCGCGCAACGTCGAAAATGTCGCGCCTACGATCCCGCCGAATTGGGTTTGGGCACGCGCACTCACCGCGGGAACTAGTACAGCTGTCGCACAGAGCGACAATCGGAACAAGCCACGAGAAATCCGCACGGCTTCCACCTCCAGTAAAGGCTGACCGAGACCGTTCGGCGTTAGGCATCAACGCCCAAGCGACCACAGCCGGTCAAGGAACAGTGGATGATACCGGCAATTCTCTTGCCCAAGGGTTGCCTCTGCAGTACACGATCAGCGTGGCGCGCTCGACCTACCGGAATGGACGCAATGTTGCAGACGGAAGTACACAGTTCGACTCCTCGAGAGGACACAGTCCATGAAAACCGAACAGGAACTCGTCGTGCGCGTCGAGCGCCACTTGAACGCATCCGCCGAGCGCGTTTTTGATGCCTTTCTGAATCCAGAGCAAGCCAAGCACTTCATGTTCGTAATGGGCGAACCGCTCGTGCGCTCGGAGGTCGATCCGATAGTCGGAGGCAAGTATACGTTCGTCGATCGCCGCGACGGCGAAGACGTCGCACATACTGGTGAATTCCTCGACATCACTCGCCCCGAGCGATTGATCTTCACACTGTCCGTACCGAAGTACAGTCAAGACAAGGATGAAGTACGCATCGTCATCGAGCCGGAGGACCACGGGTGCAGCCTAACGCTAACGCACGCGACACACGGCGACGATGACGTCAAGCGCCAGGTCGAGCAGGGGTGGAATGGGGTCCTTGATCGGCTGGAGGAGACAATCGGCGAGGACAACTACAGTTGACTCAGGCCCGCAACCGTAGAGCGGACTGGAAAACAAGGAGCTTTGGGTTGCGAGTTTCGAGTGCCGCGTAACACAGGACGGCTGGGATGCCAGTTCGCGACTCTTCGCCGCACTCATCCAATAAATGATCGTGGAGTAGAGCTGAGAACGGGCACCCCACTTGTCCTCGAGACTCGGTACTCCGAAACTCGCTACCCAAAGCTCCCTGTTTTGATCTTGGCAGCCCGCACCTCGCGGCGTTAGGCGCCTGACGCTAGCCCTTCGCAAAGAGTACCAGGTTCCCCTCGCTATCTTTGAACATGGCGTGCTCACCCCAGTGCTCCTTCTTGGGCGGCTCGGTGAACTCGACGCCTCGGCTGCGCAGCTCGTCGTACGTCGACTGCACATTGTCCGCGACAAATGCCACGGCTGGCTGATCGCCGTTAGGCGTGTGCCCGGGTTTGTGGAAGAGTACTAGCAAAGTCTCGGCGCCGGGGATTTGAAGCTCGATCCAGCGCATGTCGCCCATGGTTTGGTCCGTGAAGACCTTGAGGCCGACCTTCTTGGTGTAGAACTCCAGCGCCCTGCTCTGATCCGCGACGGGCACAGTCGTGAAGTTGATCCGCTTGAGCATGTCGTGATTCCTCCTGTGTGAGCCAATCCTCGCGGAACGGGCTGGAGGATTCAAGGCGCTTATGGCATGCTATAGCAACCATTATGACAGCTGCCGCAGAGACCTTCCGCGTGGACACGTATGTTGTCGATGTGTTGCTGCGCGATCTCGTGGGTCACGATCGTTCGTCGGCCGCATTCCTAGTCTATCTCTATCTCTGGCGACGGACGCGCGGCGCGAAAGCGGCAAGCGTTCGGCTGAGCCATCGTACTATCGCCGACGAACTCGGACTATCGAAGAGCGCCGTGCAGCTTGCGTTGCGCGTCTTGCATCGACGCGGGCTCGTGAAGTCAAAGCAGCGGCATCAAACGGATACGCCGGAGCATGTTGTGGTCCGGACGTGGAAGAAGGGCTAGTTCAAAACAAGGAGCTTTGAGTGACGAGTTGCGAAGTGCCGGGTCTCGAGGACGGCTGGGGTGCCAAATCGCACCTCTTCCCCGCACTCATCTAATAATGACGGCGGCGTAGAGCTTGGCACTGGCACCCAACGTGTGCTCGCGACTCGGTACTCGCAAACTCACTACCCAAAGCTCCTTGTTTTGATCGAAGAACAGCAGGCGAACTCGTTAGGTAAGCTACATCGCAACCGCCGGCCTCTGTCTCTTGATCTCCTCCGTACTCGGCTTGAGCTCCGGCAATCCCGCAGCTCGCAGAATCGCGTTCAGCTTCGGCAGATCGCTGGCAAGCGTCGACTGAATGGCCTTGAGGTGCACGTCGAGCTCTTTTGACAGCATGTCGAAGACCTCGTACGCCTGCTTCGTTGGGCGATACTCGCCCTGCGAGACATAGCTCGCCACGCCCGCGATCTCGTTGTTCAACTTGATCGGGAAGTTGAGCGGATCCTGATTGCTCTCGTTGCGAACTTGATAGGCCTCCTGCTCCGCCTTGCTCAGGTTGCCCATCATTCCGGTCGCGATCCCCGTGAATTCCGTCTTGCGATCTGCGCTCAAGCGATTCGTGCGATCGTCGACTTGAGATCGCATGTTGCGCACCATGCGCACGGCGTTGTTCGCCTCTGTCGTCTTGTCGCGAATGGCGATCAGGAGATTGAACTGGGCAAGGATGTCTGCGTCTGTCGACGTCGAGCGCGGATCCTTGCGCACGCGGAAGGTGTGCGACTGCGCCGAACCGTCGTTCACCGTTAGGCGCACGCTGTACGTCCCCGGCGGCGCGACGGGACCGGTCGTTCCGGCTGCCCACATGATCAGGTTCTCGAAGGACACGGCGTCGGGATAGCGCAGGTTCCAGGCGAACTGATTGAGCCCCCCGCGATTCGCAGCGCGTGGAGGCCGCGGACGTGGATTCTCGATGCCTAACGCCTGGAACTGAGCCTGCGGGGACGCCAGCGCTGCATTCACGACCTTCGTTGCCGAGTCGCGCGCCAGGCCGGTGCGCGTCAAGGAATCGACGCGCTGCGCCTTGATCTGCTCCAGGCGAACGCTGTCGGCCGCGGCTTCGGGGTCCTGCTCGCTCGTGAAGGTCTGGATGACTTTGCCGGCCGCGTCGCTGAAGACGAGGTTCACCTTCTGGTTAGGCGATTTGAGCGTGTAATAGATGACGGCACCTGACGGCGGATTCGCGCCGACACCGCCGCCACCACCACCGCCGCCGCCTCCACCGAAGCCACCGCTCCATTGTGTGCGGTACGCGTCGACCGGCCGAAAGAGATGCGCATCCTTGGCCGCGATCTGCGCCGACACCTGCCGCAAGGGCGAAATGTCGTCCATCACCCAGAACGATCTGCCGTGCGTGGCCACGATGACGTCGTTGTCTTTGATTGTGAGGTCGTGGATTGGCACCGGTGGGAGGTTTTTCTGCAACGGTTGCCACGACCGGCCGTCGTCGAACGACACGTAGATGGCTCGCTCCGTGCCAGCGAAGAGCAGCCCGCGCCTAACCGGATCCTCGCGAATGACGCGCGCGAAGTGATCGTTCTTGATGCCGCTGTTGATCGCCGTCCACGTCTTGCCGTAGTCGGTCGTCTTGTAAAAGATCGGCTTCTTGTCGCCTAACGCGTAACGGTTGGCGGCGACATAGGCTGTTCCGGCATCGTACGACGACGGCTCGATGATGGAGATGCGCGAAAAGTCGCCGATATCGGGTGGCGTGACGTTGGACCAGGACACGCCGTTATTGCGCGAGATCCAGACTAACCCGTCGTCGCTGCCGGCCCAAAGCAATCCAGGTGTTATGGGCGATTCGTCGAATGCAAAGATGAGCCCGTACGTCTCGACGCCTGTCTGATCCTTCGTGATCGGCCCACCCGACGGCCCCATGGTCTTGGGATCGCGCCGCGCCAGCTCGGGCGATACGGCTGTCCAGCTCTCGCCTTCGTTCATGGTGCGGAAGAGACGCGAGCCAGCCGCGTACAGCACGTTCGGATTGTGGCGCGAGAAGACGATCGGGAACGTCCAGTTGAAGCGCACCGCGATGTCTTCCGACGAATGCCCCATAGGGTTACGCGGATACACCGTCACATCGCGCGTAAAGTCGGTTTCGCGATCTTTGCGATCGAGGTTGCCGCCATAGCAACCAGCGAACGTCACGTTAGGCTTGGCTGGATGCGCCGCGATGTACCCAGACTCGCAGCCGCCCGC
>DASYRX010000154.1:0-2718 GCA_036003845.1 Gemmatimonadaceae bacterium | reverse complement strand
TGCCGCAGTCATGTGCGCTGCGAGAACGTCGCATCCTTGCTGAATGGAGTCTGACCCCGGTGTGGAGTCTGACCCCGCAATTTTACTCTGGACTTTACAGCCGACTACCGCATTTTGTACCGCGCTCGGCGACGGTCGTCGCCACCCCTCCTCTCGAGGTGCGCCTAACACCTCGAGTCCTGCCTGCAACTCTCAACCGTCCGTCCCCCAGTGGCTTCGGCGTCTGGCGTTCGCCTAGTCACATAGTCCCACCTCAACGCCGCGCGCCTCCAACTCAGTGACAACTCGCAATAACCCGGGGGATCCGTCCTCCAGGCAGCGGAACGCTGCGTTTAGCGCGGCGTTCTCGGGATCCTCCGGCTCGCGAGGGGCGGACCGCGCCCGCGATGCGATCCCGCATGTGCTCGTCGTCGACGACGAAAGCAGCATCCGACTTTCACTGCATCGATTCCTCACACGCCTCGGCTACCTCGTCAGCACAGCGCGCAACGGGTGCGAGGCACTGGCGGTTCTTGACGAGAGTGGCACCGTCGACCTTGTCATCACGGATCTCGTCATGCCCGACTTCGACGGTCGCGAGCTCATCCTGCAGATGCGACGCGAGCATCCAGCCATACCTGTCCTGGTCATTTCCGGATATCCGGCCGCATTGCTTCCAGGCCCCGATCCCGCCGGACAACCGGTGCCGTTCCTTTCCAAGCCCTTTGATTTGGATACGCTCGAGAGCGAAGTGCGCCGTCTCCTCGGGACGCGCGCGCGGCCGAAAGATCGGGAGTGAGCGGCCAGCGGCGCCTAACGGCGGTGCGGCCGCAGAACTACTCCAACTCGATAAGAATGGCGCCTTTCTCGACGGCCATCGCCAGCGTCGCGTGCACCGCTTTAACCGTTCCGGCGGCCGGAGCGCGCAACTCGTTTTCCATCTTCATCGCTTCCATCACAACGAGTCCCTGACCAGCGCTCACCTGATCTCCGACGCGCGCATTCACGCGGACGATCAGTCCTGGCATCGGCGCAACGAGCGGAGCCGGGCCTGATGGAGTCGCATGCTCGGCTGTCATATCGCGAATGGTGCGCGTGCGCTCGTCCAGCGCCTCGACGTCAAAGCGAAACCCGTCGATCCACAGGGAGTAACGTCCGCGCTGGCCGAGGCGCCTGACAGCAACGCGGTGCACTGCGTTGTCGATCGTGACAAGGTGGACTGGCGTCCCCGCGATGTCGGCGAGATGAGCTGTGTGAGGCTCACCATCGACGAGCACGCCGTCGCCAGTCAGTTCGACTGTCACGCGCGAGCCGTTCAACTCGGTGACGTATTTCATGGCAACGGCACAAGCTCGCAGAGCGTCTCGACGTGTGCGGTTTGCGGGAACATGTCGTACGGCTGCACGCTCGCCACCGTGAAATTGGAAAGGCGACGAACATCGCGAGCCAACGTGGCCGGATCGCAGCTCACATAAACGATCGCGCGCGGCTTTGGCGTTGTCGCGTTCAGCGTTTGCGCGACAGACGCATCGATTCCCGCACGTGGCGGATTCATAACGACGACGTCCGCCGGTAGCGCACGCTGCAGCGCTTCTTCCACGCGCGCGGCGATGCTGCGGCTCGGCAACGTTAGGCGGGAGGCTGCAAATTGCGCGGCGTCGCGATCGACCTCTATGGCAGTCACCGTCACGCCCGCGCGCGCGAGTACGACGGCGACGTCGCCGACACCGCTGTAGGCATCGACCGCGGTACGCGGACTGTGCGCGAGCACGCGCGTGGCTACAGCCGCGTGGAGCTGTTCGGCGACACCCGGATTCACTTGCGTAAAGCTGAAGGCTGGCGGAGTCGGGTGCGCACGGGTGTCCCACAGCATTCGACGCACGCCGTAATCCGGGCTCCAGTGCGCGACAGAGATCGCGGGGCAGGCCCGTGAAAAATCACCGATGAGTTGTTGCGGCCAACCGCTGCCACCTCTCAAAGAGAAGGCGGCGCTGTCGTCGAGCCAGCGGACGGTCCCGGACATGCGCGCCGCGTCAGGCAGCAGAAACGCGGCGGCTCTGATTTCGTTCCACGCCGAGAGCACCTGTCCGTCGCTGATGAGACACTCCTCGAGGTCGAACACTTTCTCGGGGTCGTCGTAGTCGCGCAAACCAAAGCGCCAGCTCGCCGAGTGCCCGGAGCCATCACGCCGAATGGCAAGCGTTAGGCTGATTCGGTAGTGCCACGCCGACGATGCCGGGGAGACCTCGGGCACCGGCGCGCTCACCTTTCCGATGCGATGCAACGCGTCTCTCACGATCCCACGCTTGGCATCGAGCTGCGCCTGTTCATGCATGTGCTGCAGCTGACAGCCACCGCAACGATCGCGCTCGTAATGCACGCATGGCGGCTCGACGCGGACGCTGCTGCGTTCGTGCAGCGAGAGCACGTTGGCGCGGGCGAAGCGACCCTGCGGGATGAGCTCTACGTCGACGACATCGCCGGGCGCCGTGCGTGGTACGAAGACGGCTAGGCCATCGCTGTGTGCGACGCCGTCGCCTCCAGCGGCTATGGATTCAATACGAACTCGCGCGAGCATCGAGTTACCTAACGCAGCCCTTCGCGCCGAGCGACTTCGCGCCAGAGCGTGTTGTTGCTCGAGTCCGCAATTGGCGCGCTGCGCGCGCTCTGTTCTCGCGGCGTGCCACGATCTCTGTCGGCGAGCAGCGCCGCCGCAACGGCCGCCGCGTGGACGATATC
>DASYRX010000153.1:0-20911 GCA_036003845.1 Gemmatimonadaceae bacterium | reverse complement strand
CGCCGGCGTACCGAGCGCGATGCCTGTTGACGTTAGGCGCCCCTCGCCCGCTGCGTCACTGACCGCTTTGGCAACGCCGAAGTCGGTCACGACGGCGTGCTGCCCCGAGAGCAGGACATTGTCGGGCTTGATGTCACGATGCACAACGCCATGCTGGTGCGCATACTCCAGCGCGTCGAGTATCTCTCGGAACAGCCTAACGACTTCCCTGAGGGGCAACTCGCCCTCGCGCGCGAGCCGCGCACGCAGCGATTCTCCTTCGATGAACGGCATCACATAGTACGGTAGATCGTCCGCTGAACCGGCGGCGAGCACCGGCACGATGTGCGGGTGCTGTAGGCGCGCCGCCAGACGGATCTCGCGCTCGAAACGTGCGATGTTGACTTCGCCCGCGAGCTCGGCCGGAAGAACCTTGAGCACGACCTGCCGCCCCAAGTGCAGGTCTTCGGCAACGAAGACCCGACTCATTCCTCCGGCGAGCTCCCGGTCGATGCGATAGCTGCCGCCAAGACTTCCGCGGAGTCGATCGAGAAGATCAGTCACCCGTTGCTCCCAAACGCTTACCTCTTGGCTCGCTGCTCCTCGTTAGGTGAGCCGGTGGGTCACCGAAACATCGGCGGTCGCGACCGCGACCGTTCCATAAAGCGGTCAACGCCTGGTAAATGAGTCGACGAGCTCCTCCGCAGACGCCGCGTCGGTCCCGCTCAGCTCGAACTCGATGCGCACTTCGTTGAACAGCGTCACATCTTTCTTCGGCTGTTTCGAGCGGTCGACCCTGCCGTAGATCTTGGCCCGCACGCCGCCTAACGCGCGCGCCTGCTCCTTTGCGATCACGTGCAGCAGCTCCACCCCGCACGCCGCGATCGCCGACAGGAACACTTCAGGCGGAGTCAGCTCCTCACCCGGACAGCCGTTCTGCACCGGACCGTCCACAATGAAATGATGATCGCGCGCGCTGCACAGAACGCGACCAAAGATGTCCGTGCTGCGCGCGCGAACTTCGTACTCCCGAATGGGAGGAGGTGCCGCCGCCCCCCCGGTCATGGGATCGTCTTGGGCGCCGGCCGCTTCGAGCGAATCGGCGGCGGCGGCTCGGGCTTGAGCCTAACGGGATTCGCCTGCAACATCTTCATTGCCTCCTGCACCGCACGCTCGAGCTGCGGGTCGTGCCCAGCGATTACCTCCTTCGGCATGTTCTCCACGTCGATCTCGGGCTTCGTTCCGTAATTCTCGACCGCCCAGTTCCCCTCACGATCGAAGAACCCTCCGCGCGGCGCGATCATGTTGCCGCCGTCGATGAGCTGCGGTGTGTCCCATGTGCCGACGAGCCCTCCCCACGTTCGCTTTCCAACGAGCGGACCGATCTTGCGTCGCTGGAACATGTACGGCATCAGGTCGCCGCCCGAGCCGGCCATTTCATTCACAATCATTACCTTCGGCCCCCAAATCCCGGCTGCTGGATTTGTGAACGGCTTCTTGTCGCCCTCGCGGTTGTTGAAGTACCCGTCGAAGTCGCGCTGCAAGACTTCGATGATGTAGTCGGCCGCCGAGCCGCCGCCGTTGTAGCGCTCATCGAGGACGGCCCCTTCCTTATTCTGCTGCGCGAAGTAGTAGCGGTTGAAATACGTGTAGCCGCCCTGCCCCGTGTTAGGCAGGTACACGTACGCGAGCTTGCCGTTCGACATCGAGTCGACCTTGCGCCGATTCGATTCGATCCAGTCTCGGTTGCGAAGGGCCCCCTCGTTCGCAACTGGCATAACGGTAGCGCGTCGCGCGCCCTCCATAGTTGGCCGCGCATTGACATGCAGCACAACCTGGCGATTGGCCGTGCCATCCAGACGCCGATAAATGTTGTCTGTCGAGCGCACCTCAACACCATCGATCGCGATGATGTAGTCGCCGTTGCGAACGTCGATACCGGGGCCGCTGAGGGGGGCGCGCAACTCGGGGTTCCAGTTCTCTCCCGTCAAAACCTTGCTGATGCGATAACGGCCGTTGTCGACAGTCAAATCCGCGCCTAACAAGCCGCCATTGGACTGCGGAACGTCCGGGATATCGCCGCCACCGACGAACGAGTGGCCGACGGCGATCTCACCACCTAACATGTCGAGCAGGTACGTGAAGTCGGCTCTATGTGCGACGTATGGAAGCATCGGCTCGTACATCGCCTTGGTCTTCACATAGTCGGCGCCGTGCAGGTTGCTCACGTACAGGTACTCACGCTGATTACGCCAACCTTCCGAGAACATCTGCTTGTACTCGGCGCGCGGATCGACGAGCATGCGCAGGTTCGTCGTTAGGCGGCCTGCCATTGCGGCTGGCGGCTGCTTGTCCGTATCGACAACCGCCAACACCGGTTCCTGACCCTGGTTCGGCGCGCGATAAAGGAGCTTCTTGCCGTCCTGGCTGACGACGAATCCCAACGCCCGCGACACGAACTGCGCCGACTGGCGATCCTTGAGCTGGTAGCGGTACAACACACCACCGCCACCGAATCCTCCCTGCTGTTGTTGTGGACCAGTCGGCGGAACTACCTCGATGAAGAACAGCGTGCCAGTCGGGCCGGCACGGAGCATCGCGTAGTCTCGCGGCGTGACGCCGAGCGACAGGATGCGCTGCGATACGCCGTCGAAGTCGATGGTGACTGTGGGCGCTCGTGAGCGAGCCGCGTTAGGCGCTCGCGCTGAATCCGGCGCTACGGCCGCCGGCCGGGCCGTGCTGTCTCTGGACTCTGACCGCTGAGCTCTGGCCACCGCCTCTTCATCGCTCTCGGGAAGCAGCGGCGACGGCTCATCCTTCTTGAGTACCGCCAAATAAACGGCGCGAGTTACCGGACGATCGTACGAAGTCATGTCCAGCCAGCCGGTATTGAGCGCAAAGTTCGTCGACGCGAGGAAGTACAGATACTTCCCGTTAGGATCCCACGCCGGCCACGTTGCATCGGACAGGCCGTCTGTGAACTGCGTCGCCTTGCCGCTCTGCACGTCATATACAAAGATCGCGCGCAACAGCGAATTCAGACGCCGCGAATACGCGATCCAGCGCGAATCTGGACTCCACACGGCGTTGATCGAGCGATCCGGAACCATGTACAGATCGGTGTCGACTTTCTTGGGCGTGCCTGACGCGACGTCGAGCACCCAGAGGTTCAGGTGCGCGTCCGTGTAGAGCAGTTTCGATCCGTCGGGCGACCAGGCTGGCGTGTAGTAGAAGCTCGGATTAGGCAGCGCGATCTCCCGCGTCGCGCCAACGCCGTCCTGCGGTTCGAGAACCAGCTTGTATTCGCCGCTCGCATCCGAGAAATAGGAGACCCACTTGCCGTCCGACGACCACGCCGGCGCGCGCTCCGCGGCGCCAGCCGTTCTCGTTAGGTTGCGCCACTCACCTTTCTCGGCTGGAATCGTGAAGATGTCGCCCCGGGCCTCGACGACCGCGCGCTTGCCCGTTGGCGACAAAGCGATGTTCGTGATGCGGTTCGCGACGTCCTTCCATTGCGGCACTAGCCACGGGAAATCACCCTTCACCGTGATGCTGAGCTGATGATGCCGCTTTGTCGCGGGATCGAGCAGATGGATATAGCCAGCCTGCTCGAACACGATCGCACCGCCACCTGCATCCATCGCCTTGATGTCATAGTCCGTGAACTGCGTGACCTGCTCCAGCTTCTTGGACTTCGTGTCGTACGACCAGACGTTCACCGCGAAGTCGCGATCGGACAGGAAGTAGACCACGTCACCGATCCACACAGGATCCGTATCGCGCGAATCCTCCCACGGCGGCGTCTCAACCTCGTGCGAGGCGACATCGTAGATCCAGATCGGACGGTTCTGGCCGCCGCGATAGTTACGCCACTCTACGTCCCAGTGCACGTTCATCTTGTACGCGATGCGCTTCCCGTCGGGCGAATACTTCCCCTGCGCCGCGCGCGGTAGCGGCAGCGCAGCGGGGAAGTCCCCGTCGACGGACACGGTCCAGAACTTAGGATCGCCGTTAGGCGAGGTGCGACTCGACGTGAAGACGATGCGGCGGCCATCCGGGGTCCAACCCTGGACGGCATCCGGGCCTGGGTGCCACGTTAGGCGTCGCGGTTCACCCCCGTCTGCCGGGACGACATACACATCGGTGTTGCCACCGTACTGGCCACTAAAAGCCACCAGCTTGCCGTCGGGCGAAAACTCCGGATTCGATGTGGCGCCCTGGAAACTCGTCAGGCGTCTGGCGTCACCCCCATCGCGGCCCACGATCCAGACGTTATTCGCATAGGCGAAGGCGACTTGCGACGAGCTGACTGTCGGCTGTCTCAGGAGACGCGTCTGCGCATCGAGCGGCAGGGACGCGAGCAGCAAAGCAGCCACGAGGGTTGGATGACGCAGCATGAGGACAACTCGGAAATGGAAGAATGGCGCCGCAGCGCCGAGCGCCAAAATGATGCGCGGTGGCCCGGTGCGGCGCGAGCCCGATTCGGCCCAAGAGCTATCGGAGCTTCTGGTGCCGCCTGAGCCGTTGAATCCCGTCGTCGTCCGTCGCGACTGTATAGACCGTGGCCGCACCAAAACCGACGACGCGCTCATTCCGAGCCATGACCATGCGTCTCACGATCTGCCCCCGCCGATCTACGACGTCATAGATCGTCGGTGAGGCCCGGTCGGTCCCCGCTCGACGTATCCAGAGCATCGCGTCCGGTGCCGCCAGAAGAGCGTTTGTCAGAAACGGCGGAATGATGTCGGGCCAGTCGGATTTGACGTCCTCGGGCTTCTGAGCGGGTCGACCAGCATCTCGCGCGATCTCATCCAGCACCCAGCGCTTCACTCCCTCGTCGACGCTCACACGCTTGTGCGGCTGCGCAACGCCGCGCACAAGTCGCCCGTCGTCCCTCACCCAATCGATGCGATATGGATCCACACGCGCGATGGCGCTCCAGCCGTCGGCGAACAACAGCATCTGATCGCCTACGGCGAGCGGATTGACGACAATCGACACCGATTGCGCACGCTCACGACCGGTTACCGTGATGCGCGACGGACGAGCGCGCGCCTTGCCGAGTGTGTCACTACTCCCATCGGAACGTGAGACTCGCTGAATCCACAGCGAGTCCTCGGCCCCCATCGACGTCGTTCCGCTCCCCTCGAGACTGCGCACGGGACTGACAGTCAACACATGACCGCTCCAGTCCGCACCGAGAGGATTTCGCGCCCCGCTGCGGAGCGGTGGACTGTCTGGCGGCACCGTCGCGACGATCTCTGCACCATGAAGCAGAAGCCAGCGACCACCACGAACGTCCGGCAGCAGCGTGGAGTCGTTCGCCAGCGCGATGAGCTGTGAGATTGCGGTGTACTCGTTAGGCCCCTGCCCGGCTCGTCCGATTTGCATCAGCGTTTGACGACCGAAGTCCGCAACGAAGAGCTTGGTTTCTCCGGCGTCGCTGACGAGCACGCGTCCGTCGGCCAGTTCGCGCACGGAAGTGACGCGAGTGAACTCCGCTTCGAGCCGAGCGTTGGGTGGGGCGAGTCTGATCTCAGATGTCGCTTGGCCGGCAGTTGTGCCAAGTGGAGTCGCCAGCCACAGCGACAACCACTGTGCCACTTGACCCCGGCGCGAACGATTCACAGAGCTTTCTCCAGAGATGAGGCGATGCGCGCAGAATACGCCCCTCGGGCGCACCTGAGGTACTAAGTGTGACCAGCTCGCCTTATGGTTACATGCGAAACCAGTGCGAGTCACGACGCGTCAATTCGCTAACGTGAATCTGAGCCCTGTTTTCTTCGCCGGGCTCCTCGTCCTTGCGTGCAAGAATAAGGAGTCGACAGCTGCGGACCCTAACGCGCCCACGCGCGGCTTCCGCATGGGCTTTTCGGCATTTGCGCCAAAGTTCGATGCGGCGACGGTCCTCACAGTCATCAACCAGTGGTCCGCCCGAGGCGACGCCGCACTCTTTCATCAGAGCCCGCCCTGGCAAGCGCTGCTCGCCGGCGCGACGGCAGATTCGGCGGTTCGCTTCCAGATGGAGGGCCTCGCGCAGATCTATCGCGGCAAGAACCTTCCGATCTTTGTCACAATAGATGTCACCGATGGGCTCAATCGCGCGGCGGAAGCGCCCGAGCTCGTGGCGGCACGTCGAAGTATCACCGAACCGGCGGTGCAAGCGCTCTATCGCCAGTACGTCAGCGCCGTTTCGCGCATAATCCGGCCTGCCTATATCGGGCTCGCCGCTGAGACGAACTTGATCCGGCTTGCTGCACCGCGTCCTGTGTACGATGCGCTGGTGCGCATGACCAATGACGCCGCCGCCGACCTGCAGCGCGCGAGCTCGCCGTCCATTCCATATGTATCGGTGCAAGTCGAGGCGGCCTGGGGTGGTCTGCAGGGGACGAATCAGTACCTCGGCGTGGAAGCCGACTTCCGGGACTTTCCCTTCATCCGCGCGTTAGGCTTGTCCTCGTATCCGTACTTCGTGTACCGCGATCCCGCCGATCTCCCCGAGGACTATTATCTGCGCCTGCTCAACGGACGCGACATGCCTAACATGCTCGTTGAAGGCGGCTGGACCTCGGCGTCCGTTGGATCAGTTCAGTCGGATGCGCAGAAGCAGGCACGCTACGTCAGTCGACACGCATTGCTGCTGGAGCGCGCAAAGTCGATCGCTTGGATGCCCCTCTTTTTCACGGATCTCGATCCCGCCGCGTTCGGTCCACAACCACCCGGCTCGATCCTGCCGCTGTTCGTGCACCTTGGGTTGGTAGACACGCAACTGCGCGCGAAGGCGGCGCTGGCGCCATGGGACGAGCTCTTCGCTTTGCGGCGCCGATAACAGGCGCGGCCACCGCGCTATGGTGAGACGGCTCTAATGGGGATCGCGTTCGCGGGCCGCGTGCTCTGCGACTCGGAGACCTGAGAGATCATCATCCCGAGCACAAGCGCGGCAAAAAACACAATCCAGCGACGCATCGCGTTGAGATTCACCTAACGACTCCAGGGGAAATATCCGTTTCGCGTGGCCGCGCCTGAACGCGATTTCCGCGCGGGCACACTACAAGGACCGCCGTATCCAAGGCAAGGTCACGGCGATTTTTTGTGGGGCGACAAGCATGGCCTCCTGACGGACCTCTGCCCTACCCCTACGACGCGCCGCCGGATCCGTCGGGCGTCGAGGCCGGGCAGAGCCAGCGGAATCTGGTCGTTTAGCCTCGGCCATCGACCCAGCGGGGTCAGACTCCAAGATGCGATTTCGAGACATCGGATCGGGTGCGCTCGCGGAGGAGTGCGTCGCATTCATGCGCTTTGGAGTCTGACCCCGCTTTGGCTCAGCCAAAGCGGGGCTGGGCGCTGTCTCACGCTAGGTGCGACCAGGCGCTATTGCGTCTGCCGCGAACCCTCGGCAATCGTAAGCGACGCGATTGCCTTTGGCCTCGTTTCCTTCCCAGCTCGAGAGGTCTGTCGATGCTACGCCGTCTCTCCCGTTACCTCACGCCCGCTGCGCTCCTCGCCGCGATCACCACGTCCCTTGGCGCTCAGCCCGTGGCCGCACCTAACGCGGCACGCAAGGACCCGATGCAGGAGGGGCTGCCTCTCGCGCCGGACCGCACTGTCACGTTCAGTACAAATTCCGGTCACTGGATGTCGCTGGACGTGAGTCCGGATGGCCAGACGATCGTATTCGACTTGTTAGGCGACCTGTACACGCTTCCTGCCTCGGGTGGAACGGCGACCTCGCTCACGCGCGGCATGGCCTTCGATGGCCAGCCGCGCTTCTCGCCGGACGGCAAGCGCATCGCCTTCATCTCTGATCGCGACGGCGGCTGGAACCTCTGGACAATCGCCGTCGACAAATCCGACACGACGCAGGTCACGCGCGGCAAGCAGAATCAATACGAGTCGCCGGAGTGGACACCGGACGGCAACTATATAGTGGTCACGCGCAACACCAAGCTGCACCTGTTCCACAAGGATGGCGGCGCCGGACAGCAGCTCATTCGCGAGCCGCAGAACCTGCGCACAGCGGGACCGGCGTTCGGAAAGGACCCGCGCTACATCTGGTACGCGAGACGCTTCGGCCAGTGGCTCTACAATACGCCGTTAGGCGACTATCAGCTCGCCGTCTACGATCGCGAGACGGGACAGTCCGCGAACCGTGCGCAGCGTTGGGGATCAGCGTTCCGACCTGTCCTGTCTCCGGATGGACGGTGGCTCGTGTACGGCTCGCGCAACATCGACCAGACCGGCCTCAGGGTCCGCAACCTAACGAACGGCGACGAACGCTGGCTTGTCATGAATGTGCAGCGCGACGATCAGGAATCGCGCGCGGCGCTCGATGTGTATCCCGGCATGTCGTTCACGCCCGACTCCAAGTCGCTCATCGCGTCATGGAACGGCAAGATTTGGCGCGTCCCGATGGAGAGCGGCAGCCCGGTTGAGATTCCCTTCACGGCCAACGTCGTGCAGGCGATGGGACCGCGCGTGCAATTCGAGTCGAGCATCCCTGATTCGGGGACGTTCGTGATCAAACAGATCCGCGACGCAGTGCCCTCGCCGGACGGCAAGCGTCTCGCATTCGTAGCGCTCGACCGCCTCTACACAATGGACTGGCCGTCCGGTACGCCGAAGCGCGTTACGGACTCGAATCTCGGCGAGTATCAACCGCAGTGGAGCCCGGATGGTCAGTGGCTCGTCTACACCACCTGGTCCACGGCCGATGGCGGCGCGTTGTACAAGATCCGCGTGGATGGAAAATCCAAGGCACAGCGCCTGACGAGCGGCTCCGCGCTGTACCAGCAGCCCGAGTGGTCGCCTAACGCACAGCGCATCGTCGCGTTGCGCGGCCCGGCGCGTGCATACGTCGAATCGTTAGCGGGTGGTGTGCAAGGTGGCGCCGAGGATCTCGTTTGGATTCCAGCGGCAGGTGGCGAAGCGACGCTGATCTCCCCGGCCGGGGGTCTCGGCAACCCACACTTTGCAAGCGACTCGACGCGCATCTTTGCGTACAGCGGCGGGCGCGGGCTGGTCTCGATGCGCTGGGACGGCACCGATCAGAAGACGCATGTCCGCGTGACGGCCGCGCCTCCGCCAGGGGGTGGTGGCGGCGGACCAGGAGGAAACCAAGGCGCCCCCGCCCTCTGGGTCGAGATGGGCCCGTCGGGCGATCGCGTGCTCGCCCAGGTCTCCAACGATCTCTACATCGTGACGGTGCCAATCGTCGGCGGCACCGAGCCCACGATTCAAGTCGGCACTCCCGAAAACGCGAGCTTCCCCGTTAGGCGACTCACCGAGATCGGTGGTCAGTTCCCGTCGTGGAGCGCCGACGGCAAGCGGGTGCACTGGTCCATCGGCAACGCGCACGTCGTCTACGACTTGGCTCGCGCGGAGGCCTTTGACGACTCCGTGCGCCGCGCCCAGCGCGCGCGCAGCGACTCGACGCCGCGCGATTCCGCCGCGCGTCCCGCATCGCGTCGCACACCGCAGTACGAGCCGCAGGAAGTACGCATCCGCATTTCGGCGACGCGCGACATGCCGAAGGGGAGCGTCGTGCTGCGCGGCGCACGCGTGATCACGATGCGAGGCAACGATGTCATTGAAAACGCCGACGTCGTGGTGCGCGACAACCGCATCGTCGGCATCGGCGCACGCGGCCAGGTCCAGGTACCTAACGATGCTCGTGTCATCGACGTGACCGGCAAGACGATCACGCCCGGCTTTGTCGATACGCACGCGCACGTGCGCGCGACGTTCGATATCCACCGTGATCAGGTGTGGTCCTACGCGGCAAACCTCGCGTACGGCGTCACGACGATCCGCGACCCGCAGACGGCGACGACGGACATTCTCACTTACGAAGACCAGGTTCGCGCCGGCACGCTACTCGGCCCACGCCTGTATTCGACAGGCCCTGGTGTCTTCAGCGCGGGCAGCCCAACAGGTCAAGACATCCGCGATCTCGATCATGCGCGCAGGATTTTGCGCCGCTATAGCGACTACTACGATACGAAGACAATCAAGGAGTATGTCGCCGGCAATCGTGAGCAGCGGCAATGGATCATTCAGGCCGCGCGTGAGCAGAAGCTCATGCCGACGACAGAAGGCTCGCTCGACATCAAGATGAATGTCACGGAGGCGATCGACGGCTACTCCGGGCACGAGCATACGATCCCCACGTTCCCGTTGCAGAGCGATCTGATTCGCCTGCTCGCGGAATCGCAGATCGCCTACACGCCGACGATTCTCGTGGCGTACGGGGCGCCGTGGGCAGAGAACTATTACTACGAAACCGAAGACGTGGTGAACGACAAGAAGCTACGTCATTTCACTCCGTGGGCCGATCTCGAAGGGAAGATTTTCCGCAGAGGCGGCGGACAGGGGAATCAGCCTAACGGTGGTCAGGCCGGATGGTTCCATCCCTCGCAGTACGGCTTCAAGCTGATCAGTCAATCGATTCGCGACCTACTGGCGGCCGGTGGACGCGCTGGAATCGGCAGCCACGGCCAACTTCAGGGACTCGGCTACCACTGGGAGCTCTGGTCGGTCGCATCAGGCGGCATCTCGAATCACGACGCCCTGCGCGTCGCGACGATCATGGGTGCAGAGGTACTCGGTCTTGGCAAAGAGGTCGGTTCGATCGAAGCCGGGAAGCAGGCGGACCTGCTGGTGCTCGATCGCAATCCGCTCGAGAACCTGCGCAATACGAACTCGATCCGGTATGTGATGAAGAACGGGCGTCTGTACGAAGGCGAGACGCTCGATGAAGTGTACCCGCGGCAGAAAAAGGCCGAACAATTCTATTGGGTTACTGACGGTAGTTATTAGGGGCAACAGCAAAGCAGCTGTCAGCTGTCTGCTTGCGGCCGACGGCTGACAGCTGCTGACAGCGTTGGTTGCTTGACGAGGACGAGCTTGCGGAAGCCCATTTTCGTTGCTTGTGTCGTTATGCACGCTACGACGGCCATCGCTCAGAATGCGGCGCTGGCCGGACGCGTTTTACGCGCTGGATCGAACGCGCCGATCGCCGGCGCCGAGGTTGTGCTGCTTCCGCGTGGCACTCGCATGCTGACGGACGCCAAAGGCGAGTTCCGTTTCGATGCCCTGCCGAGCGGCTATGTCATGATCCACGTCCGCCGCATCGGCTTCGCGCCTGACTCGTTAGGTGTGCAGTTGCCCTTATCTGCTCCGATTGATGTCGAGCTGCGAGAGACTGTTCAGAAGCTGGACACGGTGAGTGTAAGCGCGCGCGAGAACGTGTTGCCCAGAGGAAAGCTCGCGGGATTCTATGAACGCAAACAGTTCGGTATCGGCCGCTTTTTGGAAGAGCAGGACATCGCGAAGATGCTCACGCGCCGACTTGGGAATATCGTTGTGGCGAAAATACCCGGCACGCGAACTGTGCGCGGTAACAGAGGCGGGATGGCCGCGTACATCGCGACAGTCCGCATGGCACCGGACGCGATCAATAGCGCGATGAAGGGCGCGACTCGTCCTCCACCATGCTACCCTGATGTCTATCTCGACGGCGTCGCGGTCTACTCGTCTGGTGCAGAGCGCAGCGTCGCGTTCGGCGGCGCGGAGGCCGTGTTGTTCGACATTAACTCGATCAACCCCGCTCACGTCTCGGCAATGGAATTCTACGCCGGGCCTGCGCAAATGCCGGCGCAGTACAATCGCACCGGCTCCGCCTGCGGCGCGCTGCTCATATGGACCAAGTGACGCGAAACGGTCTCACGGTCCTCGCGTTAGGCTTGACGCTGCCTCTGGCATCGTCAGCTCAGGAAGCGACGCTCAATGGCCGAGTGGTGCACAAAACGTCCAAGGGCGGCATTCCCGGCGCCGAGGTGCGGCTGTCTCCGAAGAACATGCAGCTCGTCACCGATTCGGCCGGATATTTTCGCTTCGCTCGGGTCGCCCCCGGCATGGTCTCGCTTTTCGTTAGGCGGCTCGGTTTCGCGCCGGAGTCGGCGTCCTTCGAGGTACAGGCATCAGACGATCTCGACCTGCTGATCGAGCTGCAGCAATCGGTGCAAACGCTCGACACCGTGACGGTGGCGGAACGCGAAACCCCGCTCGCCGAGCGCAGGCTCGCGGGATTCTACGAACGCAAGCGGCTTGGCTTTGGGCATTTCTTTCCTCCTGAGGAGCTCGAGAAGCAGCAGCACCGTTCACTTGGCGACATTATCACGGCGCGAACGCCCGGCTCTCGGTTGGTCCGGTCCCTCTTAGGGAGCGCCGGCTGGATCGCGACGACGCGTCGTCCCGGCGAAATGTTTGGCCGCAGCTCCATAGACAGTGCCGATCGGAATCGCGGGGCCGATCCGCGCGCATGCTACCCGGATGTCTACCTGGATGGCGGCGTCGTTTACTCCTTCGGTCGAGGTAATCCTCTCTTCGACATTAACAGCATCGCGACAGGTGCAATTGCGGCAGTCGAGTTCTATGTCGGTCCTTCGCAGACGCCCCTCCAATACAACAAAACAAGCGCCGTCTGCGGTGTAGTTTTGATCTGGACCAAATAGCTGCCCCCGGCCCCCGCCCAAAGCTTGGAGTCTCCAGTGCTGAGTCATCAGGTTTCAGGACATCTACTCCTGACGACTAAGCACTCAAAACCGCAGACTCCAAGCTGTTCTTAAAGTCCACCGCCATTGCTTAGCCCTCTGGTAGGTCATTCCGCGCTCCGCGCCGAATTGTTAGGCAGTTTCCGCCGCGGTGTACTTCCGCAAAGCCTCCTCTTCCACGGCCCGCAAGGAATCGGCAAGCAACGCCTTGCGCTGTGGCTGGCGCAGTGTCTCGTCTGCGATTCGCTCAAGGCTGAGGGTCCATGCGGCAGCTGCCGGCAGTGCCGCATGGCGCTCGAGCTCACGCACCCCGACATCCACTGGGTCTTTCCCCTTCCCCGGCCCAAAGGCTCCGACTACACACCTAACGACGCCAAGAACGACTACATCGAGGCGCGCCTCGAGCGAGCCAAGGCTGGCGGCGTGTATGCTCGTCCATCAGGCGCGGAAGGCATTTACATCGCGACGACGCGCATGCTGCTCCTCGCCGCCTCGGTGACTCCAGCGATCGCGCGGCGCAAAGTGATCGTGATCGGCGACGCAGAGCGCATGGTCTCCCAGGAAGGGAGTGACCAGGCAGCGAACGCGTTTCTCAAGCTCCTGGAAGAACCACTTACCGACACCTACATCGTGCTCACCTCGAGCGCGCCAGGCGACCTGCTTCCAACGATCCGCTCCCGCATCGCGCCGATTCGCATCAATCCGTTGGCCACGGCCGACGTCCAGGCAGTGATCACGCAGGAAGCCTTTCGCGACGCCTTGGGCAAGAAGGCGCCGAGCGCTGAGGCATTGTTGCAGCGGGCCGCCGGCGCGCCTGGGATCCTCCTTGGCGCCGACGGCGACTCCGCAATCCGTGCCCGAGCCGCCGCGATCGTCGAGGCGGCGGCGTCCGGAGATGCAGCCAGGGGCTACGGCGCCGCGTTGCAACAGGGGTCCTGGGGGGCACGCGGTGGCTTCAGCGACGTTCTCGACGCCGTCACTGTCCAACTCCATGAAAACGCTCGACAGGCCGCGCTGACCGGCGACCACGAGACGGCGGTGCGCTTCGCCAAAGCCGTCGAGATCGTGGAGGATGCACGGGAATCCACCCTGACCAACGTCAACCCGGCATTGGTTACAGCCGATCTCGTGGACCGTTTGGCGCATTCGTTGCGCTACTAGCCGGCCTGGAGGCTTATGCCAGACCTCACGCACGTGGACAACACGGGCACTGCCCGGATGGTAGATGTCTCCAAGAAGCCCGCCACCGAGCGCTTAGCTCGGGCGTCGGGGGTGATCACCATGGCGCCAGCGACCTTGCAGGCGATCCGTGACAACACGCTCAAGAAAGGGGACGTTCTGGGTGTTTCGCGCGTGGCCGGAATCATGGCGGCCAAACGGACCGCGGAGCTGATCCCGCTCTGTCATCAGCTGCCGTTGGCTGACATCCAGATTGACCTATCGCTGGACGATTCCCTCCCAGGTGTGCGGGCGGAGTCCACCGTCGTGACAGTTGCGTCAACCGGCGTGGAAATGGAGGCAATTATTGCCGTAAGTGTGGCACTGATCACTATTTACGACATGGTGAAGGGGGTAGATAAAGGAACAGAAATTGGTGAGATTTGTCTCAACGAAAAGCGCGGCGGACGCTCGGGGCACTACATAAGGCCTTAGCCCCAGAGGTTCGCCGCTTTGGCAAGAATCGGGTTGGCGCTGTCGACGGCGACTCCCGGGTCTTCAACGATAGGAGGCTTGATGCACGATCTAAGTCGTACCTATGCGCACTATGGGGATCGGTTACGTCGCAAACGGAAAACCCGTGCAGCGCTGATTCTCCTCGGCTTCGTCAGCACGTCGGTCGCTGCGGCCTGGGATTGGAACGCTGATCCGGCGCAGGCAGCCGTAGTTTCTAGTGACAGGTTGGTACCCGGCAGCGATAGTGTCTCAGCCGATTCGAGCGACAACAACTGGTTTGCCGGTGAGGACCTCGAGAAGTGGAATCAGGTCTTCCGGTACGCTCGCCGGTATGGAATCAGTGCCGATCTGGCGGCCGCCATCCACGAAGAAGCCGTGGGTCAGAACATCGACCCCGACCTGGCTTTCCGCGTGGTTCGGCTCGAGAGCCGCTTCCACGAAGGTGCCAAGAGCTCCGTCGGGGCGATCGGGCTGACGCAGCTGATGCCAAAGACAGCTCGGATCTACGAGCCTGGTATCTCAATCGAGGATCTGCACGACCGCCACACCAACCTGCGCATTGGCTTCCGCTATTTGCACGACATGCTGAAGCAATACGGCTCCGTGCGGACTGCCCTCCTGGTCTACAATCGCGGTGCGTTGGCCGTGTTGATCGAGAAGGAGATGGGCATCGACCCCTCCAACGGATACGATCAGATCGTGTTGCGTGGTTATCGAGGCAACGGATTTCTGCAGTAAGCTGCTGAGCACGATGGTGGCAAAGAAAGGGCGGTCCAATTGGACCGCCCTTTTGCTTGCCTAACGCGCTGCTGTCAGCTGACGGCTGGCAGCCGATAGCTGACAGCTAGCCTGCAGCCTTTCTCGCGGTCTTTCGCGCAGCGCTGGACCGCACGATGATCGATTGTCCGGGGATGATTACTTGCTTCTTCAGTCCATTGAGTCGCATGAGCATCGACACTGACGTGCGGTACCGCCTTGCGATCACGCCGAGGTTCTCACCTCGCTTGACGACGTGCACGGTGCGCGATCCAACGCGCGACGAGCCGTAGCGCTCGATCTCCGGGTTCGGTACGTCGAACGCGGCTTCAACGGTGTTAGGCGTCGGAACGAGCAGTGTCTGGCCCGCCGTCAGTACGCCCTTCTTCGTTACCTTGAGCTTTGGATTATACCAGCGGATCTCATTCGCCTCGATCTCGTGAGTTTGGGCGATTCGCTTGAGCGTCATTCCTTTCTTCGTGACGACCTTCCTATAGGCGCGCCGGTCATTCTCGGTCAGCGCATTAAACAGCGCTGGGAACGAATCGGCGCGCCCGACTGGAATGCGCACGAGGAACGAGTCCTTTGGCGGCGTCACTCCACGAAGGACGTGCGGATTGAGATCGCGGATCACTGAGATGTGCGTGCGCGCTGCCTTGGCAACGGCGCTGAGCGGCGTTGCCGCCGGCACCTTCGCCGAGTCGTACGCAAACGGCGCCGCGGAGTCGATGTCGAAGCCGAACTTCCTGGCATTCTTTGCGAGGAGCGCGGCTGCGATGAGCTTCGGCACGTAATCCTTCGTTTCGGCGCGCAGCAAGCGCGTGCCGGCCAGCGCGAAGAATGCATCGTCGTCGCCCTGGAGGTCGTCGTCGATTCTCGTTAGGCCTCTCGCGACGCGCCCCGGCCCGCCGTTGTACGCGGCGGCAGCGAGATAGAGGGAACCGAACTGTTCGCGCAAACTTCTGAGAAAGCGTACGGCGGCGTCGGTCGATTCGATCGGATCGCGGCGCTCGTCCACCCACCAGTCGATGCGCAGCCCCATCCCGCGTCCGGTGCGCGTCATGAACTGCCACATTCCAACGGCAGCCGAGCGCGAGTACGCGTGCGGGCTATAGCCGCTCTCGATGAGAGCGAGGTAGCTCATGTCCTCCGGAATGCCGCGCGCACGTAGGCGCTCGCGGATCATCGGCATGTAGCGCACACCCTGCTGCATCCAGCGCGCGAACGTTGGTCGTGCCGAGCCGCTGAAGATCGAGATGTACTTCTGCACACGTTCGTGTGTCTCGTATGATCTGACGTCGATGTCCCACGTCGGTTCGGGGTCCTCGACGAGTGCCGCGGCCATGCTGTCGGCGGCCTCGATGATGGTCGGCGCCTGTGGCGCCGCGCCCGTTGGGAGCGTGTCACCGAAGATCGACAACGCACCACTCATGATATCGCGCAGCGAGATCGCGATGCTGTCGTGCGCCGCGCGCGTGGGAACGAGCTCTCCCGCGGACGCGTGCACCACCAGCGAGTCGTGCTTCGCGTTAGGCGCTGGCCGTCCTTCTGGGCTCACTCCATCGCTTGGTCCACGCGCGACGCTTTGCGACGCGCACGCAGCAACGACGGTCGTCAGGGCCAGCAGGACAAGTCGGCGTAACAAGGCCAAAGCAGACCTCCTAGACAGACAGCACGCCCGAAGCGCGCCGCAATGTTACACCCAGGCACGTTGGGCGGTACCTCCGCCCTCCTGGTACTACCGAGTCGCGATGGTGTTGCCGACTACGCGGTTCGTCGCCTGCAATGTTGCGACTACGACGCCGCGCAGGAGATCATCACCAGCGAGCGCGCAGCCGAGGAGACGAGTTACTTCCCCGCCGCTACGTAGTAAGACACTCACAATGACCACGGTGTCATCGAAGGCCCGCATCGATTTGACACCGATAAGCTCTAATTGGACTGTACCGCGTGCGAACGCTTCGATCGCCCGGAGGGTCGCGTCAGCCGGAAGCCGCAGGTCACCAAGGGTGCTGGCGATACCGTCGGCTTTCCCGCTAATGCGCTCGCCTTCCAGCCACTCGAATTCGACTTCAGCGTGGCAACGGCCGTGTGGGGTACGGGTGAACGTGAACTGCAAGAGACGGAGTCGTTGGCGTTTCATGGCATCGATTGCCACGGCGCGCAGCTCCGGCTCTACGTCGTTCCCGTTTCTCGCCGTCGACCCGCCTTCAGCGACCATGACCGGCATCCCTATGGGCTTTCTCCAACGATGTCGAGCCATCTATAGAATTCCGTGTCAGTACACGATCTCACGAGGCATGCGCAACACCTTGTCACGGCCTGGTGCGCGACCGTTTCAGGATGGGCGCGGGACCCGTTGGGCGCAGGGAGCTGGGTCACCATCCGCTCGTGCGGAGGGGTGTGGACCCAGTGAAGCGCCCTGGAAGGATTGGGGTCGCTGCGTCGTCAGTGCGAGCCGCTGAAGTGCTCAAGATCGGAGTCCAGCGAGCCGGCGACTCGTTAGGTTCCGACCGTTCCCAGTCGCTAAGCAGACGCCTCGAGGAACGCAAGCACTCGTTCGTTGAAGACGTCGGGCTGCTCGATGTTGCTCAAGTGCGCAGCTTCGGCGATGACGAGAAGCTGGCTCGCAGGGATCGCGGCGTGGAGCTCTTCCTGGAGCCGTGGTGGCGTGGCTACGTCGAGAGCACCAGCGACAATCAACGTCGGGACCTGAATCGATGACACACTGGGCCGAAGATCCGCGTCTCGCAGCGCCTGACATGCGGCGATGTACCCCTCGGGATCAACGGCGTCGAGCGTCTCCGCTATTCGCTGTGTCTCGCCTGCATGATCTGACCGAAAGCGCTCGCTGAAGAACCTGCCGAGAGTCGGCTCGCGCATGGCGGCCATCCCGCCTCGGCGCACCGCGGCGATTCGCGCGTCCCAGCCTTCTGCTGTCCCGACCTTTGCACCGGAGTTCGCCACCACGGCGCGGTTTACTCGTGCTGGATAGTGCGTCGCAGTCCACAGCGTAATCACTCCACCTAACGAGCAGCCACAGAGGTGCGCGCACTCGATCGCGAGGTTGTCAAGCAGCAGCACGAGGTCACGCCCCAGCACATCTATTGTGACGGCTCCAGGTCGCAAGACGGACGCACCGTGGCCGCACGAGTCGTAGCGAACGACACGGAAACGTTCGCTGAACGCCGACAGCTGCGGATCCCACATGCGGTGGTCGGTGCCTAGCGAGTTGATAAACACAACCACGGGAGCATCCGCCGGCCCATCCACGCGATACGCGATACCCGTATCGGCCACGGCACCGCGGATCATCGCGTCGCTTGAGCTCCATACTCGCGCCAGGACTGGAGCGCGCGATCGATCGTCGCGTCGCTGGTGCCGAGGTAGGTCATGGGATCGAGCGCGTCATTCAGAGCATCCGCTGCAAGCACAGCGCGGACGCGCGTGTCGGCGCGTGCGACCTCGGAAAGGCTGGTGCCACTTGTCAACGCGCTCGCGCTCAGCTCTCCGGCCAGGCGTTGTGCATCGGGGCGCGGCATGGCACGGGCGAGTGCTACAGCGAGCGACTCGGCCATGAGTGTTCCTTTACTTCTTTCGATGTTCGCCCGCATCCGCGTTGGATTCACTTCGAGCATGCTCAAAGCGGCTCGGACGTGCAGCGCCGCACGACACGTGTGCCGGAAGATGTCCTGGATGGCGCGCGACTCCGTCTGCCAGCCGCCGGCGCCACGTTCGTGTTCCTGCGACATCGCCGCGAGGACGACTGGGACGACGCCGATCGCGAGTCGCGATGCCGAGAGTGCTTCTATTGCGTCTACGGGATTGCGTTTCTGGGGCATTGTCGATGACATACCCTTCCCTTCCGCGAACCCCTCGCTCACTTCGGCGATCTCGGTTTGTGAAAGTAACACGACGTCCATTGCGATCTTGCCGAGAACACCAGCGGTCACACCTAACGTCGTTGCGACAGTCGCGGGGCGATCGCGTTCGGCATGCCACGGCATGTCAGGAAGCGGCAATTGCAATTCGTCGGCGAGGTACTGGGCTACTTGCGCGCCGTTAGGCGCTAGCGCTGCCAATGTGCCCGCCGCTCCGCCAAACTGCAGGACGAGCGCGTCGCGACGCAGCGCATCCAGCGCGCGTAATTGTCGTGCGACAGCCGCCAGCCAGCGCGCCGCTTTGAGTCCGAACGTGATCGGCACTGCATGCTGCAGAAAGGTCCGCCCCGGCATCACGCTGCGTCGATGTCCCTCGGCCAGGCCAGCAGCCGCGTCGCACAGACCGCGGAGCTCCGCCGTCAGCGCATCGAGGCCAGCCCGCATCTGAAGCACGAGTGCGCTGTCACTGGCATCCTGACTCGTGGCACCCATGTGCACGTACGGCATGGCCTCGTTAGGTAGGTTCTGCGAGAGCCGCTCCAGAAGCGGCAGGAGGGGTGTTCCTCTGCTTGCCGCCTCGTGCACGATCGCAGGGACGTCGAACAGCGCGACATCGCATTTCGACGCTATCGCTGTCGCTGCATCCTGCGGAATCAGTCCAGCGCGTGCTTCGGCGCGCGCGAGCGCCGCCTCGAAACGCAACAAGCGCTCGACGTAACCAGCGGGCGAAAAGATGCGCTCGATCTCGTTAGGTTCGGTCATTAAAGGCAACGCTACTTGAAATCGAAGAAGACCGTCTCGCCGTTTCCTTGCAGCACGATATCGAAGCGGAACGCGGGCTCGGACTGATCGGCGTCGCGCATTGCGATCAACGTCTGGCGCCGGTTGGCTGGAACGCGCAGCAGAACCGGATCACGTGCGTTCAAGGCGTTGTCTGCGAAATAGACGCGAGTGAAGAGATGATTGAGCAGTCCGCGCGCAAAGATCGCGAGCGAAACGTGCGGCGCCTGCGTTAAGCTGCCGCTCGCACGAACGCTGTTCGGACTGATGATGTTCAGTGTGTAGGCTCCACGAGCATCGGTGCCGACGCGCGTGAAGCGATCGGCTTGCCAGCATTCCAGCATCGCGTCCGGCACGCCAACGCCGTCACCGTCGTAGACGAAGCCGCGCAGGCAGATTCGTTCCCCTTCGCCCGCAACATCTGACGCGAGCCCGTCGCCGCGCAGGAGGCAGTCGTGGAAAAACGGCCCGACGGTTTGCGCTGGCGTTAGCGATGCATTCACGCCGGTCCTGGCTCCTCGAAAACCGTGGCGTTTGCGCCGTCGAGCACGATGTTCCAGCGCCATCCAAGCGCCCATTCCGGCTCTGTTACCTCGTGCGCATAAGCAGCGACCAAGCGAGAGCGCGCCGCTTCGGGCACAGCGTTGAAAATGGGATCCTGTGCGAGGAGCGGATCGTCGGCGAAGTACATCTGCGTAACCAGCCGGTTGGACCAGGACGGTCCAAGCACTGAGAAATGAATGTGCGCCGGTCGCCACGCGTTAGGGTGATTGCGCCACGGATAGGCGCCGGGCCGCACCGTCAGGAATCGATAGGTGCCGTCGCCGTCGGTGCGGCAGCGCCCGATCCCGAGAAAATTGGGATCCAGAGGTCCGGGCCACTGATCGCTCTTGTGGATGTAGCGGCCGGCTGCGTTAGCCTGCCACACCTCGATGAGCACATCCGGCATCGCTGCGCCGCGGCTGTCGGACACCCGACCAGTGACGATGAGCCGCTGGCCAATCGCCTCGCCTCCAGTGCCGGCGTTCCGGGTTAGGTCGCCGTCGTCGGACGTCACCGGGATCGCGTTAGGCAGCGGGCCGCTCAGCTCCGCTAACTCGAGCGGCACCTCGACGAGCGGCATGCGAGGCGCTCGGCGGATCGTGGCGCGATACGCTTCGTAGAGGTACGGCGGAAACACATCGGCGTCCCCGCGAACGATCTCGCCGATGGACGTGATCACATCATTCTCTTTGTCACCGCGAGGAGTGCGTCCACGTCGTCAGCATTATTGAAAAGCGCGACCGACGC
>DASYRX010000152.1:0-4309 GCA_036003845.1 Gemmatimonadaceae bacterium | reverse complement strand
GTGGCGGCGCCACACAGCCCTTCGTTCCGCAGCGCTTGTTAGGCGGCAACAATATACTCACTCTGGACGAGGCCGCTGGCGTACTGGCGCGTCGCGACGTGTCTGAGGGTGATATCCCGCTCTAGTGGGCCAAAGAGCGGGATTCCAGCACCGATGAGCACCGGAACGCGCGTGATAATGAGACGATGAACGAGCCCGGCCTGAAGAAACCGCTGAATGGTTATCCCGCCATCCACGTAAATGTGCCGGATGCCGCGAGCGGCCAGCTGCGACACGATGTCGGTCGGCGCTCCAGACATTCGTTCCACCACAGCCCCGGGCGGCGTGGGGGCGAGCGGACGAGCGCTCAGCACGAACACGGGCTTATCGCCATAGGGCCACGCGTCAAAGGTCAGGACCGTCTCGAAAGTGTTGCGGCCGATGACCAAGGCATCCACCGTTGCCATGAACTCATCGTAGCCGTGGGGTTCGCCACCGCCAGGCGGGAGAAAATCGAGGTCACCATTGGCGCGCGCGATGAAGCCGTCGAGGCTAGTGCCAATAAAGATGGATGCTTTCACTGCAGAGTCCTCATGTTGCCGCCACGGATTTGCGCTTCAGCTACACCGCAGTCCATCCTAACGAGTGCGCGGCGTCTTTAACGCCTTGTTAGGCCGCACATCGTGCCCTGCGACATTCATGAACCGGCCCGCTGCATCAGGTCGTGGCTGAGCACTCCCGCCCTGACCAGACCGAGAAAAGTGGTTTTGTCGCTGGTGCTGCCATCGGCACCGACGATGGTCCAATCGTCAGCCATGAAACGACCGATCGCTTCAGCTCGTTCTGGACTATGGCGCGGTCCCACTCGCGAACGACAGCGAGCAGTTCCTGCTCAGGATTCATGGACAGCGAGATCCTCATTGAAGCACAGCCGACGCTAGGATGCGTGCGGCCTAACGGAGGCGGCGCATCATCTCATGCTCGCTACGCTGTGTGTTGGCCGTCCGGTAGCGGCGGTCGGATGCCAATGCCCCGTTAGGCGGCACGGCAGCGTTCGCAACGCGCGATCCACAGGGCGATTCCTTTCTGTTTTGGCCTCTGGAGTTCTCCACAACTGAGCGGACCGCGTCCACCACGACTTGTGGCTGATCGATTACGACGACATGACCCGATTGCTCGGCGATAATCTGACAGCCTCGTTCCGATAGCGACACCTGGTCACGTTGCAGGTTCAGCCACTCGGCATCGGCACCTCGGCCGGCTGACACCACGACCACTGGAACGTTGAGCTTGCGGCGAGTCGCCCTTACTTCGCCTGCACTCTCGCGCACATGGACAATCTCGTCCGCTGCTGCTCGATAACCCGCAGCGCGGAACTGGGTGGCCTCGGCGAATTCGCGTACGGATGGAGGCAACGAGGCTGGCCGCAAGCCGAACGAAACACCAACCAGTCGAAGTGCTCCTATCGAGGAGAGAAATGGCACAATCGGCGCGATCGCGGGAGTGTCATGCTGCTGGTCTTCATGCGACGCGTCCACGAGGACGAGACCCGCTACGCGATCGCCGTATTCGGATGCGAAGACGCGCACAGTGAAACCGCCAAGAGATGCCCCGACAAGCACGGCCGGTTCACGTATGCCACTGCTGTCTAGCAGTTGACGAAGTTCGCGGGCGATTTGCCGTGCCGTGCGAGGGGATGGTCCCGTTTGGCTGTACCCCATCCCCGCTCGGTCGTAGGAGCAGACGCGCGTGAATTTCGCGATCTCGGGTTGCACGAACCCCCAGTCGACGCTTGAGCCCCCGAGCCCGGATTCCAGGATGACTGAAGGTGCTCCTTCTCCAGTGCACCACACATGGAGTCGATGTCCTCCGATATCCACGAGTCGTCCCGGCATTGGGGTCGCCGCCAACTCGCGTCGCGTCGCAAGCCATTGGTACATGGCTCCTGCGCAGGCAACGACGATAAGCAGGCTGGCGACCCCGATGAGAGTCCGCTGCGGGCGCATGGTTGAACATACGCAAACTTCCATTCCGCAGCAGCACGCGAGATGCCGGATCGATAACGAAGCCAGGACGTCGTAGCGCCCGTCTACTGCAGCGCACGTTAGGCAGCGTTGCCAAGGGACCGCGCCGGATGAGTCGCCGGATGGTCACGACAAGACGAGCACGGCGCTATTGGTCGCATTCGCGCTGCTGCTCGCGTCGTTAGGAATCAACGGAGTACTCTCGTACGCTGTCACACAGCGCACCAGCGAGATCGGCGTGCGTATGGCGTTGGGGGCGATCTCCAAGGAGTTCGGAGCGCCGCCTAACGGGTTCGCACAAGCGCTTGTTAGGCAGCGCCTGCTTGCAGAGCGCTCCAACGTAACGGGTCAGCTACGGAAATTCCTGGCGCGTCAGCGAGGTGAGGTTGCCCTCCGAGAATCGCCATCGCTGCGCCAACACGGCGGACACAGGCTGCGCGATCGTCAGCGTCGCGCGCGGATGGCTGGATGCCTGTAATGTCACTCGTTCGCCTGTAAGCACCGCGAGGCGCACGAAGGCAGCACTCTCCTCGATCGCGTCCGCGGGAATCCTCAGAGTCGCGATCGCCCCTGGCTCCACTCGGCCGAGCAGCCACTGACGCGCCACGCCGATCAGGTAGACGTGCACATGTTCGCGGCCTTCATTGTCGAATCGAAAGGTGAGCGGACGATCGTCGCTCAACGAGACTACCTCCGGCCTCGGCGGCAACGGACGAACGCAGGCGCCGAGCGCGAGCGCTATGGTCATCGTAGCGGCCATCGAAACGAAGGCACGGCGATAAGGCGTAGTCATTGTCATCTCCATGAGAAACGGCGCGCGGGCGCCTCTTCCCATAGCGCGAAGAACTGGGTTCAACCCAATCAGCGAGCGTGCTGTCCAATCGGAGACTCAACCGATCCGGCGACCCAGAACGACTATGCCCATCACTCCAACTGACGTCGCCGCAACATCTTCGGCCTTACCGACCGCGGCTAGCGCCGCGCGACACGCTGGCGACCCGGGGCACGCGGTAACCGAGCTCCTGCGTGCATGGGGCGCTGGCGACGTTCAAGCAAGCGAGTCGCTCGTTAGGCTCGTGTACGCGGAGCTCCGCCGCCAGGCCGAGCTCGCGCTACGCCGCGAGCAGGGGCACACGCTTCAGCCCACAGCCCTCGTTCACGAGGCATGGCTGCGGCTTGGCGATCAGCAGGATGCGCGGTGGGAGAGCAGGACGCAGTTCTTCGCCATCGCCGCGCAGATGATGCGACGCGTGCTGCTGGACCATGCTCGCACGCGCCACGCTCTCAAACGCGGCGGCAACGCGGTGCAGGTTTCGCTCGGCGACGCGGATTTCTTCATCGCACAATCCGGCGCGCCTAACGGCGGCGGGGCGCCAATCGACCCGGTGGATGTGATCGCGCTCGACGACGCTCTCTCCCGTCTCGCGTTGATGGATCCGCAGAAGGCCCGATTGGTGGAGCTGCGTTACTTCGCCGGGCTCAGCATCCCCGAGACGGCAGCGGCGTTAGGCGTCTCTACCGCGACGGTCGGTCGCGAATGGGCCATCGCGCGCATGTGGCTGCGCCGCGAGCTCGGGAGCTGACGACGCCGATGCCAAAAGCCGGAGCGGAGCGTGCTACACCGCCGATGACCCCTGAACGCTGGCGCATGGTGGAGGCCATCCTCCGTGGAGCGCTCAACTTCGAACGGGCGCAACGCGATGCGTTCGTCGCCGAGGCATGCGGAGAGAACGAAGAGCTGCGGCGTGAGGTCGCGTCGCTGCTCGCTGCGCACGATCCGGCAGACGACTTCCTGGAGCGGCCCGCCGCCGAGGTATTCGCCGACGCCAACGTAGTGCCGCTCAGCATGCGGCTCGCGAAGGCGCTCGCCGGCCGTTATCGCATCGAGCGCGAGATCGGTCGCGGCGGGATGGCCACCGTCCACTTGGCCTTCGACCTTCGACACGAGCGCCGCGTCGCGATCAAGGTGCTGCGCGAGGAGCTCGCGGCGGCTGTCGGGGCAGATCGGTTCCTCGAAGAGATCCGGGTCACGGCATCGCTGCAGCATCCGCACATCCTCCCGTTATTCGACTCGGGCAGCGGCGACGGCCTGGTCTGGTACGTTATGCCGTTCGTCGTGGGTGAGACGCTGCGCTCGCGGCTGGCGCGCGAGCGCCGCCTGCCTGTGGATGTCGCCCTGCAGCTCGTGCGAGAGATGGCGGACGCGCTCGAGTACGCGCACCGCCACGGCGTCGTGCACCGGGACGTCAAGCCAGAGAACGTGCTACTGCAAGGCGATCACGCTCTGGTCGCCGATTTCGGCATCG